>NZ_MUMI01000416.1 GCF_002155975.1 Amycolatopsis kentuckyensis
CGGCCGGTTCGCCGAGGCCGGGCAGCGGCTCGACGCGTGCTACGCGGAGGCCTCGCGGATCAAGCTGTACGCCGTCAGCCGGTACGTGCAGATGGCGCAGGCGGTGCTGGCGGGACACCGCGGCGACCGCCGGGCGATGGAGACCGCGCTCGGCGACTTCCGGCGCGGCGGCGGTGACGCCGGCCCCGAGGCACCGCTCGCGCGCGGCCTGGCCCAGGTCTTCTGCTCGCTGCTGGAGGAGGACCGCGAGACCGCGCGCGCCGAGCTGGACACCCTGGCCGCCGACCAGGCGCGGCAGCAGAGCACGTTCCACCTCGCCGGCACCCACGGCCTGAAGCTGCTGCTCGACGTCATCGCCGGGGACGCGACCTGGGACGACCACCGGCGCGTCGCGGCCGGGGCCACCGGCGGGATGCGCTGGAACCGCCAGTTCGTGCTGCTGGCCGAGGCGGTGCTGCACGGCCGCGACCACGCGCACGAGGCCGCCGCCACGGCGATGCGGCGCGCGGCCCAGGCGGCCGCCCCGTTCGGTGTGGCCCGCCCGCTGGGCCTGCGCCTGACCGCGGAGCCCGCCGTCGACGACGGCTGGGGCGAACCGGCGGAATGGCTTCGCGAAGCCGAAAGCCACTTCCACGGCGCGGACGTGATCCCGGTGGCCAGCGCGTGCCGCGCCCTCCTGCGCCGGGCCGGGGCGTCGGTGCAGCAGCGCCGCACGGGCACCGAGCGGGTGCCCGAGAGCCTGCGCGCGATCGGCGTCACCCTGCGCGAGTACGAGGTCTTCGAGCTGCTGGCGTTCCGGCTCAGCAACAAGGCGTTGGCGGCGCGGCTGCACATTTCCCCGCGCACGGTGGAAAAGCACGTGGCGGCCCTGCTGATGAAGACCTCGGTCCGCGACCGCGCCGAACTGGCGCGGTTCGCGGCCGAGAACTCGTCGGCTTCGGAGGTCTGACGGCCACGTCCCGCGGACGCGACCGCCCGAACCCGGCGGCCGTGGTGGCTCGGGCGCACGGCGAGACCCGTCAACGAACCAACGCCGACGCCGCGCACAGGGCCGCCCAGCCAGCCGCGAACGCCGCCACCTTCGGGCGCGCCGACCGGTCCGGCAAGCCGGTGCCGAACACCACCGCGTCCGCCGCGCCGGAGACCACCCGGGCCGCGAGCGCGACCTGGAGCGGCTTGCCCTCCGGCGCGAACAGCATCGCCAGGCCGATGGCCGCGTCGCGGGCGCCGATGCCGGCGATCAGGGTCCGGACGCCCGCGGTGACCCCGCCGGCCGGGGTCGTCAGGCCGCACGGTTTCGCCAGTACGCGCGGCGCGGCGATGATCGTGGCGCTGTAGGCGGCGGTCACCGCTCCGAGAACGCGGGTCAACGCGGGCATCCGTCACTCTTTTCACTAGGTACGGGCCGAAGCCTTCCGCTTACCCCCGTCCGCCGGTGCCAAACCGCCGCCGACGCCGGACTCGACCGCCGCCGTCACGATGCGGTTGCGGTCGCCCGGGGACAGCACGCCGTTGGCCACGAGCTCCTGCGTCACCGCCTTCACGTGCTTCACGAACCGGTCGTGGGACGCGTACTCCGCGTTCTCGTCGATGACGTCGTTGATCGTGCAGCCGTTACCGGTGTCGACGTTCTCCACCTGGCTGTCGATCCCACCGATCACCACCGTCTCCCGCGTGTCCGAGGCCGGGCAGGCATCCGGCGGCGGCGGGGCCGCGACCACCGTGAACACCCCCGTCAGCTCGGCCGAGACGTTGCCGGCGACGTCCGTGGCCCGGGCCCGCACGGTGTGCGCCCCGAGCGCCGGAACGACCACCGGCGCCGCGTACCTGGTCCACGCCGAAGCGTCCACTTTGTACTCGATGAAGCCCACACCGGACTCCGCGTCGGTGGCGGTCACCGTCACGGTCGCCGAGCCCACGTAGTTCCAGCCGCCGTCCTGCTTCCCGGTGACCTGGAGCGCGACCGACGGTGCCGTCGTGTCCCCGCCGGCGACCACGGTGAACGACACCGCACCCTCCGCGGACGCATTGCCGGCCACGTCGCGAGCGCGGTAGCCCACCGTGTGCGCCCCGGCCGCGGAGACCGGAACCGGCGCGGCGTAGGCGGTCCACACCCCACCGTCCACTTTGTACTCGACCGCGGCGACCCCGGAACCCGCGTCCGAAGCGGTCACCGTAACCGTCGCCTTGCCGACGTAGTTGCCGTCGGCGTCCTGCGTGCCGGCCACCGAGGCCGACACGGCGGGCGGCGTCGTGTCGCTCCGGACCACGGTGAAGTGGGCCATGCCCTCCGGCGACACGTTCCCCGCGACGTCGGTGGCCCGGTAGTGCAGCATGTGCGTCCCCGCCGCGGTCACCGCGACCGGAGCGGTGTACGCGGTCCAGGAGCCGCCGTCCAGCTGGTACTCCACCGAAGCCACGCCGGAATCCGCGTCGGTGGCCGTGATCCGGGCCGTCGCGACGTCGAGGTAGTTGCCCGCCGGGTCCTGGGTGCCGGTGATCGCGGCGCTCACCGCGGGTGCGGTCGTGTCCCCCGGCCGCGCGACGACCGTGAAGTGCGCCATCCCTTCTTCCGACGTGTTGCCGGCGACGTCGGTGGCCCGGTAGTGCAGCATGTGCGCACCGGCGGCGGTCACCACCACCGGCGCCGCATAAGCGGTCCACGTGCCGCCGTCGAGCTGGTACTCGACCGACGCCACGCCGGATCCGGTATCGGTCGCGGTCAGCGAGACCGTGGCGGACCCGACGTAGCTGCCCGAAGGATCGCGATCCCCCGCCACCGCCGCGGTCACCGTCGGCGGGGTCGTGTCGCCGGTGCCGTCGGAGACGACGAACTCGCCCACCATCGCGGTGTGCCCGGGGATGGTGCAGTAGTAGCGGTACTTGCCGGGCGTGAGCGTCACGACGGCCTCGTGCCGCCCGTCCTGCGGGTCGAACGGGTTGGCCAGGATGTTCAGCGAGACGTCGTGGTTGTAGCCCGGCGTCGTCGTGTCGAACGTCAGGGTGTGCGACATCCCGGTCGTGTTGCCGGTGGCTTCGCTGTTCTCGAAGACGACGGTGGTCTCGCCGGGCAGGGCGCCGGTGGGCGCCGACGCGTATTCGGTGGTGCTGTTGTTCCCGGTCCAGGTCAGCGTCTGGACCGGGGCCGCCGCCGCGGGCGTCGCCAGCCCGAGCACCGCCAGGAACGCCGTCAGCAGCAGGGCGATCAGTCGTGGGGACATCGCGGGGAACCCTTCCTGGGAAGGATGGGGGCCGGGCGGGAACCCGGCCCCCATCTCGCTACAGCTGCCGCACCCGGATGTTGCGGAATTCGATCAGGTCGTTGTCGCTGTGGTTCTGCAGCCCGATGAACCCGCTGACGAACTGCCGCAGGTCGGTCGGCGGGTCACCCGCGCGCGACGACTGCTGCCCGGGCGTGTTGTCGAACTCGTTGATCACCACGCCGTTGCGGGTCATCGTGTAGTGCTGCCCGACGACCTTGATCTCGTACTCGTTCCACGTCCCCTTCGGCCGCGCGCCCGCCTGGTCGATCGGGCGCGGGTCGAAGTTGTAGACCGACCCGGTCTTCTGCGGCTCGCCGGTGTCGCCGTCGTAGATCTGGATCTCGTGGCCGCAGTAGATGGCCACCCAGGCCTGCGACGTCCGCGCCGACCCGACCGTCCCGCAGCTGCCCGGCGGCCGCTGGTCGAGCGGTGTCCGCGGATCCGGGAACCGGACGAACACGCCGCTGTTGGCCCGGTTCGGATCGGGTGCGATGTCCTTGAACTGCACCTTCACCGAGAAGTCGCCGTACTGCCGCTGCGCGTACCACAGCATGCCCAGCCCGCCGCCGGCCCGGATGGACCCGTCGGGTTGCAGCGTGAACTGCCCGGAAGGTGCCTGCTCCCAGGCGCGCAGCGATGCGGCTGTGCCGTCGAAGAGCGCCTCGTAGCCCGTCGTGCCCGGCTTCCCGATCGGTGACGCCTCGGCGGCCGCGTTCAGCTCGGTCACCTCGGCGTCGTTCAGCACCCCGAGGTCCGACAGCGTCTCGGTGGCCTGCTCGACGTGGTTGACGAACGCCGCGTGCGTGCTCCACGTGCCTTCGTCGTCGAGGAAGTCGTCCACCGTGCACCCACCACCGGCGTTGCGGTTGACCACCTTCGTGATCGTGTCGCCGAGGGTCACCACCGGGCTCGGGTCGGCCACCGCGCAGCCGACGTTCACCGACGCCCGGGTCGTCACCGTTTCGCCGTTCGCATACGTCACGGTGAGCTTGGCGGTGAAGAGGCCGGTGCGCGGGTAGGTGTGCCGCGGGTCGGCCTGGGTGGACACCGAGCCGTCGCCGAACTCCCACCGGTAGGACACGCCACCGGACTTCGAGCCGGTGAACGCCGCCGTCAGCGCCTTGTTCTGCACCATCGTCGACGACGCCGCCGGCGCCGGGGTCGGCGCGCCGCCCGTGTAGCTGATCTTCAGCAGCTTCTGGTTGGCGTCCAGCGAGAAGAACCCGTTGCCGTAGTCGAGCACGTACAGCGCGCCGTCCGGCCCGAACTTGGCGTCCATCCAGCTCTGCACCCGGGTGTCCCCGGACCCGCCCGGGATGATCTGGCGGAACGTCTCGGCGAACACCGGCGGCTGGTGCGTGGGCACGCCCGCCGGGTCGACCGTCACCGCGACGCGGTTCTGCGCGTTGGCTTCGTCGGCGATGAACCACTTGTTGTC
The DNA here is from genome assembly GCF_002155975.1 of Amycolatopsis kentuckyensis. GTDB lineage: Bacteria > Actinomycetota > Actinomycetes > Mycobacteriales > Pseudonocardiaceae > Amycolatopsis > Amycolatopsis kentuckyensis. The sequence continues at coordinate 4,702 of NZ_MUMI01000416.1, forward strand.
CCAGTACTCCGGCCACGCGACGCCGCTGCCGGTGTTGACCAGCGAGCGGTGGTACGTCGGCCCGGACATGATCGCCTGGCCGCCGCCCCGCAGGTACGGCTGGGTGTAGGTGGCGTCCGCCGCGTTGTACGTCGGAATCGACGAGCCCGGCCGCTTCGGGAAGACCGGCCCGCCGCCGTCCGGCGAGTACCAGATCATGTTGTCCTTGATCGGCGGCAGGTTCACCAGGCCGGTGTTGCGCGGCGAGGTGTTCACCGGGTTGTCGCAGTCGTACCAGCCGGTGAGTTCCGCGGCGTTGGTGCTGCTGCGGTCGCGGTAGGGCTGCCGGTTGCCCATGCAGTACGGCCAGCCGTGGTTGCCCGCCTCGGTGATGATCGTGGCCGTCTCGTACTTCGCCGGCCCCAGCTCGGGGCTCGGCGACGTCGCGTCCGGGCCGACCCAGCCCGCGGTCATCCAGTTGTGCACCGGGTCGATCTGCAGGCGCGAGATGTTGCGGACGCCCATCACGTAGATCTCCGGGCGCGTCTTGTCCGCGGGACCGTTCGGGAACAGGTTGCCCTGCGGGATCGTGTACGTCCCGTTCGCCTCCGGGTGGATCCGCAGGATCTTGCCGCCGAAGTCGTTCGTGTTGCCCGCCGTGCGGCGCGCGTCCTGGAACGAAAGGCCCTTGTACTCGAGCGTCCAGTTGTTGCCCGAGTAGCCGTTCGACCCGCCGGAGGAGTTGTTGTCCCCGGACCCGACGTAGAGGTTGCCGTCCTTGTCGAACGCCATGCCGCCGCCGGCGTGGCAGCAGCTGTGGATCTGCACGTCCCAGGACAGCAGGTCCTTGCGGGTGGCCTGGTCGATCGTCTGCGCGGTCGCGTTGTAGGTGAACCGCGAGATCGTGCGCTTGCCGATCCGCTTGTCGCGGTCGATCGACTCGTGCGGCATCCAGTAGGCGTAGAACCAGCCGTTCTCGATGAACTTCGGGTCCAGCACCATCCCGAGCAGGCCCTCTTCGTTCTTGACGAGCTCGTCGCCGCTGCCGCGGTTGCCCATCACCCGCAGGGTGGTGAGCAGCTTGACCTTCTTGGTGGCGGGGTCCCACTGGTGGATCGTGCCGCAGCCGAGGCCGACGTTCGGGTCGTCCCAGCTGACCACCGGCCCGGTCGGGCAGGCCGCCTTGCCGATGTAGAACACCTTGCCGTCCGGGGCGACGGTCAGCCCGTGCGGCTCGCCGATCTGGTCGAGCTGCCCGGCGGCGTTCTTGCCGGTCAGCCGCTCGACCTTGTAGTTCGCGGCGATCCCGGCCTGGCAGTCGCCGCGCACCATGCCGGTGGTCCAGCGCAGGGCGCCGAGCAGGTGGTCGCGGAACCGGTCTTCACCGTAGGAGCCCTCGGTGCGGCCCATGCCGGTGTAGAAGGAGCGGCCGCCGTCGTAGTCGCGGCACCAGGAGATCGGGTGGAACGGGCCGTTCGCGCCGACGCCCGGCTGGTAGCCCTTCTCCTCGACCTGCGCGACCGTGTGGACGGTGCCGACCGGGTTGGTTTCCCAGTTGAGCCAGCGGTCGGTCCGCGTCCAGTTCTGCGGCAGCCCCTTGGTGGCCGGGTGCTGGGCGTCGAGGACGTCGACGACGGCCTGCTGCGGCGCCGGCTCGGGCGGCGGCGGGGTGGTCGAAGTGTCCTTGAACAGCTTGAGGTCCGCCAGCTGGATGATCGGCTCCCCGGCGTTGGCCGTGATGTTCAGCCGGTAGTTCGGGTAGGCCGTGGTGTTGGCGAAGGTGAACGTCCGGGTCTGGAACGGCTCGGAGAACGTCTCGTTCGCGCGCGTGTCCAGGTCGGTCCAGGTGCTGCCGTCCGCCGAGCCCTGGAGGGTCCAGTTCTTCGGGTTCCGGCCCGGGAAGTCGTTCGCCGACGTCAGCGAGTAGCTGCTGATCGCGACCGGCGCGGCCATCTTGTAGGCGGCCCAGCCGGTCGTCGCGAACGTCAGCCACTTCGTGTTTTCGTTGTTGTCGGCCAGTTTCTCCTTGGTTTCGTTGGGCGGGTTCTCCCCGCTCGCGGTCACCGACGCGACCGCTTCCGGCGTGAGCCGGGCGCCGACCGGGCGCGCGCCGATCAGGCCGGTGAACCACTGCGACGAGTCCTGCGCGCGGGCCGCGTCGGAGATGCCGAGGAACCCGCCGCCGGCCTTCATGTACGCCTGCAGCGCGCCTTCCTGGTCCCGGCTGAGGGTGACGCCCTGCGCGGACAGGAACACGACACCGCGGTAGCGGGCCAGGTTGGCGGTGCTGAACACGGCGGGGTCCGACGACGCCGTGACGGTGATGCCGTTGTCCCCGCCCAGCCGCGCGATCGCGTCCGCCGCGCGGAGCACCGGGTCCTTCTGGCCGGCCGCCGCGCCGTGGAAGACCAGCACGTTCACCGGCACGTTCACCGCGGCGGGCGCGGCCTGGGCCACGGGCATCGCCATCAGCGGAGCTCCGGCCGCCAGGACCGAGCCGATGGCGAGCACGACCGCGCCGCGCCTGCCGAACCATCGTCGTTTCATAGCTCCCCTCCTGCGTGCGTACGGGAATCGGGGTTCGTGTCGTGCCCGGTGTGGCTGTGTTCCTTGAACCGGTCGATCGCGTCCTGCGCACCGTCGGGCAGGCTGCCGTCGGGGTTGCGGACCAGGAAGAGGCCCACCATCCCGCCGTCGGAGTGGGTCTGGACGTGGCAGTGGTACATCCACGCCCCGGGCCCGGCACCTTCGCCGGCGAGCACCTGGAAGCCGAACGAGCTGCCGGGGTCGAGGTTCTTGTTGTCGACGATGGCAGCGTTGTCATCGGCGCCGCGGAGCATCCCGGTGCGGGTGTCGGCCCAGCGGTGCCCGTGCAGGTGGAACGTGTGCGGCAGGCTGCCGTACCCGATGCACACCCACTCGACGCGCTCGCCGAGGCGCGCCTCGAGGATCGGCGTGTCGGGCGCCATCGCGTGGTTGATCATCATTTCGTTGAAGACGACGGTGTACTGCTTGCTCGGCAGCAGGTCGCCGCGCTTGCGGACGATCAGCCCGCCGTAGAGGCCGCGGGCGAGGCCGGCGGTGCCGTGGTCGGTGCCCATCGCGTGGTCGTGGTAGTGCCAGTACCCGGCGCTGCCCGGCATCCAGAACCCGCCGCCGGCGTCGTACCGGGTCCGCGTGCGCCAGGTGTAGGTGCGCGTCTCGCCCGGCTTGTTGAACGAGGCGTTGAGCGGGGCGCCGTCCGACGCGGTGTCGTAGGTGACGCCGTGCGGGTGGATCGACAGCCGTTTGTCGGTCCGGTTGACCAGTTCGATCTCGAGGGTGTCGCCCTCGTAGACCTCCAGCAGCGGCCCCGGGATGGTGGCCTTGCCCGGCTCGAGGCCGTAGCCGTAGAGGCCACCGGGCAGGGCTTCGGCGTAGATGGTGAGCTGGCGGGTGAGGCCCGCGGCCGACGCCGCCGGAGCCACCCCGACCGCGGGCGCGAGCACGCCCGCGGCGGTTCCGGCCAGCATCGACCGACGTGACACTCGCATGTGGATTCCCCCGGGGTCAGAAGCGCACGGTGCGGAGGTACTCGAACCCGACCTTCGCCGTGTTCAGCGGGTCGGCGGGCTGGTCGTGCTCGACGATGTATTCGGCGATGTTGTGGCAGGAAGCGGCGAAGATGCGCGGGAAGTCGATGACACCTGCGCCGGGATCGACCATCTGCCCGTCCGCGGTCCGGTCCTTGACGTGGTACTGCCGCACGCGCGGGTAGTTGCGGCGGAACAGCCCGACCGGGTCCGCGCCGCCGTTCACCGCCCAGAACAGGTCGATTTCCAGGTGCACGAGCCGCTTGTCCGTCTTCGCGGTGAGCACGTCGTAGGGCACGACACCGCCGATCGGGGCGAACTCGTGGTCGTGGTTGTGGTAGCCGAGCTTCAGCCCGGCCTTCCTGAAGGCGACCGCGGCGGTGTTCATGCGGCCCGCGAAGGCTTCCCACTCGGCGATGGTGCCGAAATTCGCGTACGGCACGACGACGGAGCGGTTGCCGAGGACCTTGGCGTCGGCGATCGCCTGGTTCAGGTCGCCGTCGATGCCGACGTGCGTCGAGGAGGCCTCGATGTGGTTGCGGTCGAGGATGGCGCGGAACTCGGCGGCACTGCGCCCGTAGGTGCCGGCCAGCTCGACCTTCCGGTAGCCGATGTCGGCCAGCGCGGACAGCGTGCCTTCGGGATCGTTCTGCAGGAGCGACCGCAGGGAGTAGAGCTGGATGCTGATCTTGTCGAGCGGGATCCGGCGCCGGGCCGTGGCGGCGTCCGCGGTACCGGGCAACGCGATGGCCGCCGCGCCCACCGTGAGGGCCGCTGTCGCCACGTTCAGGAACGTTCGTCGGGAGTGCTGCTCAGCTTCATGACCGCACATGGAACTCCCTCATCTCTGGTTGCTGAAAGCCGCGTCGAAAGCTGCCGACGGCTTGTCGAACAGGTGCTCGCGTACGTACTTCACCGCCTCCGCCGCGCCGCGGAGCCGGTCCATCCCGGCGTCTTCCCACTCCACCGAGATCGGGCCGGAGTAGCCGATCGAGTTCAGTGCCCGGAAGCAGTCCTCCCACGGGACGTCGCCGTGGCCGACGGACACGAAGTCCCAGCCCCGCCGCGGGTCCGCCCAGGCCAGGTGCGAGCCGAGCCGCCCGTTGCGGCCGTCGAAGCGCTTGCGGGTGTCCTTGCAGTCGACGTGGTAGATCCGGTCGGCGAAGTCGAGGATGAACCCGACCGGGTCGAGGTCCTGCCAGACGAAGTGCGACGGGTCCCAGTTCAGCCCGAACGCCGGCCGGTGGTCGACGGCTTCGAGAGCGCGCTTGGTCGTCCAGTAGTCGTAGGCGATCTCCGAGGGGTGGACCTCGTGCGCGAACCGGACGCCGACCTCGTCGAAGACGTCCAGGATCGGGTGCCACCGGCGGGCGAAGTCCGCGTAACCGTCATCGATGTCATCGCGCGTGACCGGCGGAAACATCGCGACGTACTTCCAGGTCTTCGACCCCGTGAAGCCGATGACGGTGTCGACGCCGAGCTTCGCCGCCGCGCGCGCGGTGTCGGCCATTTCGGCCGCCGCGCGCTGCCGGACGCCCTCGGGTTCGCCGTCGCCCCAGATGCGGGACGGCAGGATCGCCTGGTGCCGGTGGTCGATCGGGTCGTCGCAGACAGCCTGCCCGACGAGGTGGTTCGAGATCGCCCACACCTTGAGGCCGTGGTCGGCGAGCAGCCGCAGCCGTCCGGGCACGTAGTCCTCTTCGGACAGTGCGCGGTCCACCTCGAAGTGGTCGCCCGAGCAGGCGATCTCCAGACCGTCGTAACCCCATTCCGAGGCGAGCTTGCAGACCTCGGTGAACGGCAGGTCGGCCCACTGGCCGGTGAACAACGTGACGGGACGGCTCATTTCTCCTCCACCGACGTCCAGTTCGCTTCTTCCGCGGCACTCCGCTCGACGGCGGCCAGCACCCGCTGGACGCGCAGGCCGTCGTCGAAGCCCGGCTCGGGGTCGGTGCCCGCGCCGATGGCGTCCAGGAGGTCGGCGACCTCGTGGGTGAACGTGTGCTCGTAGCCGAGGAGGTGCCCCGGCGGCCACCACGCGCCGACGTACGGGTGCTGCGGCTCGGTGACCAGGATGCGGCGGAACCCGGCTTCGGTGCCGCTGCCCTCGTACCACTGCAGCTCGTTCATCGACTCGAAGTCGAACGCCAGGCTGGCCTTCGACCCGTTGACCTCCAGCCGCATGGCGTTCTTGCGGCCCAGCGCGAACCGGGTCGCCTCGAAGGTCGCCACCGCTCCCCCGGACAGCCGCGCGAGGAACAACGCGGTGTCGTCGACCGTCACCTCGTCCGTGCCGCCGGTCTCGGCCGGCCGCTGCTTGACGAAGGTGTTCGTCAGCGCCGAGACCCCGGTGATCACCTCGCCGGTGACGAACTGGGCGGCGTCGACGATGTGGGCGCCCAGGTCGCCCAGCGCGCCCGACCCGGCGGACTCCTTGCGGAGCCGCCAGGTCATCGGCGCCCGCGGATCCGACAGCCAGTCCTGCAGGTACACCGACCGCACGTGCCGGATCTCGCCGAGCGCCCCGCCCGCCACGAGTTTCCGGGCGTGGGCGAGCGCGGGCACCCGGCGGTAGTTGAACGCGACCATGGCCCGTACCCCGCGTTCCCGGGCCCGCCGCGCCGCCTCGGCCATCGCTTCGGCCTCGGCGACCGAGTTGGCCAGGGGTTTCTCGCACAGCACGTGCTTCCCGGCCGCCAGCGCGGCGATCGCGATCTCCGCGTGGCTGTCCCCCGGCGTGCAGACGTCGACCAGGCCGACGTCGTCCCGCGCGACGAGCTTCCGCCAGTCGGTCTCGACGTCCTCCCAGCCGAACTTCTCCGCGGCGGCCTTGGCCCGGGCCTCGTCCCGGCCGCCGAGCACGGCGAGCCGCGGCACCAGCGGCGGGTCGAAGAACCGGTGGACGCTGCGCCAGGCGTGCGAATGCACCGCACCCATGAACGCGTGGCCGACCATGCCGATCCCGATGGTTTCCCGTCCCGGGCTCATGCCCCTCCTCTGGTTTCGGTGCCGGTGGTCAGGAGTCGAAGCCGACGTCGAGGTACTGGTCGACGTTCTCCTTGGTCACGACCGCCGAATACGTGGTGATCTCGGCCGGGATGTCGTGCTCGGCCAGGTCGCCGATCCCCTTGCCCTGCCCGAGCAGGCGGGCGAGCGCGACCGCCGTCGACGCCATCGACGGGCTGTAGAGCACGGTCGCCTTGATCGGCGAGGAGTCGGCCTTGATCAGGTTCATCATGTTCTTCGAGCCGGCGCCGCCGACCATGATGAACTCCTTGCGGCCCGCGGTGTCGATCGCCGCGTTGACGCCGATGCCCTGGTCGTCGTCGTGGTTCCACAGCGCGTCCAGCTTCGGCGCACCCTGCAGCAGGTTCGCCGTCTGCTGCTCGCCCGACTCCGACGTGAACTGCGCCGAGACGCGCGGGCCGACCTTGAACCCGGCGCGGCCCAGCGCGTCCTTGAACCCCTTGCTGCGTTCCTGGGTCAGCGGCAGCGAGTCGATCCCGGCGACCTCGCCGATGACCGGGTTCGCGACGTTCTTCTTCTTGAGCTCCGCGGCGATGTAGTTGCCCGCGTTGACGCCCATCCGGTAGTTGTCGCCGCCGATCCACGTTCTATAGGCCAGCGGCGTGTCGAAGACGCGGTCGAGGTTGATCACCGGGATACCCGCGTCCATCGCCTGCTGGCCGACCGCGGTGAGCGCCTTGCCGTCGAAGGGCAGGATCACCAGGACGTCGACCTTGGCGTTGATCAGCGTCTCCACCTGGGAGATCTGCTGGTTGACGTCGTTGGTGCCCTCGGTGGCGTTGAACTTCACCTCACTGAACTTCTGCGCCTGGGCCTTGGCGTTCTTGGTGATCGCCGCGATCCAGCCGTGGTCGGCGGCCGGGGCGGAGAAGCCGATGGTGATCGGCTTGCCCGGCTGGGCGTTGTTGCCCGCGTTGGCGACCGGCGCGTTCGACTCCGAGTTCGCCGGCGTGTTCCCCGTGCAGCCGGCCAGCAGCGCACCGGCGCCGACGGCGGCCCCGCCCAGCAGGAATCCCCGGCGGCCGAGGAAGGGGTGTTCGGCCATGATGACCTCCATCGGTGGTTACTGACTACCGGTCCTGGCTTTCCTGGCCCGGAACTGCAAGAGCACGGCGAGCACGATGATCACGCCCTTGGCGATGTTCTGGATGTCGGTGTCCAGGTTGTTCAGCGTGAAGATGTTCGACAGCACCGTGAAGATCAGCACGCCGACGAGCGTGCCGATGAGCGAGCCGCGGCCGCCGGTCAGCAACGTGCCGCCGATGACCACCGCCGCGATCGCGTCGAGCTCGTAGAACATGCCGTTGGTCGACGCGCCCGCCGTCGTCCGCGCGACGACCATCAGCGCGGCGATCCCGCAGCAGAGCCCGGCCACGCCGTAGACGAGCGCGAGGTGACGCTTGACGTTGATGCCGGCCAGGCGCGAGGCCTCGGCGTTGCCGCCGACCGCGTACGTCCGGCGGCCGAAGGTGGTGCGGTTGAGCACCACCCAGCCGACCGCGAAGACCAGCGCGAACAGCCAGATCAGCGTCGGGATGCCGAGGAACCCGCCCCGGAAGAAGGCGAGGAAGTCCTGGTCGGCGACGACCTGGGTGCGCCGGCCGCTGATCCGCTCGGCGAGCCCGCGCGCCGAGACGTACATCGCCAGGGTGGCGATGAACGGCACGACCTTGCCGTACGCGACGAGGACGCCGTTGACCAGCCCGCAGCCGAGGCCCACCGCCAGTCCACAGAGGACCATCACCCACGGCCCGTACGACTGCGTCGCCAGGGTCGTCAGCCAGACGCCGGCCAGGCCGACCATCGAGCCGACCGACAGGTCGATGCCGCCGCTGATGATCACGAACGTCATCCCGACGCTCACCACGCCGATCGCCGCGGCCAGCCGCAGGATCGTCGAGATGTTGCTTTCGGTGAAGAACAGCTCCGGCCGGGTGAACTGGCCGACCAGGCACAGGATGACGAGCACCCCGGCCAGGCCGAGCAGCCGCGGGTCGGCGGAGAAGGTGAACCGCTTCCGTTCGGCGGGCAGCGCTTCCTGGGGCGGTGCTTGGGTTTCGGTCATGCCGCGCTCCCCTCGAGAATCACGTCGAGCACCTCGGCCTCGGTCAGCCCGGAGGAGCGCCGGTCGGCGAGGACGCGGCCCTCGCGCAGCACCAGCACCCGGTCGGACAGCCCGAGCACCTCGGGGATTTCGCTGGACACCAGCACGATCGCGACACCGGTCGCGGCCAGCTCGTCGATCAGCCGGTACAGCTCGGCGCGGGCGCCGACGTCGACGCCGCGCGTCGGCTCGTCGAGCAGCAGCACCCGGCACCCGCGGACCAGCCACCGCGCGAGCACGGCCTTCTGCTGGTTGCCGCCGGACAGCGTGCGGACGATCCGCCGCGGATCGGCGGGCCGCAGGTCGAGCCGGCGCAGGCTCGCGCCGGCGTCCTCGAGCTCCTTGGCGCGCTCGGTGAAACCGAGCTTCGCGTACCGGCCGAGGCTGGCCAGGGTGACGTTGTGCACCACCGGCAGGTCCAGCAGCAGGCCTTGGCTCTTGCGCTCCTCCGGGGCGAGGCCGATGCCCGCCCTGACCGCCGCCCGGACGCCGGGACCGAGCGGTTTGCCCTGCACCGTCACGGTTCCGCGGTCGGCCTTGCGCGCACCGAAGATCGTCTCCAGCAGCTCGCTGCGCCCGGAGCCGACCAGGCCGGCGATGCCGACGACCTCGCCGGCGTGGACGGTGAAGCTCACGTCCTCGAACTCGCCGGTCCGGGAGAGGTGCTCGACGGCGAGGGCGGTCTCCGGCCGGGCGTGGCCGTCGTGGCGCGGCCCGAAGACCGTCTCGACCTTGCGCCCGGCCATCAGCGCGACCAGGTCGGCGGTCGGCGTCGCGGCGGCGTCGAGCCCGGTGCCGACGGTCCGGCCGTCCTTGAGCACGGTCACCCGGTGCCCGATCCGGCGCAGTTCTTCGAGCCGGTGCGAGATGTAGACGACCGCGACGCCGTCGGCGGTCAGCTCGCCGACGATCCGGAAGAGGTTGTCGACCTCCTCACCGGCCAGCGCGGCGGTGGGTTCGTCCATCACGAGCAGCCGGGCGTCGTGGGCGAGCGCGCGCGCCATCGAGACGAGCTGCTGCCCGGCGGCGGAGAGCTTGCCGACCTCGGTCGACGGCCGGATGTCCGGATGACCGAGCCGGGCCATCAGGCGGGCGGCTTCGTCGCGGGCCTGCGAGATGCGCGTGAAGCCGAAGCGGGCGCGCTCGTGGCCGAGGAAGATGTTGTCCGCCACCGAAAGCCCGGGCACGAGGTCGAGCTCCTGGTACATGGTGGCGATGCCCAGCCGCAGGGCGTCGACCGGCGAACCGAGCGTCACCGGTTCGCCCTGCCAGGTGATTTCGCCGGTGTCGGGCTGGTGCGCGCCGGAGAGGACCTTGATCAGCGTCGACTTCCCGGCGCCGTTCTGGCCGAGCAGGCAGTGCACCTCGCCGGGTTCGACGTCGAGGTCGACGCCGTCGAGGGCGCGGACGCCGGGGAACGTCTTAACGATCCCGCGGACGGACAGCAGGCTCATACGGTGGCCTCCTCGGCGAGCGTCGGGTTCGCGAACAGCCGCTCGGCCGCCAGGTGCGCGGCGCCCCGCAGCGGTGCCTGCAGGCCGAGCCCGGACGCCACGACCCGCGCCTGGCCCAGTGGCCGGGCGGCGAGTTCGACGCGGACCGGTTCGACCAGCCACTCCCCCAGTTCCGCGAAGTAGCCGCCGAGCACGACGACCTCCGGGTCGAGCACGTCGACCACAGTGGACAGGGCGATGCCGAGCGCGACACCGAGTTCGTGGACCGCCGTCACCGCGCGCTGGTCGCCCAGCCGGATGCGGTCCTTGAGCCGGGCGACGCGGCCTTCGACGCCGGGCGCGGGGTCGTGCAGCGGGTCGCCGGGAGCCGCGGCCGCGCGCAGGACGGCGGCCAGGTTCGCCTTCGTCTCCAGGCAGCCCGTCCGGCCGCAGGCGCAGCGTTCGCCGGACGGGTCGACGGCGATGTGCCCGACCTCGCCCGCGAAGCCGCGCGCGCCGCGCAGGATCGTGCCGCCGGAGACGAACCCGCCGCCGACGGCCGTGCCGCCGCCGAGGTAGAAGACCTCGGTGCCGGTGCCCGCGACCGATTCGGCGAGGGCACCGAGGTTGGCGTCGTTGTCCACGGCGATGGCGTCGACCGGGACGCCCAGCCGGGCCGCCATGAGACCGGCGATTTCGGCGTCCCGCCAGCGCAGCGCCGGCGCGAACCGCAGCACGGCGGCGGCCGAGTCGACCAGCCCGGGCACCGAGATCGCGACGCCGACCGGCGGGCCGGGCAGGACCGCCTGGGCCAGCCGGCCGAGCTCGTCCATGCCTCTCTGGAGCCCGAGCGCGGCGACGTCGACGGCCTCGGCGCGGTCGGCCAGGACCCGGCCCGACAGATCGGTGACCAGGACCGACAGCCGGTCGGCCTCGATGCCCAGCGCCAGCGCGTACGCGTCTTCGCCGTGCAGTTCGACCAGCCGGCTCGGCCGTCCGTTGCCGGGGAGGACCCCGGCGGGCCGGACCAGGCCGCGCTCGGCGAGTTCGGTGAGCAGGCCGGGAACCGCGGACTTCGCGATCCCGCAGCGGGCCGCCAGCTGGGTGCGCGAGAGCGGGCCGGTGCGCAGCGCCCGCAGGACCGCGGCCAGGTTCGCCGTACGCGGGCTCGCCGAGCCGGCTCGCCTCGTTCCGGTGACGGCCACGGTGCCCCCATCTTGCGCTGGCTACTGAACGCACTTTGTCGCTCAGGCAGCGAAAGTAGGGTGACTGGCATCACTCGTCAAGGTGATACCGGTGCGTTAAGTCGGGTTTTCACCCGGATAGACGTGCGAAACCGGACAGACTTTCGCTCACTACGTGCAAAAGTCTGCTCGATCTTGACGTTACACTGTGGACGCGTTCAGCAACGCTCGGTCACGCGAAGGTTCAGCTGCTGAGCGTGAAAGCCCGGTCCGTGGCCGACCACGCGGCCCCGATCACGCCCGCCGTCTCACCCAGCTCGGACAGCACGATCGGCAGGTTCCCGGTGGCCAGCGGCAGCGAGCGCCGGTAGACCGCGCTGCGCACCTCGGCGAGCAGCTGGTGCCCGAGCTGGGCCACCCCGCCGCCGATCACCACCATGCCCGGGTTGATGAAGCAGACCAGCGAGGCGATGACCTGGCCGAGCCGCCGCCCGCCGTCGCGGATGAGGTTGACCGCGCCGGAGTCGCCCGCCGCGGCGGCCCGGCCGACGTCACGGGCCGTGACCGCGCCGCGCTCGGCGGCCGCCTCGGCCAGGTGCGCCGACCGGCCGCTGCGGGCCAGGGCCAGCCCGTCGCGGGCCAGCGCGGCCCCGCCGAAGTAGGCCTCCAGGCAGCCGACCTCGCCGCACGCGCAGGTCGGGCCGAAGTCGTCGAGCCGGATGTGCCCGATGTCGCCCGCCGTGCCCGCGACCCCGCGGTAGACCTTGCCGCCGAGCACGATCCCGCAGCCGATCCCGGTGCCGATCTTGACGAACATCAGGTCGTCGGTCGAGCGGGCCACCCCGGCGTGCCGCTCGCCGAGCGCCATCGCGTTGACGTCGTTGTCCACCGCGACCGGGCAGCCCCACAGGCCGCCGAT
>NZ_MUMI01000417.1 GCF_002155975.1 Amycolatopsis kentuckyensis
GATCACCACGGCGCCGTGGTCGAGGACGAACTCGCCGCGGTCGGCCGTGCTGACCTTGACCGGCTTGCTCGGGCGGCCCGACGCGCCGTTCGCGGCGGAGCTGGTGACCGGGGCGGCGTCGTCCTCGGCGAAGGACAGCGACGGGGCGTCACTGGCCGGGAAGGACTCCTCCGAAGCCTCGTCCATCTTGGTGTGCGGCGTGGTGTCCTCGCCGTCCACGTAGTCGTGGATCGACTTGCGGAACGCCGACTTCGCGTCCGACAGCTCGATGCGGTCCTGCGGGCGCTTCGGGCCGGCGATCGACGGGACGACCGTCGACAGGTCCAGCTCGAGGTACTCGGAGTAGGCCGCCTCGCGCGACGGGTCGTGCCAGAGGCCCTGCTCCTTGGCGTAGGCCTCGACCAGCGCGACCTGCTCGGCCGAGCGGCCGGTCAGCTTGAGGTAGCGGACGGTCTCGTCGTCGATCGGGAAGATCGCCGCGGTCGAGCCGAACTCCGGGCTCATGTTGCCGATGGTGGCGCGGTTGGCCAGCGGCACCTCGGCGACGCTCTCGCCGTAGAACTCGACGAACTTGCCGACGACGCCGTGGCGGCGCAGCATCTCGGTGATGGTCAGCACGACGTCGGTGGCGGTGACGCCGGCCGGGATCTCGCCGGTCAGCTTGAAGCCGACGACGCGCGGGATGAGCATCGACACCGGCTGGCCCAGCATGGCCGCCTCGGCCTCGATGCCGCCGACGCCCCAGCCCAGCACGCCCAGGCCGTTGACCATGGTGGTGTGCGAGTCGGTGCCGACGCAGGAGTCGGGGTAGGCCTGCCCGTTGCGGCTCATGACCGTGCGGGCGAGGTGCTCGATGTTGACCTGGTGCACGATGCCGGTGCCCGGCGGGACGACCTTGAACTCGTCGAAGGCGCCCTGGCCCCAGCGCAGGAACTGGTAGCGCTCGCGGTTGCGCTCGTACTCGATCTCGACGTTGCGCTCGAAGGCGTCGGGACGGCCGAAGACGTCGATGATCACCGAGTGGTCGATGACCAGCTCGGCGGGGGCGAGCGGGTTGACCTTGTCGGGGTCGCCGCCGAGGTCGGTGACCGCCTCGCGCATGGTGGCCAGGTCGACGACGCACGGGACGCCGGTGAAGTCCTGCATGATCACGCGGGCCGGCGTGAACTGGATCTCGATCGACGGGTCGGCGTTCGGGTCCCACGAGCCGAGCGCGCGGATGTGGTCGGCGGTGATGTTCGCGCCGTCCTCGGTGCGCAGCAGGTTCTCGAGCAGGATCTTCAGGCTGTACGGCAGGCGCTCGGCGCCCTCGACCTTGTTCAGGCGGAACACCTCGTACGAGGCGTCACCGACCTTCAGCGTGTCTTTGGCGCCGAAGCTGTCCTTGCTGGCGGGTGAGGTCACGTCTAACTCCAGTGGCGGGGACGCCGCTCCGTCGCGGCAGGGAGTCCCGGGTCAGTTCGGTCGGTTCGGTGGGGCGAGTCTTGCGCACCCCCACCGTAGGTCCGGAACGGGGATGGCACACCTCGCGGTGCTTCAAACAGTACGCGTGTCCTGTTTAACGGACAAGACGACACGCGGTGTGGGCTGCGCCATCTGATCCCGGGGTCCCTCAATGAGGGGAATTGGTGCCTACGTTGTGTAAGTTTCCGCTGATGCTTGTGATAGTGGTGTGACTGCAGTGACACGCGGTGTGCGCTGGTGAGCGGAGGTGGCGGTCTTGTTAGGACGGTGCCGGGATCCGAGGGCGCCGCGCGTCCGCCGGGGACTCAGCGTGAGCACGCTCACGCTCGTGATCTTGTTCGGCGCGGGCGGGACCGGCCTCGCGGTGCCCCCGCCCCCGCCCAACCCCAGCGACTCCGAGATCCAGGCCGGCAAGGCCGACGCCAACGCGAAGGCCGGTGAAGTCGGCCGGCTGACCAACCAGCTGGCCCAGGCCGAGCAGAAGCTGACCCAGCTGCAGGACGACGTCGAGCTCAAGCAGGAACAGGCCAACAAGGCCCTGGTCGACCTGCAGACCGCGCAGGACGACGCGGCGCAGGCGGAGAACGACGCGAAGGCCGCGCGCACCGAGGCGGACGCGGCTTCGTCGGCCATCGAGAAGGCCCGGGCCGACCTCCGGACGTTCGCCGCCGCGAGCTTCCAGCAGGGCAGCACGGTCGGGTCGCTCTCGGCGTACCTGAGCGCGGACAGCCCCAAGGACATGCTCGCCCGCGCGCAGTTGCTCGACGCCGTCGGCGGCGACCGGCTCAACGCCCTCGACCGGCTCCAGCAGGCCCAGACCGACAAGTCCAACAAGGACGCCGCCGCCCGCAAGGCCGCCGAGATCGCCCGGCAGAAGCAGGACGCGGCCCGCCGGGCGAAGAGCAGCGCCGACGCCGCGCGGACCACCGCCGAGCAGGCCCAGGACGGCCAAGCCGCCCAGAACGCCCGGCTCGAGAAGGACAAGACCGACGTCGAGCAGCAGCTCTACACCGCCCAGGCCAAGGTCAGCGGCCTGCAGGGGCAGCGGCAGCGGTACCAGGACTGGCTCGCCCAGAAACAGCGTGAGGACGAGGAACGCGCCCGGCAGGCCGCGCTCGCCGCGGCCGGGGGCGGCGGCCGTCCTTCGGGCCGGCCGGCACCGTCGGGCCCGGCCGGCACGTCGGTCGAGGCGGTGATCGCGCGGGCGCTGTCCAAACTCGGCATGCCGTACGCGTGGGGCGGCGGCAACGCGAGCGGCCCGACCCGCGGCATCCGCGACGGCGGCGTCGCCGACCGCTACGGCGACTACAACAAGATCGGCTTCGACTGCTCCGGCCTGATGATCTACGCCTTCGCCGGGATCCGGTCGCTGCCGCACTACAGCGGCTACCAGTACTCGTCGGGCCGGCAGGTGCCGCTGTCCCAGATGCGCCGCGGCGACCTGCTGTTCTGGGGTGGTCCGGGCGGCATCCACCACGTCGCGCTCTACCTCGGCGGCGGGCAGATGGTCGAGGCACCCCAGTCCGGCCTGCGGGTCCGGGTCGCCCCGGTGCGCTACGGCGGGATCATGCCGTACGCGACGCGCCTGGTCGGCTGACCGCCGCGGCCTTGAGCTTGCGCCAGCCGCCCGCGCGGTCTTGTTGCCGTGCCCGGCGGTGATCAGACGTTGCCCTCGAGCACGAAGTACGGCTGCCGGGTGCGCTTGATCGTCTCGGCGACCTCGGGGTCGGCCGCGTGCACCAGCTTGCGGACCTCCCGGCAGATCGCCTGCTGCCACGCGGGCAGGGCGTCGATGTAGGCGTCCACGCGTGGGTCGGCGACGTAGGTCATGGGACGAGTATCCGCGAAACCCGGTCGACGCGGTCGCCGTCCGGGCGACAGGATCGCCCGGTGGACGACGAACTGAACGCGCTGCGGCGCACCCGGATGCGCTGGAACACGCCCCTGTCCGAGCCGCACGCGGAGCTGCTGCTCGACCGGATGGCCCTGGCCGGCGGGCACCTCGTCGACCTCGGGTGCGGCTGGGGCGAGCTGCTGCTGCGGGCGCTCGACCGGGCACCGGGCCTGCGCGGGACCGGCGTCGACACCGACGAGACGGGGCTGGCGCGGGGCCGGGCGGCGGCCGCGGCGCGTGGCCTGGCGGCGGAGTTCACCTCGGCGGACGCCGCGACCTGGGACGTTCCGGCCGAACGGGCGTTCTGCATCGGTGCCGCCCACATCTTCGGCTCGACGAAGGCGGCGCTCGAAGCGCTCGCCCGGGTGGTGCGGCCGTCGGGCAGGCTGCTCTACGGCGACGGCTTCTGGGCGGCCCCGCCGGGCCCGGCGGCCCTCGAGATCTTCGGCCCGGACATGCTGACCTTGCCGGAGCTGCTCGACGCCGCGGCCGGCGCCGGCTGGCGCGTGCTGCACTTCAGCACCGCCGACCAGCTCGAATGGGACGACTTCGAGTCGACGTCGCGGGCCGGCTGGGCGGAGTGGCTGATGACCGCCCCGGACGGCCCGCGCGCCCCGGAGGTGCGGGAATGGCTCGACCGGCGGTTGCGGGAGTACGTCCGGGAGTACCGGGGCGTGCTGGGCTTCACCTACCTCGTGCTGGGCCGCTAGGGTGCCCCGGTGCGCTACGCGGGGATCGTGGTGGCCGGGGGTGCGGCCCGCCGGCTGTCCGGTGTGGACAAGCCGGCGCTGACGGTGGGCGGCAAACCGTTGCTGGCCCGCGCGATCCACGCCCTGGAGGGCGCCGAGAGGGTGATCGCGGTCGGCCCGCGGCGGCCCGGCTTCGACGTGGTGTGGACCCGCGAGCCGGTGCCGGGCACCGGACCGGTGGCGGCCCTGGCGGCAGGGCTGGTGTTCGTCCCCGACGACGTCGACGCGGTGGTGGTGCTGGCGGCCGACCTCCCGGGCGTCCGCCGGTCCACAGTGGACAGGCTGGTGGCGTCGATCGGCGACGGCGAAGGTGCGGTCCTGGTGGACGCCGCGGGGGAGCGGCAGTGGCTCCTGGGCGCCTGGCGCCTCGCGGCCCTGCGGGCGGCGGTCCCGGAGCAAGCGGAGAACGCGGCCCTGCGCCGGGTCCTGGGCGGGCTGAAGGTGACGGAGATCCCGGCGGAACGGGGCGAAGCGGACGACATCGACACCCCCGAGGACCTGCAGCGGCACCGGTGAGCTGAGCCGGGGAACTGGGGGTGCGGGCGGCCTCGGTGAGCTGCGCCGGGGCAAGTGGTCGGGTGGCGGCGGTGGGCGGGCGGCATCGGCCCGACCGAGGCCCGCGGGCAGCGCCGGTGCGGCCCGGGCGGCATCGGCCCGACCAAGGCCGGGCGGCGCCGGTGCGGCCCGCCGGCGGCCGGGCGGGGGCGATGATGCGGGCGGCCTGGCGCCTTGGAGCAGCTCGGGCAAGCCCGCTGGGCCGCGCCGCCGAGC
>NZ_MUMI01000418.1 GCF_002155975.1 Amycolatopsis kentuckyensis
CGGGTCGCCGATCCGGCGGCGACGGTGGTCGCGCGCGAGTCCGTGCGGCTCGCGCTGATCGTCAGCCTGCAGCACCTGCCGGCCCGGCAGCGCGCGATCCTGCTCCTGCGGGAGGTGCTGGCGTTCACCGCACCGGAAACGGCCCGGATCCTCGGGACCACCACGGCGGCGGTGAAGAGCGGCCTGCAGCGCGCCCGGGCCCGGCTGGACGACCTCGGCGCCCCGGCCGAGGACCTGCTCGAACCGGCCGACCCGCGGGCACGCGCGCTGCTCGAGGGCTACATCGCCGCGTTCGAACGCGCCGACGCCGGACTGCTGGCGCAGGTGCTGCGCACCGACGCGACGCTGGAGGCCACCCCGTTCCGCGACTGGTACGCGGGCCGGGCGAAGTGCCTGCGGCTGCTCGGTACCTACGTCCTGGGCGAACCGGGCGACTGGCGGATGAGCGCCACCACGGCCAACGGCCAGCCGGCCGCCGCCGTGTACCACCGGGACGCCGGCGGCGTCCTCCGGGCGCACGGCGTCGTGGTGCTGACCGCGACGGCCACCGGCGTCTCCGGCGTGGTCGAGTTCCACGACCCGGCGCTGGTCGTCGCGTTCGGCTTCCCGGATCGGCTCGCGTCCTGAGCCGGCTGCGGCGCCGCCACCGACCACAAAGGACAGTCGCGCGCGGCCGCGTCCGAGGGACAGCGGCGACGCGGAAGAGTACCCGGTCTTCGAAACCGCCAAACGACTACTTTTGGTGACGAATACGCGCTTTTTCCGGTCGGCTCAACGGATTTCCCGGCTGTCCGTGTACGGATCGTGAGAATCCCGTGATCATGTAACGGTCCCGCGGCGTGGTGTCTCCGTACTCCACGAAACCATTTCCGACCCTTGCGTTTGGGGGACAACCCATGCTCGTCGACGTCACCACCACCCGGTCCGCTGTCTTCCGCCCGGATGCGCAGGTCTGGCCGTCCGCGCCGGAGCGTCCGATCGGGACGTCCGAAGAGGCTGCTCCCGTGGGTGAACTGAGCCTGCTCGGTGGGTTCCGGCTCGTGCTGCGGGGAGAGCTGCTCGACGTCAGCACCACCGGACAGCGGCTCGTCGCCGTCCTCGTGTGCCACTCCGGCTCGGTCGCCCGGCGCCAGATTGCGCACCTGCTGTGGCCCGATGCCACCACCGCGCGCGCCCACGCCAATCTACGCACGGTCATCTACCGGCTGGAGCGGACCTGTCCCGGCCTGATCGTCGTGCGCGGCTCGTACCTGCGGCTCGCCGGCGGGCTGCGGATCGACCTGGAGGAGACGACCGCGCTGGCCAACCGGATCCTCGCCACCGAAGGGCCGCTGCCCGCGGCGTTGTGCAACGAGGCCCTCGACGCCGGCTTCCACCACGACCTCCTGCCCGACCTGGACGACGAATGGCTGCTGGACTACCAGATCCGGTACCACCAGCTCCGGCTGGCCGCGCTGGAGACCCTGTCCCGCCGCTTGGCCGGCGCGGGCCTGCCGGGCGCGGCGGTCTGCACGGCTTTGGCGCTGGTGCAGGCGGATTCCCTGCGCGACAGTGCACACCAGACGCTCATCCGGGCCTGCCTCGTGCAGGGAAACCAGCAGGAAGCGCTTTCCTACTTCGCCGACTACCAGCGGATCTTCCGCGACGAGCTGGGTGTCGAGCCCGCTTCGAGCATCGGCCAGCTGCTCGAAGAACCGGCCGCCGACCTCGACGTGTGACGCTCGGAGAACGGTGCGCCGACGGCGTCGCCGTCACTCTTGCGAGTGAATGTTCCCCGGAGCGACCAGAACAGTGAGCCGGTGAGTGAAAGTGACTGACACGACCGATGCCGTGGCCCCGCCGCAGCTGCCGACCGCGCGAGCCGTCCCGCCCCTGCTGGACACGAGTGCCATGTGGACCGACGAAATGGTGGCCGGCGCGGGCATCCCGGTGCAGGACGTCCCGTTCGTCAGCGTCGGCGGGGGAATGGGCTCCTTCGTCACCGTCGACTACCTGCGGATCGCCGGCGACGTGCCGGCCGAGGACATCCGCGTCCTGTCCAACCTGGCCCACCCGTGGGAGACCTACGAGTACCTGACCCGCGTTTCGCAGCTGCCGCGCGCCCGCCGGATCCGGTCGGATTCGGCGTCGCGGCCGGACAACCTGTGGGGCTTCCCGTCCTACGCGTTGCAGGAAGCGTGGCGGACCCGCAGCCTCAAGCCGCTGACGCAGGTGTTCCTGGAGCCGGACTTCGCCGACTTCTACACGCCCGTGCTCGGCACGGTGCTCGACGGCATCGCCCGGGAGGCCGACCGGATCCGGTACGGCGAGATGCTGGTGCGGGGCGAGGTGCAGGTGGTCCGCCGCCGCGCCGGTGGCGGCTACTTCAGCCTGCTTTCCCCGGCCGCCGCCGAGGGCGGCACGGCGCCGCCCGGGCACGTCGCGTTCCGGTCGCGGGACGTGCACCTGGCCGTCGGCTACCCGGGCCTGCGGTTCCTGCCCGACATGCAGGCGTTCCGCGAACGGATGAACGACTTCCACCACGTGGTCAACGGCTACGAGGACCACGAGCACGTGTACCAGGCGCTGCGCCACCGGCCCGGCACCGTCCTGGTGCGCGGCGGCGGGGTCGTGGCCTCCGCCGTCCTGCACCGGCTGATCACCGACCGGCTCCAGGGCGGCGCGGAAACCCGGATCGTCCACCTGTTCCGCACCTACTACGCCGGCCACCACGGGCCGCACCCGTGGGCGCGCCGCCCCGGTCGCGACGGCTGGGCGTTCCAGGGCTTCAACTACCCGAAATCGGCGTGGGGCGGCCAGTTGCGCGCCCGCATGCGCGGGCTGGAGGGCGCCGACCGGGTCCGGATCTACGAGCAGATCGGCGGAACCACGACACCGTCGCGGCGGCATTGGCGCGCCGGCCAGCGGACCGCCCGCGAAGAGGGCTGGTACCAGCCGGTTTCCGGGCGGATCGCCGACCTGCGGCTCGACGGGACGGGCATGGTGGCCACGATCGGCCGCCCGGAAGGCCTGGCGAACGTCGCCGTCGACTACGTGATCGACTGCACCGGCCTCAACGGCGACATCAGCGAGCACCGCGTGCTCGGCGATCTGCTGCGCCAGCCCGGCATCGGGCGCAACGTGCTCGGCCGGCTCGACGTCGGCGAAGCCTTCGACGTACGCGGAGCGGACAACGGCGTCGGACGGCTCTACGCCACCGGCGCGGCCGCGTACGGCGGCTACTTCCCCGGGGTGGACACCTTCCTCGGGCTCCAGCTGGCCGCGCAGGACGTCGTCGACGACATCGCCCGGCGCGGCCACTGCGACCGCATGGGACCGGTCAGCTCCATCGCCCGGTGGCTGAAGTGGGCCACCGGCCGCCGGATCTGACCGCACGTGGAGGAAAGAGGACGAGAACGTGGTGCCGACCTTGCTCGGCCGGATCCAGACCCGGCTGTTCCTGCTCATCTTCCTCGGCGGTGCGCTGACCGCGCTGCTCGCGCCGATCCTGCCGATCGACGCCCCGCCGGCGCAGCGCTACCAGGCCACCTTCGTGGTGCTGGGCGCCGTCACCGTGCTGGGGGTCGGCTGGGAGTTCGTCTACCACCTGCTCATGCAGTGGCGGTGGGAGAAGGACTGGCCCACCCTCTTCGGCCTCCTCACCGCCGTGCCGGAGGGAATCCTCGTGTGGGCACTGGCCGGCCGGGGCGAGCTGCCCTGGCTGCCGGGCCCGG
Source organism: Amycolatopsis kentuckyensis (assembly GCF_002155975.1). Taxonomy (GTDB): domain Bacteria; phylum Actinomycetota; class Actinomycetes; order Mycobacteriales; family Pseudonocardiaceae; genus Amycolatopsis; species Amycolatopsis kentuckyensis. Next base: position 3,714 of record NZ_MUMI01000418.1, read on the forward strand.
TGCCGTGGGGCGCCTTCCTGATCCACTTCGGAGTCGTCTGGCTGGCGGTGTGGCTGTTCGCGAACGGGCCGATGAGGGTGCCGTTCATCCGATGGAGGTTTCACGGCGGGAGACTGGTATGAGCACGGTTCTGGACAACGCACCGCACCCGGCCGCGACCGCGCCGGACGGGCTGCACCCGTTGCGGGGCAACGCCGTCCTGGCCCGGTACGGCGACCTGACCCTGGTCTGCGAAGCGGTTCCCGGCCGGCAGCACCGCATCGGCGCGCTGCTCGAAGCGGTCGCCGGGATCGCCGCGGGCGAGGCCGACGCGCGGCAGCTGAGCCGCCGGGTCGCGGGTCTGATCGGCCCGGACGCCGACGACTTCCCGGCCCTCTGCGCGTTCGGGCCGACCGGCAACGGCATGGCGGCGGTGGTGCACGGCGGAGCCGAGCTGATCGTCACGGTCAACGGCGAGCACGTACACCTCGACGGCCGCGACGCGGCAACGGTACTGGACCGGGTGATCACCGACCGCGTGGACGCGGTCCGCGCGGTGGTCGGCGGCACCGACCTGGGCACGGTGGCCGACTCGCCGGCGCAGGCACCGGCTTCGGTGACTGCGCAGGCTCCGGCCTCGGTGGCGGCGCAGGCTCCGGCGCAGGCCGCGGTTTCGGCTGAGCCGGCCCAGAGCGAGGCCCCAGCTCCGGCCCCGGCGGCGGCTTCGGTTTCGGCTGAGTCGGCCCCGGCCCCGGCCCCGGCTTCAGCCCCGCCGCCGG
>NZ_MUMI01000419.1 GCF_002155975.1 Amycolatopsis kentuckyensis
CTGCGTGCAACACCTGCGCCACTCTGAATCGATACTCCTCGGCGTGTCCTGGGCGCAGGTGTTGCACGCAGTGTTACGAAGCGCAGATCCTTGCGGGAGGAGGGTTGCGGGGGAATCGCCATGGGTCCCCGTCCCGGGTGGTTGAGCCGTCGGAATGGGGTGTTCCGGCATCCGGGCTAAGAAAGTTCAAAAAAAGCCACCGGATCGTGTCAAGGTTCGGGCTAAAGCGTCCGATAGGGGAAGTGGAATGTCACCCGGCTGCAGGAAGGAAACCCCGTGACGACGGTCTTGATCTGCGACGACCGACGCAGTGTCCGTGAAGGGCTCACCCGAGTGATGTCCGCGGTCCCTGGGGTCAGTCGCATCGACTGCGTAGCGCACGGTGACGAGCTGCTGGCCCGGTACTCCCGTCAGCCCGTCGACGTCGTGCTGGTCGGGACGCAACGCGCGGTCCCGACGGGTGTCGAAGCCACCCGGCGGCTCGTCTCGGCCAACCCCCAGGCGAACGTCATCGTCTTCGGCGCCCCGGACGACGCGGGCAGCATCGCCGCCGCGATCGCCGGCGGTGCCCGTGGCTACCTCCGCTGGGACGCGTCCCGGCCGGAGCTGGTCGCCGCGCTGGCCCACACCCTGGCGAGCACCTCGGTGCCCGCGCCCCGTCAGCCGTCCGATCCGGGCGTCCAGCTGACCGAGCGCGAGCTTCAGGTGCTCCGCGGGATGAGCCAGGGCAAGAGCAACGGCCAGATCGGCCGCGAGCTCTACCTGTCCGAGGACACGGTCAAAACCCACGCCCGGCGGCTGTTCCGCAAGCTCGGCGTGCGCGACCGCGCGCAGGCCGTGGCGCACGGCTTCCGCCGCGGTCTGGTCAGCTGACCTGCCGCTCTCCCCGTTCCTGACACGGCCGGTTCCCAGGTGACGACGGGCCAGGGCGTATCGCCCTGGCCCGCACCTGTGTGGTCCCCATCACACTCCGGCGCTCGATGTGGCGGATCCCGCCTCGCCACCCCGCCCCTCCGGCGGATCTCGTACCCGCAGCCGGGCTCGCTCGTTGAATCGGCGACCTCGACCGCGGGTCCGCAGGACCACCCGTATTTCGCCACTCCGGCAGTCGCGGCGCGCCCGGGCACCCCGCGCCCGCCGCTCCGGAGCGAGCCGACGGTACGGTAGCGGTCACCGGTGCGCGGTGGAGGCGACCACGGGCCGGGTTCTTTGCACACCTACACGTAACACTGGGACTGTTGTCTGCGATGGCCAATGTGGGGGATGGACTGGATGAGCCGGTCGCCGCTGCTGTCGAGGGAGATCCCCAGGCAGTCGAGCGGCTGCTGGCTGCTATCCGTCCACTGGTAGTGCGGTATTGCCGCGCCCGGGTTGGCAGGCAGGAGCGATCTTTCGCTTCGGCGGACGACGTTGCGCAGGAGGTGTGTCTCGCGGTGCTAACGGCATTGCCCTCGTACCGCGATCAAGGCCGCCCTTTTTTGGCCTTCGTCTACGGGATCGCCCAGCACAAGGTGGCCGACGCGCATCGCGCGGCGGCACGGAACCGGGCCGAGCCGGTGGCCGAGATCCCCGACGAGGTCGAGGTCGGGGTCGGCCCCGAGCAGCGGGCGCTGCAAGGTGAGCTGAACGAGCGGATGTCCCAGTTGTTGCAGGTGCTGCCGGACAAGCAGCGGGAGATCGTGGTGTTGCGCGTGGTCGTCGGCCTGTCGGCGGAGGAGACCGCGGACGCGGTCGGCTCCACGCCCGGCGCCGTCCGCGTCGCCCAGCACCGCGCCCTCGCGCGGCTGAGAAAGGTCCTGGCCGCGGAGGAGGTGATCTGAGTGACCGGTCACGAGAAGAGATTCGAGCCGGATGACGTCTTCGCCAGTGGCTTGACGGCGTCGGAGGCGGAGTTCGCCGCCGACCTGTCGGCCGTGCAGGCCGACGACGCGCTGCTCGATGCGCTCGGCGGGTCCGACCCGGCGCTGGCCGACGGTCTCGGCGACCAGGAGCTCAACGCGTTGCTGGTGGCGTGGCGAAGAGACATCGACAGCGAGCCCTTGGCCGAGCTCGTCGACGTCGACACCGCCGTGCGCACCGTCAGTACCGCCGCTCTCGCGAAGCGGCACGCTTCGAGCGGACGCCGCCGCAGGCTGCTCGTCCCGGTCGCCGTCGCCGCCGCCGTGCTGGCGATCGCGTTCACCGGCACCGGGCTGGCCGCGCGCTCCGCGCAACCCGGCGACACGCTGTGGGGCCTCGCGAAGGTCCTCTACGCCGACCACACCCGTTCCGTCGAGGCGGCCGCGACAGCGAAGCTCGACCTCGAGAAGGCCAACCTCGCCATCGCCGGCGGCAACCTCGACGCCGCCCGCCAGGCCCTCCAGGACGCCCAGGCCGCCCTGTCGCAGGTCACCGACGAGGAGAACCGCGACCAGCTGATGGAGCAGCACCGGCAGCTCGCCGCCCAGCTGCAGAACCCGGAGGCACCGGTCCAGGGGCCGATCCAGACCTCGCTGCCGTCGCCGTCGCCCGGCGCGCCTTCGTCGCAGGTGCCGCCGGCCGGCTCGGCGACGTCCATCCCCGGCAGCGGCAGCGGCACGACCAGCCTGCCCGGCAGCGGCACGCCGACCCCGACGCCTCCGCCGCCGAGCAGCGACTCCCCGACCCCGACGCCGACCCCGCCGACCACCACGGTCGCGAGCGGCAACGACCCGGGCACACCGCGCAGCGAGTCCGCGGGTGGTCAGTCGCAGGGCGTCGGCGAAACGCCGTAGTCCACGGACGTGAAGAAGCCCTGGTGAGGAAACTCACCAGGGCTTCTTCGTGTTCGAGGAGCGCTCAGTAGGCGCTTTCGTTGGCCGTCACGCCGTCGGCGAAACCGCGGCAGTAGTCCCAGCTCACGTAGTCGCCGGGGTTCGGGTCGTAGGCCGGCTCGTGCGGGCGCATCCGCCCGTCGGCCAGCAGCTGTTCGAGGCTGGCCCGCAGGAGGTGCCAGTCGTGGTAGTGGGGTTCGTCGCACTCACCGCAGTCGACGACGATCCCGCGTACCCCGCGAGGTTCGAGCAGGGCCTGGTAGACGGCCAGATCCGAAAGATCGGCCAGTAGTTCGGTGCGTTCGGAGTCGCTGATCGGCTCGTCCAGCCGGTCCTCGGGGTCTCCGAATGCGCGGGCCGGGTCGTCCGGGTCGTCCGCGAACGGGTCTGGAGGCAGGACATCGTGCGCCACGGCCTGCACGGTACCGGGCGGCCCCGCCGGCCCGCCCACCGCCCGGGGCGGGCCGCGGGCGGCGGATATCATGAGGGGAAGGCTCCGAGTCGCCACAGCGACACGCTCATCCCGCGCCAGGAAGGCCCTTCACCCGCTATGACCAGCGACGGCACCACCGCCCCCGTTCCGGCCAAGTTCGCCATGCTCGGCCTGACCTTCGACGACGTGCTGCTGCTGCCGGCCGAATCGGACGTCGTTCCCAGCGCCGTCGACACGAGCTCCCGGCTGACCCGGAACATCACCCTCGGCGTCCCGCTGGTGTCCGCGGCGATGGACACCGTCACCGAGGCGCGGATGGCCATCGCCATGGCCCGCCAGGGCGGCATCGGCATCCTGCAGCGCAACCTGCCGATCGACGAACAGGCCGCCGCGGTCGAGGTCGTCAAGCGGTCGGAGGCCGGCATGGTCACCGACCCGGTCACCTGCGCGCCGGACGCGACGCTGGCCGAGGTCGACGCCCTGTGCGCGAAGTTCCGCATCTCCGGCGTGCCGGTGACGGACGCGGCCGGGACGCTGGTGGGCATCATCACCAACCGCGACATGCGGTTCGAGGTCGACCACAGCCGCCCGGTGTCCGAGGTCATGACGAAGGCGCCGCTGGTCACCGCCCAGGTCGGTGTCTCGGCGGACGCCGCGCTCGGCCTGCTGCGCCGGCACAAGATCGAGAAGCTGCCGATCGTCGACGGCGCGGGCAAGCTCCGCGGCCTGATCACGGTCAAGGACTTCGTGAAGACCGAGCAGTACCCGAAGGCGACCAAGGACCCGGACGGCCGGCTCATCGTCGGCGCCGCGGTCGGCGTGGGTGTCGACGGCCACAAGCGCGCGATGACGCTCGCCGAAGCCGGCGTCGACGTGCTGATGGTCGACACCGCGCACGGGCACTCCCGCGCGGTCGTCGACACGGTCTCGCTGCTGAAGAAGGAGCTGGGCGAGTCGGTCGACATCGTCGGCGGCAACGTCGCGACGCGGGCCGGCGCGCAGGCGCTGGTCGACGCGGGCGCGGACGGCATCAAGGTCGGTGTCGGCCCGGGTTCGATCTGCACCACCCGGATCGTGGCGGGCGTCGGCGTGCCGCAGATCTCGGCGATCTACGAGGCCGACCAGGCCGCGCGGCCGGCGGGCATCCCGGTGATCGGCGACGGCGGCATCCAGTACTCCGGCGACATCGCGAAGGCCATCGCGGCCGGCGCGTCCACGGTGATGCTGGGCAGCCTGCTCGCCGGCACCGCCGAGTCGCCGGGCGACCTGATCCTCGTCAACGGCAAGCAGTTCAAGGTCTACCGCGGCATGGGCTCGCTGGGTGCGATGCAGTCCCGCGGCCAGGGCAAGTCCTACTCGAAGGACCGCTACGCCCAGGACGACGTGCTCAACGAGGACAAGCTGGTCCCCGAGGGCATCGAGGGCCGGATCCCGTTCCGCGGCCCGCTGGCCAACGTCGTGCACCAGCTGGTCGGCGGCCTGCGCGCCGGCATGGGGTACGCGGGTGCCGAGACGATCGCGCAGCTGCAGGAGGCGCAGCTGGTCCGGATCACCGCGGCCGGGCTCAAGGAGAGCCACCCGCACGACATCACGATGACGGTGGAAGCACCGAACTACACCACCCGCTAGTCCGCCCTTTCGACCGTTCCGCCCCTCGGTCACGGGCCGCCAGAATCGGCCCGTGACCAGGGAGGGACGAATGTCGATTTCTCGGCGGACGGTGGCCGCGGTGGCCGCGGCGGCAGTGCTCGGACTCGGCGGCGGCTTCACCGCGTCCGCATCGGACAACCCGGCCGCGCCGGACCAGGTGCGGTCGCCGGGGGAGCTCTGGAAGCGCACCGAGCTGTTCTTCGGCACCGGCAAGCCGGACGGCACCGAGGTGACCGACAAGGAGTTCGCCGCGTTCTCCGACCGCGAGCTCACGCCGGCGTTCCCCGACGGCTTCACGCGGCTCGACGGCAGCGGCCAGTGGCGCGGCGGGTCCGGCTCGATCGTGCGGGAGCACACGCACGTCGTCGTGCTGCTCTACCCGTTCGCGCACCGGGATGCCGAACGGCAGATCGAAGAGGTCCGCGCCGACTACAAGAAGCAGTTCCAGCAGGAGTCGGTACTGCGTTCGGACTCCGTGGAGAAGGTGTCCTTCTGAGTCACGGTGACCTAGCGTGCTTACGGTAATCGGCCTATCGCCTTGCGTGGCCCTCGTGGTGTGCACTAGGACACATGACGGTCCTGCGCAGGGTGTTCTTCACGGCCGTCGCCCTGCTGTCGTTGTTCCTCGGCGGCATCGTCTGCCTGATGTGCCAGGTGCTGGCCGGCCGCGACGCGCCGACGTACCGCGTCGAGGGCCAGGTGGCGTCCCACACGCGGGGCGCTCTCCCGGTCGGCGGCAACGAGGATGCGATGAGCCACACCGTCGCGGTCGACGCCGGCGACCGGCACTACCGCGTCACGGCGGTCGATCCGGGCCTCGACCTCCCGATCGGCCAGCCGGTGACGCTCGACGTGTCGACGGCGGACGGCAGCATCGCGTACCTGCGCGCGGGCGGCGGCGTGGTCGACCTGCGCTCGGGCGTGGTCCGGCCGGTCCTGCTGATCGTCGCCAGCCTGCTGGCCCTGGGCGCGGTGTACTTCGGCGCGGTCCGGCTGAACGTCTACCCACCGGTGGCGACCTGGCTGGCCCTCGCCCTGGGCGCGCTGCTGGCGCCGGTCGCCGTGTTCGTGCGGGTGTAGCCGTGGCCGAGAAAATGATCGTCCCCGCGCTGGCCGCGGCCTTCGCCGGAGCCGCGCTGGCCTTCGGGACCCACGGCGTCCTCGACGCAGGCGGCCCGGCCGGGCGGGAAGAAGCCGTCGTCGAGACACGGGGCCAGCACGACGACACCCGGATCGGCCACCTGTACGACCTCGTTCTCCGCACGGCGTCCGGCGAGCGCTTCGAGGTCAGCTCGCACGACGCGACCTTGGACCTGGAGCCGGGGTTGCCGGTCACCCTGGAGGTCTCCGAGGTCGGCGGGTCGGTGCAGGCCGTGGAAGCGGGCGGCCACCGGGTGGAGGTCGGGAACTCGCCCGTCGCCATCGGCGTCTTCGTGGTGCTGATCGCGGGCATGGCGCTGCTCTTCGCGCTGATCGCCGCCGTGGACACGGGCCGGCCCGGCCTGGCCGCGCTGAGCATGACGGCCGGGTTCGCGGCTGGCGCACTGCCCGTGCTGCTGCTGTTCTAACCCCCGTGCGCAGGTCACCCACGCGGCCTAGCGACAATGGGGCACGGCAGATTGTCGTCGTCGGAGGAGGCTTCACGTGCGGGACCTGGTCGAGATCGGGATGGGCCGCACCGCGCGGCGGGCTTATGACCTCGACGACGTCGAGATCGTGCCGTCGCGGCGCACTCGGTCGTCCTCGGTGGTGTCCACCTCCTGGCAGATCGACGCCTACCGCTTCGACCTGCCGCTCGTCACGCACCCGACCGACGCGATCGTCTCGCCCGGCACCGCGGTTGCCGTCGGCGAGCTCGGCGGGCTGGGCGTGCTCAACGCCGAAGGGCTCTGGGCGCGGCACGCGAACGTCGAGGACGCCATCTTCCAGCTGGTCCGCGCGGCCGAAGACCTCGAAGACCCGACCGCGGTCGGCCGCGTGCTGCAGGAGCTGCACGCCGCGCCGATCCGGCTCGACCTGCTGACCGAGGCGATCAAGACGGTCCGCGAATCCGGCGTCACGGTGGCCGCGCGCGTCAGCCCGCAGCACGCCGCCGAGCTGACCCCGGACCTGATCGCGGCCGGCGTCGAGATCCTCGTCGTCCAGGGCACGATCATCTCCGCCGAGCACGTCCAGCGCGACGCCGAGCCGCTGAACCTCAAGGAGTTCATCGGCCGCCTCGACGTCCCGGTCATCGCCGGCGGCGTCAGCGACTACCGCACCGCGATGCACCTCATGCGCACCGGCGCGGCCGGCGTCATCGTCGGCCACGGCTACACCCCGGGCGTCACGAGCACCGACCGCGTGCTCGGCATCGGCGTCCCGATGGCCACCGCGATCATCGACGCCGCGGCCGCCCGCCGCGACTACCTCGACGAGACCGGCGGCCGGTACGTGCACGTGCTCGCGGACGGCGGCATGACGGTGTCGGGCGACATCGCCAAGGCCATCGCGTGCGGCGCGGACGCCGTCATGCTCGGCTCACCGCTGGCCGCCGCCTCGGACGCGCCCGGTCAGGGCCTGTACTGGACGGCGGCCGCGGCGCACCCGTCACTGCCGCGCTCGCGCGTGGCGGCGGGCCCCGACTACGCCGTCGACCTCAAGACCCTGCTGTTCGGGCCGTCGTCGGACGCGGAAGGTGTGGTGAACCTCTTCGGGGCGCTTCGCCGCGCGATGGCGAAGACGGGCTACTCGGACCTCAAGGAGTTCCAGCGGGTGGGCCTCACCGTCCGGCGGTGAGGTGCTCGCGGAACGCGGCGAAGGCGGTCGCGGAGTAGACGAGGACCGGCCGGGGCACCGCTTGCTTGGTGTCCCGGACCCCGACCACGCCGGGGCCGGTGCCGATCTCGACGCAGGCGTTTTCTTCGAAGTGGCTGTGGCTCGACTTGCGCCAACCGGTGAGCGTTCGTGGGCTCATCGTGGTGTCTCCCGCCCTTGTGTCCCGACCGGCGGTGATTCGCCGACGTGGACATCGACCACCGTAGAGATTACCCACTATTGTCGTCGGACAAGCGTAACCGGCGAGTAACTTACCTCTGGTCAGAACGCGGAGCCGGAGTTACGCTCCAGGTGTGACTGCCAGTAACACCACCACCAGTGCGGGTGGCCCCGACTACGACGTCGTCGTGGTGGGGTCGGGGTTCGGCGGCAGCGTCGCGGCGCTGCGGCTCACCGAGAAGGGCTACCGGGTGGCCGTCGTCGAGGCGGGCCGCCGGTTCGCCGACGACGAGTTCGCGAAGACGTCCTGGGACCTCAAGCGGTACCTGTGGGCGCCGCAGGTCGGCTGCTACGGCATCCAGCGCATCCACATGCTCAACGACGTCATGGTGCTCGCGGGTGCCGGCGTCGGCGGTGGCTCGCTGGTCTACGCGAACACGCTGTACCGGCCGCTCAAGCCGTTCTACCGCGACCGGCAGTGGGCGCACATCACCGACTGGGAGTCCGAGCTCGCCCCGCACTACGACCAGGCGAGCCGGATGCTCGGCGTCGTCACGAACCCGACGATCACCCCGTCGGACGTCGTGATGCGCGAGGTCGCGAAGGACATGGGCGTCGCCGATTCGTTCCACGCGACGCCGGTCGGCGTCTACTTCGGCAAGCCGGGGGAGAAGGCGGCCGACCCGTACTTCGGCGGTGCCGGCCCCGAGCGCGTCGGCTGCACCGAGTGCGGCTCGTGCATGACCGGCTGCCGCGTGGGGGCGAAGAACACGCTGGTCAAAAACTACCTCTACCTCGCCGAGCAGGACGGCGCGCAGGTCATCCCGCTGACGACGGTGACGTCGGTGAAGCCGATCGACGGCGGCTACGAAGTCGGCCTCAAGAAGACCGGGACGACCTCGAAGAAGTTCCGGACGACGATCACGGCCGAGAAGGTCGTCTTCGCCGCGGGGACGTGGGGCACCCAGAACCTGCTGCACAAGATGAAGGACACCGGCACGCTGCCCGCGCTCTCGCGCCGGCTCGGCGAGCTGACCCGGACGAACTCCGAGGCCATCATCGGCGCGGCCCGCACCGACGTCGACGAGAGCCGGAACTTCAGCCGCGGCGTCGCGATCACCTCGTCCATCCACCCGGACGAGAACACCCACATCGAGCCGGTCCGCTACGGCAAGGGCAGCAACGCGATGAGCCTGCTGCAGACGATCGCGACGGACGGCGCCTCGCCGGTGCCGCGCTGGCGGCAGGCCGTCACGTTCATGCTCAAGCACCCGGTCCAGGCGGCGAAGCTGCTCAACGGCTACCGCTGGAGCGAGCGCACGGTGATCCTGCTGGTGATGCAGAGCCTGGACAACTCGATCACGACGTACACGAAGCGAGGGCTCTTCGGCCGGCGCAAGTACACGTCCAAGCAGGGCCACGGCGAGCCGAACCCGAGCTTCATCCCGGCGGGCCACGAGGCCAACGAGCGCACGGCCGGCCACATCGGCGGCATCGCGGGCGGCACCTGGGGCGAGATCTTCGACATCCCCCTGACGGCCCACTTCATCGGCGGCGTCCCGATCGGGGCGTCGGCGGAAGAAGGCGTGATCGACCCGTACCACCGCGTGTTCGGCTACCCGGGCCTGTCGGTGGTGGACGGCGCGGCGATCACGGCCAACCTGGGGGTGAACCCGTCCCTGACGATCACCGCCCAGGCCGAGCGCGCGTTCTCGTTCTGGCCGAACAAGGGCGAGGAGGACCTGCGGCCGGTGCAGGAGTCGCCCTACGTGCGGCTTGAGCCGATCGCGCCGAAGAACCCGGCCGTCCCGGCGGACGCCCCCGCCGCCCTGCGCCGATCCTCCTAGACTCGGGGCCGTGACGGCATCCGAAAAGGCACACGCACTGCTCGACGGCATCCGGCGGCTCGACGACGAATGGGCGCGGGCCATCGGCGGCCTCGGCGAGCCCGAGCTGCGTGCCCCCAGTGCGCTGCCCGGCTGGTCGCGGGCCCACGTCCTCACGCACGTCGCCCGGAACGCCGATGGCCTGCAGAACCTGCTGACCTGGGCGAACACCGGGGTCGAGACCCCGATGTACGCCAGCCCCGAGGCCCGCGAGCGGGACATCGAAACCGGCGCCCAGCACGCCGCCGCCGATCTGCTCGCCGACTTCGTCGCCTCGGCCGGGCGCTTCGAGCAGTACGCCGCCGCGATGCCGGACGACGCCTGGGCGCGTGAAGCCCGCAACCGGCAGGGCGTGCCGGTCACCGGGGCCGTGGTGGCGCGGATGCGGCTGTCCGAACTGACCATCCACCTCGCCGACCTCGACCGCGGCTACGACCTGGACCGGGTGCTCGCGCTGCTCGGCCCGCTGACCGAGGACGTCGTCCAGAACGCCATCACCTCGCGCGGGGCCCACCTCCCGGCCCTCCGGCTGGCCGCCGACGGGTTCGAATGGACGATGGGTGCCGCCCCGAAGACGACCGTCCGCGGGTCGGCCGGGGCGCTGCTCGCCTGGCTCAGCGGGCGTTCCGACGGCGCCGGCCTCGACGGTGCCGTGCCGCGGATCCCGGCCTGGGCGTGACCGGTCGGCTCCGCCCGGTGAACGCCTTGCGCCCGCTCTACACTGGGCGTTCCCGGCCCCGAGGAGTCCGCTGTGGACAGTGAGCACGACCAGGGACGGCCCGGCGTCCCCCGGAGGGCGTTCCTGCGCATCGCGGGCGTCTCGGCCGCCGGTGCCGTCGCCGCCGCGTGCGGGCCGGAGCAGCCCGCGGCCCCGGTCGCCTCGACCGCTCCGGCGACCACGGCGGCCGCCCCGTCCGCCAGCGGACTGCCCACCGGCCCGCCGAACTGGGACGACCTGCGCTCCAAGCTGACCGGCAGCCTGCTGCGTCCGGGCACCGACGGCTACGACACCGCCAAGCACGGCTTCAACCAGCTGTTCGACGGCAACAACCCGGTCGCCGTCGCCACCGTGTCCACCGTCGAGGACGTCCAGGCCTGCGTCCGGGCGACCGCCGGGCGCGTCACCATCGCCGCGCGCAGCGGCGGCCACAGCTACGCCGGCTACTCGGTGCCCCAGGGCGGGCTGGTCATCGACGTGGCCGCGCTGAACAAGGTCGACGTCCAGGGCGGCAAGGCCGTGATCGGCGCCGGCGCGAAGCTGCAGGACGTCTACACCGGACTCGCGCGGGCCGGGCGCGCGCTGCCCGCGGGCACCTGCCCGACGGTCGGGATCGCCGGGCTGACCCTCGGCGGCGGCATCGGCGTGCTCACCCGCAAGTACGGCCTGACCTGCGACCACCTGAGCTCCGCGCAGGTCGTCACGGCCGACGGCCGGACGCTCACCGCGTCCGCGGGCTCCGAACCGGACCTGTTCTGGGCCCTGCGCGGCGGGGGCGGCGGCAACTTCGGCATCGTCACCGAGTTCACCTTCGACACCGAGCCGGCGCCGCCGGAGCTGACGGTGTTCTCGCTGCGCTTCCCGGCCGGGTCGGGTGCCGGCGTGCTCGCCGCGTGGCAGCAGTGGATCGCCGCGATGCCGCCGGAGCTGTGGGCGAACCTGGTGCTCTCGGGCGGCTCGCCGGTCCAGTGCCGCGTCGGCGGCTGCTACGTCGGCGACACCGCCGGGCTGAACACGCTGCTCAACAACCTGACCACGAACGCGGGCGCCCGGCCGGCGCAGCGCGTGGTGAAGACCCTGGACTACCTCGGCGCCATGAAGTACTTCGAGGGCAGCTCGAACCGCCAGTCGTTCGTCGCGTCGTCGCGGATCATCACCGCGCCGGTCGACGCCGCGAAGATCGTCGCGGTCGCTGACGGCAAGCAGGGCGTGGACCTGCTCATCGACGGTCTCGGCGGCGCGGTGGCCGGGCCGGCCAAGGACGCCACCGCGTTCTGGCACCGGGACGCGCTGGCCAGCGTCCAGGTCTACGCGTCCGCGACGGCGAAGACCCGGACGAAGGTCACGCAGACGGTCGGCGACGTCGTCGCGGGTCTCGCCGCGGCCGGCGCGGGCGGCGGGTACGTCAACTACATCGACCCGGCTCTGCCCGACTGGAAGGCCGCCTACTACGGCGACAACGCCAAGCGGCTCCAGGAGGTCGCGCAGAAGTACGACCCCAACAACGTCTTCCGGTTCGGGCAGGGCGTGGTCAGTTAGAGGTCGATGCCGGTGAAGACGGTGACGCGCTCCTCGGTCAGGTCGTGCATCGCGGCGAGCACGCCTTCGCGGCCGACGCCGGAACCCTTCACACCGCCGTAGGGCATCTGGTCGGCGCGGTAGGACGGGACGTCACCGATGATCACGCCGCCGACCTCGAGCTCGGCCGAGGCGTGGAACGCCAGCTGGACGTCCGTGGTGAAGACGCCGGCCTGCAGGCCGTAGGCGGATTCGTTGACCGAGCGGAACGCCTCGTCCACGCCGTCCACAATGGACACCGCGAGCACCGGCCCGAAGATTTCCTCGTTCCAGGCCTTGGTGTCCGGCGGGACGTCGGTGAGCAGCGTCGGGGCGACGGTCGCGCCGTCGCGGGTGCCGCCGGTGAGCACCTTCGCGCCCGCCTCGACAGCCTCGTCGACCCACGCGACGATCCGCTCGGCGGCGGCCTCGTCGACGACCGGGCCGACGTCGGTGTTGCGGTCGTACGGGTCGCCGGTCCGCTGCGACTCGACGGCTTCCACCAGTGCGGGCACGAACTCCTCGGCGACGGCGGCGTCGACGATCACCCGCTGCACCGCGATGCAGGACTGGCCCGCCTGGTAGTTGCCGAAGGTGGCGATCCGGTGCGCGGCCCCTTCGGGGTCGGGCCAGTCGCGCAGCACGACGGCCGCCGCGTTGCCGCCGAGCTCGAGCACGACGTGCTTGCGCGGCGCGGCGTCCTTGAGCGACCAGCCGACCGGGCCGGAGCCGGTGAACGACACGACCGGCAGCCGCGGGTCGGCGACGAGCGCCTGCGTCTCCTCGTTTCCCAGCGGCAGCACGGAGAACGCGCCTTCGGGGAGGTCCGTCTCGGCCAGGATCTCACCGAGGATCAGGGCCGACAACGGCGTCCGCGGCGCGGGCTTGACGATGATCGGGGCGCCGATCGCCAGCGACGGCGCGACCTTGTGCGCCACCAGGTTGAGCGGGAAGTTGAACGGCGCGATGCCGAGCACCGGCCCGCGCGGGACGCGGCGGGTCAGCGCCAGCCGCGCCTCGCCCGCGGGGTCGGTGTCGAGGCGCTGGACGTCGCCGGTGAAGCGGCGGGCCTCCTCGGCGGCGATCCGGAACACCGACACCGCCCGCTTGACCTCGGCTTCGGCCCACTTGAGCGGTTTGCCGTTCTCGGCGGTGATCACTTCGGCGATCTCCTCGGCCCGTGCGGCGAGCACGCGGGAGACGTGGTCGAGCGCGCCCGCGCGCAGGTGCGCGGGGCTGCGCCGGAACTCCTTGGCGACCGAGGCCGCGGCGGCCACCGCGCGTTCGACCTGGTCCGGCCCGGGCACGGCGACCGTGGCGACCTCGCTGCCGTCGTACGGGTGGTGCACAACGAGGGTGGTGGCGCCCGGCTCCGGGCGCCCGGCGATCCAGGCGGGGCGCGGCTCGGGGGTGATCATGTCCATGCGTACCAACGTAATCCGGGTGAGGGCGCAGCCGGCGGACCCCCACCCGGACGGGTCACGGCGCGATGCGCACCTTCGGCGGCGTGCGTGCCCTCGCCGCCGGTATGCCCCGGACTTTCGTGACAAACGGAAGGGGTCCGGCCACGTCTACGCGCCTAGATTTCCGGCCATGACCACGCACACCGCATCCCGCCACCCCCTCGCGGCGCTCGCCCCGGTGGCCCGCCGCCCGTACCTGACCGCCGCGGTCTTCGCGGTGACGCTCGCCTGCGGGATCGCGCAGCTGGTCCACCCGCCGCTCTACGACGCCATGAACCGCGACGCGGCCCGCATCGACGCGGGGCAGTGGTACCGCCTGGTCACGGGCATGTTCTTCCAGGACGGCAGGGCCCTGGGCCTGGCCTTCAACCTGCTCACCCTGGCCGTCGTCGGCGCCTTCGCCGAGCGCGTCTTCGGCCGCGCGCGGTGGCTGCTGCTCTACTTCGGCTGCGGCCTGTTCGGCCAGTTCGTGAGCTATGTCTGGCTCAACCCGGTCGGCGCGGGCAACTCGATGTGCGTGGCGGGTCTGCTCGGCGCCCTGACGGCGGTGGTCCTGATGGCTTCGCGCCGCTACGGCGTGGATCTGCCGTCGCGGCTGCGGATCGCGGCCTTCGCGGTGCCGGTACTGGCCGTGGCCGGCACGGTCGCGCACGACAACCACGGCGTGCCCGCCCTGCTCGGCCTGGCGCTGGGCTTCGCGCTCCTACCGGCTGCGGTAGAGGTCGCGCAGCAGTAGCACCTCGGCGCAGTGGTGGATCATCTCGCGGTGGATGTGCAGCACCAGGGTGGCCATCGGGTACTTCCCGTACGGCCCTTCCGCCGGTCCGCACGGCCGGGCCAGCGCCTCCTCGTCGAGCGACTGCACTCCGGCGATCCACTGCGGGTAGAGCTGGTCGAGCTCGGCGAGCGCTTCGGCGGCCGTCCCGGCGTAGGGGTAGGTCTCGTAGCCGATCGGCGCGCCGCCGAAGTGCGACGCGATCCGCGCGCCCAGCACGCCGACGAGGACGTGGCCGAGCCGCCAGGCGATCGTCGTGACCGGCGGCGGCGTCGGCTCCGGGTAGGCGAAGTCGATGGTGAACGGGCCCGTGCCGGGTTCGTCGTCCGACTTCCGCGGCCGGACGGTCCAGCAGCCTGCGACCGGCTCCCAGAAGTACTCGTCGTCGGTGAGCCCTTCGAGCTTCGGGCGGGTGTGCACCTTCCAGTGGAAGTCGAGCTGGTCGGTCAGTTCCTTCGTCCAGTTCACAGCCATACCGGGCACCGTAGGCCCGATTCAGGACAGGAGCGGCCCTGAATCCGGGTGACCGGGCCCACCTGGGACGATGGTGGGGAATCCCGCTTCTCGCCAGGAGGTCGCCAGGTGCCCAACCCCACCGGTCCGGTTCTCGTCGTGGACTTCGGGGCGCAGTACGCGCAGCTGATCGCCCGGCGCGTCCGCGAGGCACAGATCTACTCGGAGGTCGTGCCGCACAGCGCGTCCACCGAGGAGATCCTCGCCAAGAACCCCGCGGCCATCATCCTTTCCGGTGGTCCTTCGAGCGTGTACGCCGAAGGCGCGCCGGGCATGGACCCCAAGCTCACCGAAGCGGGCGTGCCGATGTTCGGCATCTGCTACGGCCACCAGCTGCTGGCCAGCGCGCTCGGCGGCGTCGTCGAGCCGACCGGCGTCCGCGAGTTCGGCCGCACCGAGGTCCGCGTGACCGGCGACGGCGGTGTCCTGCACGCCGGCCTGCCCGCGCACCAGCCCGCCTGGATGAGCCACAACGACAGCGTCACCAAGGCTCCGGAAGGCGCGGTCGTCACCGCTTCTTCGGACGGCGCCGCGGTGGCGGGCTTCGAAGACGTCGAGCGCCGCTTCGCCGGCGTCCAGTACCACCCGGAGGTCGCGCACTCGCCGCACGGCCAGGAGGTGCTGCGCCGGTTCCTGCGCGACATCGCCGGCATCGAGCCGCAGTGGACGACGTCGTCGATCGTCGAAGACCAGGTCAAGCGGATCAGCGACCAGATCGGCGACGGCCGGGCGATCTGCGGCCTGTCCGGTGGCGTCGACTCCGCCGTCGCGGCCGCGCTGGTCCAGCGCGCCATCGGGGACCGGCTGACCTGCGTGTTCGTCGACCACGGCCTGCTGCGCGCGGGGGAGCGCACCCAGGTCGAGCAGGACTTCGTCTCCGCCACCGGGGTCAACCTGGTGACCATCGACGCGCGGGAACGCTTCCTCGACGCGCTCGCCGGCGTCACCGACCCGGAGCAGAAGCGCAAGATCATCGGCCGCGAGTTCATCCGCGTCTTCGAGCAGGCCGAGCGCGACCTCAAGGCGCAGGGCGACTACAAGTTCCTGGTCCAGGGCACGCTGTACCCGGACGTCGTCGAGTCCGGCGGCGGCGAGGGCACGGCCAACATCAAGAGCCACCACAACGTCGGCGGCCTGCCGGACGACCTGGAGTTCGAGCTGGTCGAGCCGCTGCGGCTGCTGTTCAAGGACGAGGTCCGGCGGGTCGGCTCGGAGCTGGGCCTGCCCGAGACGATCGTGCAGCGCCAGCCGTTCCCCGGCCCCGGCCTGGGCATCCGGATCATCGGCGCGGTCGACCAGGAGCGTCTCGACACCCTGCGTGCGGCCGACCTGATCGCCCGCGAGGAGCTGACGGCGGCCGGGCTGGACCGCAGCATCTGGCAGTGCCCGGTGGTGCTGCTCGCGGACGTCCGCAGCGTCGGCGTCCAGGGCGACGGCCGGACGTACGGGCACCCGGTGGTGCTGCGGCCGGTGTCGTCGGAGGACGCGATGACCGCGGACTGGACGCGCCTGCCCTACGACGTCCTGGAGCGGATCTCCACGCGCATCACCAACGAGGTCGCGGAGGTCAACCGGGTGGTCCTGGACGTGACGTCCAAGCCGCCGGGCACCATCGAGTGGGAATGAGTCCCCGGTAGCCAAGGCTCGAGGCCCCGGCGTGGGATCCGGGGCCTCGAGGGATTTCGGTGGGTCAGCGCCGCCGCTTGCTGCCGAACGACGCGGCCAGCAGCAGCACCCCCACGAACACCGCACCGCCGGCGATCACCCAGCGGAAGTCGAACGAGGGCAGCCAGCTCGCGCCGTCCGAGAGGACGTACGCCGACACCAGCAGCGTCGCGACGCCCACGATCAGGGTGAAGGCGTCCACGCCGCCGCGCTTGGCGGGCCGGGTGTCGGCCGGGTTGTCGTAGGCGTAAGGGTTCTGGTCAGTCACGCCGCACCTCCACGTTGCCCACGCTGTTCGAAACCTTCAGGGTGATCTTCTGGCCGCCGACGCCGTCGGGGCCGTTGTCCGTGCCGATCAGCGCGGGCTGGCTGATGCCGTCGGCCGAGCGGTCGAAGCAGGACGTCTCGCCCGCGCCGGTGTGGCAGTCGAAGGTGACGTCCGCGTTCGCCGGCACGATGACCGTGGTGTCGCCCGCACCGTTGGACACGGTCGTCGAGTACGGCGCTCCTTCGGGCAGCTTGGTCAGGTCGAGCCGGATGTCGCCGGCCGCGTGCTGGTAGAGCGGCTGGAGCTCGGCTGCCGACTGCGGTGTCGGGTCGAGGTCGCCGACGCCGCCGCGCATGTCGAAGTTCTTGAACGGTGACGTCGTCAGGACCAGGCCGACGATGGCGAGCGGGATGGCGAGCCCGATCAGGCCGCGTCCGCCGCGGGCGAACGCCCCGGCGACCAGGCCGACGCCGACCACGCCGAGCACCAGGCCGACGATGTGCTGCGCGTCGAACCAGCCGGCGCCGTTGAGACCGGCCAGCACCCCGGCGCCGGCGGTCACCACGGCCAGCGCGAACGTCGCCGAGCCGACCTTGGACCGCGGACGCCGCGCTTGGCAGGACGGCGGCGGCGTGGGCCGCGGCTCCGGGGCGGGCGTGGCGTCGGGGAGGTCCCAGCCGGCCGGGTCGGCGGCGAGGGGATCCCAGCCGCGCGCCGGCGAAGGCGCCTCGGCGGTGTCGGTCATGGTGAAGGCTCCGTTTCCGGTGAAGGCCGGGTACGACGTCCGCGCGGCGACCGGCGCGGGGCGGTTCTCGTGGCCGCGGCTGCGGTGCAGGAGGTAGAGAGCGGCGGCGATGAGGGCGCAGCTGATCAGCCCGCCGCCGTCGAACCACGACCCGGTGATCGAGCCCCCGGCGCTGACGACGGTGAGCACCATCAGCACGACGGCGAACGCGGGCGACACCGACGACCGGCCGCGCCCGATCAGGCTTTCGAAGCCGGAGACCTCGTCGCTCTCGCCGGGCAGGAACAGCCACCCCAGCAGGTAGAAGGGAACGCCGAAGCCACCGAAGATCGTCGTCACGACGAGCGCGATCCGCACGACGACGGGATCGACGCCGTACCGCCGCCCGACAGCAGCGGCCACCCCGGCCAGCTTCCGCCCGGCG
>NZ_MUMI01000042.1 GCF_002155975.1 Amycolatopsis kentuckyensis
CCGGACGTCGAAGCCGTGTTCGGTCAGGTCGCGGGCCACCCCGTCGCGCCAGATCGGGTGGTCGTCGACCACCATCACGGAGATCCGCGGTTCGTCGCTCATCTCGCACCCCTCGTGCTCGGCACCCTGACCTCCCACTCCGTGCCCCGGCCGGGCCCGGTGTCGAGGGTCGCGCTCCCCCCGAGATCGCGGACCCGCCCCCGGATGGATTCCACCACGCCGAGGTGCCCGTCCGCGGCGGCTTGTTCCAGAACGCCGTCCGGTATGCCCGGTCCGTCGTCGCGGATGCTCACCACGACCTCGTCGCCGAGGTCCTCCAGCAGCACCCAGGCGTGCGCGTCCGGGCCCGCGTGCTTCTCCACGTTCGCCAGGGCCTCGCGGGTGACGGCGACCAGTTCGGCGGTGACGTGCGCCGGCAGCTCGACGTCGTCCGCCGGGGCCGCGACCTGCACCGACGACGTCGCGAGCACCTGCAGCGCGGCGCGCAGGCTCATCGTGCCGCTGTCGTTCAGCTGCACCGGCTCGGTCGTCACCAGCGACCGCAGCGCGATCTCCTGCTCGCCGGCCAGCCGGGCCAGCTCCGCCGCTTCGCCGCCGACCTCGTTGCCGCGCTTGCGGACCCGGGCGAGCACCTGCAGCACGCTGTCGTGGATCGACCGCGCCAGCCGCTCCCGCTCGGCCGTCGCCGCTTCCTTCCGCAGCGCCTGCTCCAGCCGCGCCGCCGACCGGCGGGCCATCGTCGAAGCCATGCCGACCAGCAGGCCGGCGGCGGCGAGCAGGACGCCGTCACGGGCGACGTCGAGGTCGAACTTCTCCCGCGCCAGCGCGGTGGCCACGCCGACGACCAGCCCGGCCAGCACCCCGCCGGCCGCGCCGAACCGGGCGCCCGCGGCGACCGGCGGCACGGCCGCCCACACCGTGGTGATGAGCGGGACGTTGAGCGCGAACTGCGCGTCGCTGAGCACCCACGGCGAGCTCAGCAGCAGCCCGGTGGTGAACACGAGGTCGAAGACGACCAGCGCCGGCGGCCGCGTCCGCTCGCGCAGGTAGAGGAAGCCGCTCACCACCGACCACACGGCCATCACGCCGAGGATCGTCCACGCCAGCCACTCACGCCGGTACAGACCGCTCTGGACGATCACCGTGCCGCAGGCGAACGCCCAGGTGAGGAAGCGGAAGGCGAGCACACCCCGCCACATGGGCGTGACGGGGTCGGGTGTCCGCCGGACGGTCACTTCTCGTCGTCTTCGCCACGCGTCGGCACCGTGGCACCCGGCGTCCCCGGCTCGGCGTCGTTCGGCTGCGCGGCCTGGTCCTTGAGGACGTTCACCTCGGCCGGATCCGGGTCGGTCTCGTGGAGCAGCGACCGGATGCCCGCGTTGAGCACGGCCAGGATCGGCACCGCCATCAGCGCGCCGGCGATCCCGCCCACGACGAGGCCGCCGGTGATGGCCAGGACGACGGCGAGCGGGTGCAGCTTGACCGCGCGGCCGAGCAGCAGCGGCTGCAGCACGTGGCTTTCCAGCTGCATCACGCCGATCACGATGGCCAGCACGATCACCGCGCCGATGAACCCGTTCGTCACCAGGGCGATCAGCACCGCGACGCCGCCGGTGATCACCGCGCCGATGATCGGGATGAACGCGCCGAGGAACACCAGCGTGGCCAGCGGGATCACCAGCGGCACGCCCACGATCCACAGCCCGATGCCGATGCCCACGGCGTCGACGACCGCGACGGCCGCCGTCGCCCGCACGTAGCTGACCAGCGACGCGAACCCGCGGCGCCCGGCGACGTCCACCCGGTTGCGGACCCGGGCGGGCACGCCGTGCACCAGGAACGTCCAGATCCCGTCGCCGCCGCTGAGGAAGAAGATGGTGATGAACAGCGTGAGCAGGAAGCCGGTGACGATCTCGCCGACCGTGCTCGCCGTGGTCAACGCGGTGTCGGTGAGCCAGGCCTGGTTGTTCTGCAGGAACCCGAAGACCTGGTTGATGAACTCCTGGATCTGCTCCTGGCGCAGGTGCGCCGGGCCGTTGATCAGCCAGTCCTTGATCTGGTTGAGGCTTTCGTTGAGCTGTTTCTGCAGCTGGGGCAGGCCGGAGGAGAACTGGGTGACGACGAACGTCAGCAGCCCGCCCAGCACGGCGAGCCCGGCGATCAGCACGACCGCCGTCGCCAGCCCGCGCGGGAACCGGACCGCCACCAGCTTCTGCACCGCCGGCGCGAGCAACGCCGAAACCAGCAGGGCGATGCCCAGCGGGATGACGACGACGGACAGGTAGCCGACCGCCCACACCACCGCGTAGAGCGCCGCGACCACCACGATGAACCGCCACGCGAGTGCCGCGCTGATCCGCAGGCCCCGGGGGATCAGCCCGGTGACGTCCTCGTGCTCCGGCAGGAACTGGTCTTCGCGTCGCGCGTGGGTCACCGGCTCACCGTAGCGGCTGGACCGCCCGATTCGGCCGCTTTCCCGCGGCCGCGTCCGACACGCGTGACGGCCAGGCATGATCACCGACCGTCAAATCGGGCTACACCGTGTGTCTTTCACACGATGGGGGCATCAAGTCGTGTCGAGGGTGCGCGGCGCGGCGCCGGTTTGATTAGGTCGCTTCCGCAACGACCGGATCACGAACGAAGCACGAGGAGACGACGAGTGGCGAACACCGCGGCGAACGAGGGGCAGGGCGTCAAGCGCGCCGGCCGTCTCGTGTCGCGTGCGCTGCTCGTGCTCGGCGGCGCGGTGGCGGGTACTGCCGCCGCGTGGCTGGTCTCCGGTGCCGCCGCTTCCGCGGACACCGTCGAGGTCGGCACCGCCTCCGTCACCCCGGTCACCGACGCCACCGCGGCCGGGATCGGCGACGCGAACCGCGGCGCCGGTCACTTCGCGGGCGAGGTCGCCGGCTCGGTCGCCGACGCCGCCTGCCACCAGGACGCGACGACGTGGAGCGAGCCGCAGGCCCCGCGCCCGTGCGGCCGCACCGACGCGGGCACCCTGCAGCGTGAGGTCTCCGAGAACGTCGGCGATTCGGTCACCGACCTCGCTGACGACGCGGTGCTGAGCCCGGCCCAGCGCACCCTCGGCGCGTTCGAGCACATCGCGCGCAAGCCGGAGGACACCCGCCAGGTCATCGAGGAGACCATCGCCCCCGCGCCGTCCGCCGACTTCGGCCGCCAGGTGTGGCAGCTGCTCGACCCGGCCGGCCACGGCGACCTGGTCCCGCTCCCCGGCCTCCCGGGCGTCGCCCCGGTCGAGGGGGAGCCGGTGACCTCCGGTGCCGGCCAGGTGGCGGGTACGCCCGCCGTCTCGACCGTGGAACTTCCCGCCGCACTGCGAGCCGCGCTCGCGACGACGGCGGGGTGGCAGCAGGACGGCACCGGTGCCGCGGGTCACTCCCGCGACGGGCACCGTGATCTGCCGTCGCCGCTGACTCCGGCGCAGCTTCCGATCGCGCCGGCCGTCCCCACCGCCCCGGGTGGCAGCACTGCCCCCGGTGGACACCTCGACGGGTTCAACTTCGGCGTCCCCTTCTGGACGACCGAAGCCGTCGACTCCGCCGTCGCGGCGATGAGCCGCGCCGGCCTGCGCCACTCGCTGCGCACCCCGGGCGAACAGCCCGGCGTCACTCCTGACTGAACACCTCCCTTCACGGGTCGCTGACGCGTCCACGCCCGTCGTTCCCTGACGGCTTCGCGTCCGCGCAACACCCGTGACACGGCGGTGCGCTTTTTCGCGCCCGCCCCAGTTCCACCCCCTCCGTGCGCTCGGACGCCATCCCCTTTTTCGACGAGCGCACACCCATGAACCCGCAAGGGAACCCGAAATAAAGGAGAAAAACCCCATGCAGACGTGGGCAAAGCGCGGACTCCAGACCGCATTTGTCACGGGTGGGTTGCTGATGCTGGGCACCGGCATCGCCTCGGCTGACGAGAACGTCAACCCTGACACCCCTGCCTCACCGCTCGACCTGAACGTGACGGCTCCGATCCAGGAGTCCAACAACGCGGTCGGCACCCCCTTCGGCCAGCTGGACCTGCCCGCCGGGCAGACGGAGCTGAGCACCAAGCCGGTCACCAAGGCCGCGAACGAGGCTGCGAAGCAGTTCGACGACGCGAGCCCGATCAGCGAGAGCACCCTCGGCGGGGCCACCAAGGCCGACGGCGCGGGCAAGTTCACCCCGGGCCACAACAACCTCAAGGGCAACAAGGTCACGGGTGACCTCGTCGTCCCGATCCAGATCGTCGACAACGCGATCGGCGTGATCGGCGACGCGAACGTCCAGGGCGGCGACCACTCGCAGACCTGGACGCACGACCAGGACGTCAAGACGACGGGCCAGGACTCCAGCCTCGCGGGCAACGCCGTCGCCCTCGACTGGGCGCTCCCCGTCCAGATCGCCGGCAACGGCGGCGGGGTCGCCGGCGGCACCGGCCGCGTGACCGGTGGGTCGGCCAGCCAGAGCACCACCGAGACCGGGGACGTCGACACCGACGGCGACGGCTCCGCGCTCTCCGGCAACGTGGTGGCGGGCCAGTTCGCCACCCCGGTGCAGGTGACCGGCAACGCCGCGTCCTTCCTGCTCGGCAACGGGCAGAGCCACGGCTACTCGGCCGACACGGTCGCCACCTCCGGCGGCTCGCTGCTGAGCTCCGGCGACCAGGCCTCCGGGTCGGGCAACGTGGTCGGCGCGCCGATCGCCCTGCCGGTCAAGTTCAACTGCAACTCCGGTGCGGTGTGGGGCTCGCTGTCGAACTCCGACGGCTGCGACACCTCCGCCGACGCCACGGCCGGGGCCACCCGCAAGGGCAGCCTGGGCATCCCGACCTACCTCGAGACCAGCGGCGACGACTCGTTCCTGTCGGGCAACGGCGGGGCTGCCTCGCTGTCCCCGATCGCGAACGTCGCGGGTGTCGCGGGCTCGTGGATCGGCAACGCCTCGACGGGCATCCCCTGCGCCGGCAGTTCCTCCAGCACTGTCGACTCGGGTGGCTTCGTCAAGACCACCGGTGACAACTCGAGCGGGTCGGGCAACGTCCTCAACCCGTCGATCGCGCTGCCGGTCGAGGCCTTCGGCATCGGTGGCACGTACATCGGCCAGGCGGACGCCGCGCACGACAACACGACCGACGCCAACGCCGGCAACGGCAGCTACACCAAGGGCAACGGCGCCGTCCTCGGCGGCAACATCGTCAACACCCAGGCCGCGGGCGCGCCCGAGGTCTTCGGTATCGGCGGCAGCCACATCGGCAACGCGACCGGTTCGGCGACCGAGGACAAGACGGTCACCGCCGGGGCGTACGACGGCACCCAGGGTGCCAACTCCTCCGGCTCGGGCAACGTCGTCCAGGTGCCGGTGGGCCTGCCCGCCGAGGTCTTCGGCATCGGTGGCTCGTTCATCGGCCAGGGCTCCGGCGCGGCCGACGAGACCAAGGTCGTCTCCGGCGGCGGCGGTGGCAGCACCGTGGACGACGGTGGCTTCCTGAGCTCGAACCTGGGCACGGTCCCGGTGTCGACCCCGGTGCAGGCCGCCAACATCGGTGGCGCCTTCATCGGCCAGGGCCACGGCAAGGGCTCGACCGACACGACGTCCAACGCGGGCGGCGACGTCAAGGCCCACGGCCCGGCGGGCGCCGGCGCGGGCAACATCATCGAGGCCCCGGTCGCGCTGCCCGTGCAGGCGATGGGCGTCGGTGGCGCCCTCGGCGGCATCGGCACCGGTGAGAACGACAACATCACCGACGCGATGGCGGGCGGCGACGCCGTGACCGACGGTCGCGACGGTGCGTTGACCGGCAACATCGTGAAGGCCCCGATCGCGGGCGCCGGCTCGGTCTTCGGCGACGGGATCGCCGCCGCCGCGCTGGGCACCGGCAAGGGCACCAACGACGTCGAGTCCCAGGCGGGCGGCGACGCCACCACCAGTGGCGACCGCGGCAGCGTGGCCGGCAACATCGTCGGCGTGGACCCGCTGGCGGTGGCGCAGGTCTTCGGTGACGCCGCCAGCGTGGCGGGTGTCGCCAAGGGCACCGGCATCAACATGACCGAGGTCGAGAACTCGGGCGACGACACCACCTCCGGTGTCGAAGGCGCGATCTCGGGCAACATCCTCGACCTGCCGGTGACCGCGATCGCGCAGCTGTTCGGCGACGCGGTGACCGTGGGCGGCGTGGCCCACGCCGTCGGCGACAACACGCTGACCACGAACAACGGTGGCAAGGCTGTCACCGCGGGCGACCAGTCCGCGCTGTCGGGCATCAACGCCTACCACGCGTTCGCGCTCCCGGTGCAGATCTTCGGCGTGCCGCTGGAGCTGCTCGGGGTGGCCACCGCGCACGCGACGGACATGACCAGCATCGACGACGAGGCCGCGGACCCCATCGCGTTCCCGGTCGAGGGTTCGGAGCTGGCGGCGGACGAGCTGCCGTCGCTGGCCGCGCTCCGCAGCGGCCTGCCCACCCAGGGCGGCCTGCCGTCGGTGGACGGGCTGTCCGGCATGCTGCCGGTCGCCGGCCTGCTCGGCGGGCTGCCGTCGGTCGACGGGCTGACCGGTGCGCTGCAGACCAGCAACCTGTCCACCGAGGGCCTGCCCACCCAGGGCCTGCCCATGAGTGGGCTGGGCACCGTGACCGGGCTCGCCAGCAACGTGCCGGCCACCGGGCTGCCCACCCAGGGCCTGCCCGCGCTGCCGGTCGCGGCTCCGCTGGCCACCCAGCGCGCCGACGTGCCGCCGGTGACCAGCCCGCTGTCGGGCGCCTCCGGCCTGGGGCACCTGCCGGCTCCGGCGCTGCCGAAGCCGTCGCTGCCCACCGCTTCGGCGCTGCCGGTGAATGGCCTGGCGTCGCTGGGCACCCTCGGCGGCCACGGCACCGAGCGTGCCGACGTGCCGGCGGGCCTGCCCGTCGCGGCCCCGGCGCTGCCGGCCCTGGGTGGCGTTCCGGCGCTGCCGAAGCCGGCCCTGCCGGCGCTGCCCACCGCGCTGCCCGCGGTGAACGGCCTGTCGTCGCTGGGCTCGCTCGCGGGCCACGGCACCGAGCGTGCGGACGTGCCGGCCACCGGCCTGCCCGTCGCGGCTCCGGCGCTGCCGCTCGAGGTCCCGGCCGCCCTGCCGACGGCGCTGCCCGTCGCCCCGGCCGTGCCGGTGAACGCCAAGCTGCCGGTGCTGGACAGCACCCCGCAGGTTCCGGCGATGTCGGGTCTGGACTCCACCGGCTTCCTCGCGAAGCTGATGGGCCTGGTCAAGCGCAAGTAGTGCGGTGAAGCCGGGCGGGTTCGGCCAGAACCCGCCCGGCCACAGACCCCGCTGTCGCGGGCGGACGTTCCACCGCGCCGCGAGGGTGACCTCGCACGGAGCGTCCCCACCCGCGATCGCGGACCTCGAAAAGCGCTCCTTCCCTGGAGGCAACGAGCCCCAGGAGCCACTCGGCTCCTGGGGCTCGTTCGCGTCTTCGGGGATCAGGAGAACTGGAGCGAACGCTTCGCCAAGCCGTGCCAGAAGCCGTCGATCACCGTGCGGCCCGAGCTCTCGTCCGAGGTGGCGCCGAGGGAGACGAACAGCGGCGCGAAGTGCTCGATCCGCGGGTGCGCGAGCGCCGCCGCCGGCGCCTTGTGCCGGAAGTCGAGCAGCGTGTCGACGTCACCGCCGCGCAGGACCTCGTCGCCCCAGTGGTCGAACTCGGCCGACCACGCCGGCGGTGTCCCGTCGGTGGCGCGGGCCATGCCGCTGAGGTTGTGGGTGAAGAAGCCGCTGCCGATGATCAGCACGCCTTCGTCGCGCAACGGCGCGAGCTTGCGGCCGAGGTCGAACAGCTCCTGCGGGTCGAGCGAAGGCATCGAGACCTGCAGCACCGGGATGTCGGCGGCCGGGAACATCTCGACCAGCGGCACGTAGGCGCCGTGGTCGAGGCCGCGCTCCGGCGCGTCGTGCACCGGCGTCTCCGTCGAGTGGAGCAGCTTCCGGACCTTGGCCGCCAGCTCCGGCGCGCCCGGAGCCGCGTACTTCACCTGGTAGTAGCGCTCGGGGAAGCCCCAGAAGTCGTACACGAGCGGCACGGTCGTGGTCGCCCCGATGGTCAGCGGTGCCTCCTCCCAGTGCGCCGACACGATCAGGATCGCGCGGGGTTCCGGCAGGTCGGCCGACCAGGCGGCGAGCTGGCGGGTCCACGTGGTGTCGTCGGCGAGCGGCGGCGCTCCGTGGCTGAGGTAGAGGACCGGGGTGCGGGTCATCGACGGCTCCAGTTATTGAAAGTTCAACTACTAGAGTACCCGACACCGCCGCGGCCCGGGATATTCCTCAGCCGGCTTCGAGGTTCGCGGCGCACCGCTCCAACGTCCGCAGTGTGGTGCGGTAGTCGTCCTCGCCGATCCCCTCGACGGCCTTCGCGCGGAACTCCTTGATGCGCGCTTCGACACGGGCGTGGGCTTCGCGACCGTCGGCGGTCAAGGCGCCGTCTTCGGCGACCCAGCCGCGGGCGCGCAGGTCGGCCAGCTTCGGGGTCATCGAGCCCTCGCCGGCGACGAACGGTGCCATCGCCGTGTCGACCTGCTCCGGGGTGCGGGCGCCGAGGGCGATCGTGTTGAGTACCTGCCAGTGTCGGCGGGTCAGCGACTCCACGTCGAGGACCCGGGCCATGGAGGATTCGAGGAGCTCGTGGAGGTGGCGGAGCCACCAGCCGAGGGGTTTCATGAGGACTCCGATATGTCAATGGACAACTACATGTAAAAGTACATGTAGTTGGGAGGTGGAGCAACCATGACGGACGCGGTGGCCGACGTCGAGCGCGCCATGATCGCGATCCGCCGCAGCCAGCAGCGGCGAGCCCTCAGCCGGATCGGCAAGGCGAGAGGCCGTGGCGCGCACGACCCGGTGTTCGAGCTGCTCGACGTCGTCGAAGAGCTCGCCGAGCGCGGGGAGCCCGGCACGGTGACGGCCTTGAGCGCGGCGATGGGCGTCGACCAGCCGCGCGCCAGCCGGCTCGTGGCGCGCGCGGTCGAGCAGGGACTGCTGCGCCGCGAAGCCGACCAGCGCGACGGACGGCGTGCGGTGCTAGTGCCGACCGAGGCCGGCCAGGCGCACCTCGACGAGCTGCACGCCTTCCGCCGCGGGGTGTTCGCGGAGGTCATGGCGGACTGGCCGGAGGAGGACCGCGAGACGTTCGGCCGGCTCCTCACGGCCTTCGTCCGCGGGTACAGCGCTCTCGGCTAGTCGTGCGAGAGGTCGACGAAGCGGCTGTAGTGCAGCTGGTGCGCGACGGTGATCGTCGCCGTCGGCCCGGCGCGGTGCTTCGCGATGATCAGGTCCGCCTCGCCCGCGCGCGGGTCGTCCCGCTCCCAGGCGTCCGGGCGGTTGACCAGGATGACGAGGTCGGCGTCCTGCTCCAGTGAGCCGGACTCACGCAGGTCGGACAGCATCGGGCGCTTGTCCGTGCGCTGTTCCGGACCACGGTTCAGCTGGCTGATCGCGATCACCGGGACCTCGATCTCCTTCGCCAGCAGCTTCATCTGCCGGGAGAACTCCGAGACTTCCTGCTGCCGGGACTCGACGCGCTTGCCGGACGTCATCAGCTGGAGGTAGTCGAGGACGACGAGCTTGAGGTCGTGCCGCTGCTTCAGCCGGCGCGCCTTCGCGCGGATCTCCATCATCGTCATGTTCGGCGAGTCGTCGACGAACAGCGGCGCCTCGGAGACCTCGCTCATCCGGCGGGCCAGCCGCGTCCAGTCGTCGTCCGACATCTTGCCGCCGCGCATGTCGGCGAGGCGGATCTTGGCCTCGGCCGACAGCATGCGCATGACGATCTCGGTGCGGCTCATTTCCAGCGAGAAGATGACGCTGGTCAGGCCGTGCCGGATCGACGCCGAGCGCGCGAAGTCCAGGCCGAGGGTCGACTTGCCGACACCGGGGCGGGCCGCGACGATGATCATCTGCCCGGGGTGCAGGCCGTTGGTCAGCTCGTCGAAGTCGGCGAACCCGGTCGGGATGCCCTGGGACTGGCCGCCGCGCGAGGCGATCGCGTCGATCTCGTCCATCGTCGGCTGCAGCAGCTCTTCCAGCGCGACGTAGTCCTCGCTGGTCCGCCGCTCGGTGACGTCGTAGATCGCGGCCTGCGCGCGGTCGACGACCTCGTCGATGTTCGCGCCGTCGCCCGCCGCCGCGCCGTAGCCGTACTGCACGATCCGGGTGCCCGCCTCGACGAGCCGGCGCAGCACCGCCTTCTCCGAGACGATCTCCGCGTAGTAGCCCGCGTTCGCCGCTGTCGGCACCGTCGCGATCAGCGTGTGCAGGTAGGGCGCGCCGCCGACGCGGCCCAGCTCCCCGCGCCGCTCCAGCTCGGCCGACACCGTGATCGGGTCGGCGGGCTCGCCGCGGCCGTAGAGGTCGAGGATGCAGTCGTAGATCGCCTGGTGCGCCGGCTTGTAGAAGTCGTCGGGGCCGAGCGCCTCGATGACGTCGGCGACCGCGTCCTTCGACAGCAGCATGCCGCCGAGCACGGACTGCTCGGCCGGGATGTCCTGCGGCGGCTGGCGGTCGAAGCCGCCGGGGCCGGGGTCGCTCGGACCCGGGTCTTCCTCCGCATACATCGGACTGCGGTCGTCGGTCAGCGCCACCGCCCCGGACACCTCCTCATTGTGTCGAACACCCGTTCGATTATGCCGGATCTTCGCTCTCGAAGCACGTGGCCGCCGCTCGTGCGCCCGGCCACCCGGACCTCGTCCCCCGATGATCGGCGACAACGTCGGCCGGCTGCCGCAGACACGCGGAGCGCCACCGTGAGTACAGGCCCGAGCGGGCACGCTAGATCCCCCGGAAGGCCGATGGCAATTCAGGGTGGGGACCCTTCTGTGGACAACCTGTGGATGAACGGGGGTAACCAATCACAGGTGCCGCGAGAGCTGTGGACAAGTTGGGGACAAGCGTGATCGGCTTTGGTGAATCCGCTGGTCAGGAGCTGTGTACAAGGTGTGGAGAACTCGCCGAAAACTCGTCCGGCGTGTCGCGGGAAGTCCGTTCTTCGGCGTGTCGTGGACCAGCTCGAGCCCATTGAACCGCGCGGCCTGTGGATGAAAATCACGGAGGGTAGACAGGTAACCCGGTGGGCTGAACGGCTCGTCACTCAGGCCGCAGTGAGCCGGCCCTGTGCGCTGCGTAACCGGTCAGCGAGAACGCGCTGGTCGGCCGGGGTGAAGGCGATCCGGTTCTCGCCGCGTCCCGGAATCTCCTCGGTCAGCCAGCGGCCTTCCGAGGTATCGATGTAGTTCACCGGGCGTTCGATCCGGTGCCGCGCGCCGGTGCGGCTGCGGGCCGCGACGTAGAGGCTGCCGCTGCCCATCCGGCGCAACCCGAGGATCCGGCGGAGCTCCTCGACCTCCTGGGAACCCTCGGCCGGGCGGTCGCTGCGGAGCACCGCGAACCCGCCGCCGTCGTCGCCGCGGGCGGTCCCCTCGATCTGGCTCTTCGGCACCGCGAGCGGTGTCCCGCGGCCCGGCGCCAGCTTCGGGATCTGGCCCAGGAAGTCGTCGAGCAGTTCGCCGGGCCGCGAGGACTCCAGCACGACGGCGTCCAGCTCCTCGTGCTTGGCCAGCACGAACGCCTCGCCGCCGGCGCTGCCCGCGAGCAGCCGGTAGCTCACCGCCTTGCCCTGGAACCCGCCGTCGATCCAGCCGTAGTACTCCAGCTGCGGCCGGGCGATCGCTTCGATCGTCGCGACGAACCCGGGGTGCATCCCGCGCGGGCCGAACAGACCGGCCTTCGCGAGCTCGGCGTTGGTCTGCTCGTCCTCGGCGCGCTGGGCCTCGTCGCTGTACCAGGTCGGCGTCTCGGACAGCACCGTGTGCGGCTCGCCGCCCCGGCGCCGGATCAGGTTGATCAGGGTGCCGGCCGAGATGGTGACCTGCCTGTCCAGCACCGCTCTTGCCCCCAGTGAGAATCGGACACAGTGAAAATCGAACTCGATGAACCCGGTGATCACGGGAAACGCCGGGCGCGCCCATCTTGGCACGCGCCCGGCGGGCCCGGGTGCGCTACTCGCCGATGACCGGCGGTGCGGTCAGCTCGTCGGTCCCGAAGATGTCGTTCGGGTCGTCGCCGAGCAGGTACTTCGACGTGCGTTCCTCGTCGCCGCCGCCCTGGCCCTTGGCGCCGCCGGGGTGCATGCCGCCCATGCCACCCATCCCGGAGGCACCGGCGCGGCCCGCCGCGGCGGTGCCTCCGGGATGGGTG
>NZ_MUMI01000420.1 GCF_002155975.1 Amycolatopsis kentuckyensis
CCGGCCCCACCTGCGCCGGCGCCGCGGACCTACCGCGACCGGAACGTCTTCCGGTACGCACTCGGGCTGACCCGCACGATCTGCGCGAACTGCACCCGGAAGTTGCTCGGCGACGGAAAGCCCACCTGCCCGGCGATCCGGTCGACCGTGTGGTCGGTCAGTTCCAGCAGTTCCTGGGCGTGCCGGATCCGCACCCCGGTCAGCCACTGGATCGGGCTCTGCCCGGTCTCCGCGTGGAAGTGCCGGGTCAGCGTGCGCGTGCTCATGCCCGCCGCGCCGGCGATGTCGGCCAGCGTGAGCGGGCGGTGGGCGTTCTCCTCGATCCAGCCGAGAGCCTTCTCCAGCGTCGCGGTCCGGTACGTCGGCCGGTTGCGCAGGATGTACTGCCCCTGCCCGCCGGTGCGCTGCAACGGCGCGACCGCCAGCCGCGCGGCGTCGGCGGCGACCGCGGCGCCGTAGTCGCGCTCCACGATGTGCAGGCACATGTCCAGCCCGGCCGACGCGCCCGCGGACGTCAGGATCCGGCCATTGTCCACGTAGAGCGCGTCCGGGTCGACCTCGACGGCGGGGTACCGGCGGGCCAGCTCGTCGGTGGCGAGCCAGTGCGTGGTCGCCCGCTGCCCGTCGAGCAGGCCGGCCTCGGCGAGCGTGAACGCGCCGACGCAGATCGAGGCGACCCGGGTGCCGCGCGCCACCGCGGCCCGGAGGAACTCCGCCACGCCGTCGGGGGTCGGCCGGTCCGGGTCGTTCCGCCCGGGGACGACGACGAGGTCGGCGTGCGCCACCTCGTCGAGCCCCACCTCGACGGTGAGCCGCAGCGGCCCGGCGCCGACCACCGGCTCCGGGCCGGCGACGACGATCCGGTACCCCCCGCGACCGTCCGGCAGCCGGACCCGGCCGAGCGTTTCGATCGGCGTGGCCAGGTCGAACGCGATCACGTCGTCGAGGGCCAGCACCGCAACCGTGTACATGCCGCCACCGTACGCCGCGTGGCGTGATCCAGTCGGTCGGCTACTTTTCGGCCATGCGCCGGCGGACGGTGCGTTCGAGGATGCCGAGGGTGGCCTTGAGGGCGGACGCGGGGACCACCGGGAAGGTGAGGCGCCGCTTCCACTGCTCGGCGATCTCCGACCAGTCGTAGTAGGACGTGACGCGGGTGCCGCCCTCGGCCGGCTCCAGCCGGTAGCCGTAGACGTGGCGGACGTGCGTCCCGGTCCGGCCCTCGACGGTCCAGGCGATCTCCTCGTTCGCGACGAGCTTGGTGATGACCACCTCGACGTCGTACTTGCCGAGGGGAACGTCCCCGAGCGCGTCCCGGTCCATGTGCACCAGGAACCGGTCGCCCGCCTGCCGCACCGGTTCCCCTTCGGCGGCCATGAGCATGCCCGAAGCGTCGATGTCCACGTGCCCCTGCGGATCGGCCAGGACCGCGAAGACGGCCTCGGCGGGGGCGGGGACGAGCCGGGAAACCTCGACGCGTTCGGGGCCCGGGGTTTCCGCCGTGGCGGTCAGAACCGCCCGGCCGAGGACGTGCCCGGCCATGGTGAAGCCGAGCACGGCCGGGGTGGCCTCGGCGGGGACGCCGATCGAGGCGACGTCGAGGGCGTGCACCACGAAGAAGTAGCGGTGCGGGCCGTGCCCGGGCGGCGGGGCCGCGCCGAGGAAGCGGGCCTCGCGGGTGTCGCCCGGGAGCTGGAAAGCACCTTCCGGGAGACCCGAACCCGCGGTGTCCCCGGCACCCTCCGGCAGCTCGGTGACGGTCGCGGGGATGTCGGCGACCGCCCAGTGCCAGAACCCGGAGCCGGTCGGGGCGTCGGGGTCGTAGACGGTGACGGCGTAGCTCTTCGTGCCCGCCGGGGCACCGCTCCAGGACAGCTGCGGCGAGACGTCCTTCCCGGACCGGTGCTCGGGCGGCAGGGCGGCGCCGTCGGCGATCGTGGTGCTGGTGACGGTGAAGGAGGGCACCTCGGGCAGGCGGGCGAACGGGTCGTTCATCGGATCACTTGTCTCCCTGGCTGGAACGTGGGCACCATCGACCATAGCACCGATAATCGATTATCTTGTCGATCGTCTATGCTGCGAGGGTGACCGAGACAGCCGCACCGGGCCGGCCGATGCTCTCCGAACAGGTCCACGCGCACCTGCGGGACGCGATCATGCGCGGGCAGTACTCCCCCGGCGAAGCCCTCAAACCGCAGGACCTGGCCAAGGAACGCGGCGTCAGCCTGGCCGTCGTGCGCGAGGCACTGGTCCGCCTGGTCGGCGACGGCCTCGCCGACCGCCTGCCCAACCGCGGCTTCGCCGTCCCGGCGTTCTCCGACCGCCGCTGGCAGGAAGTCGCGGAGGCCCGCCGGACGGTCGAACCGCTCGTGCTGCGCCTGTCCCTCGAGCGCGGCGACCTCGCGTGGGAAGCCCGGGTCCGGGCCACGCACCACCGGCTCGCCCGCACGCCGCCCGGCGAAGGCCGGCACTACAGCGCCGACTGGGCCGAAGCCCACCGGATCTTCCACCGCACACTGCTGGAGGGCTGCGGCAACCCGGTCCTCCTGGACACGTTCGACCGGATGTGGACGGCGAGCGAGCTGGCCCGCCGCTGGTCGGCCCACCGCACCCCCGGCCGCGACCACCTGGCCGAGCACGCCCTGCTGGAGCAGACGGCCTTGGCCCGCGACGCCGACGCCGCGGCCGAGGCCCTCACCCGGCACCTCACCTTGACCGCGACGGCCTTGGCGGGCGGCCCGGCGCCGGGGTGAGACCGGCCGGCCGCGCGCACTCAGCCCAGAGCGGCGTCCATCGACCGGACCGGGATCGCGTTCAGCGCCGCCAGCGTCTCGCCGTCGAGCTCGATGTCCGCCACGGCGAGGTTGGCCTCGAGGTGCGGCGCGCTCGCGGTACCCGGGATGAGGTGCACGTTCGGGGCGCGGTGCAGCAGCCAGGCCAGCCCGACCTGCGCCGGCGTCCACCCCGACGTCCGCGCGACCGCCTGCACGGCGGGCTCGTCGGTCACCTTCGGCAGGCCCGGGAACGCCCCGCCCAGCGGGAAGAACGGCACCCAGGCGACGTCTTCCGCGACGCACAGCTCCACCATGTCCTCGTCGTCGCGGCCGAGGAGGCTGTAGGCGTTCTGCACGCAGGCGATCCCCGCCGGAAGGGCCCGGCGCAGGACGTCGAGGGTGACCGCGCTCAGCCCGATCGCGCCGATCTTGCCTTCGTCACGCAGGGCCGTCAGCACCGCGAGCTGGTCGTCGAGGCCGACGCGCTGGTCGCCCTCGGCGAGCACACCGGGCCGGCGGTCGGCGCGCCGCAGGTTGACCAGCGGGATCCGGTCCAGCCCGAGCGCGCGGAGGTTGTCCTCGACGCTCGCGCGCAGCTCTTCCGGTCGCTGCGCCAAGCGGAGCGGGATCGGGCCACCGGGGTCCGGGTCGGCGCCGACCTTGGTGGCGATCAGGACGTCGTCGCCGGAACCGAGGGCCTCGCGGATGACGCCGTTGACGAAGCCGTTGCCGTAGAACTGGGCCGTGTCGACGTGGTCGACGCCGAGTTCGACGGCGCGGCGCAGGAGGGCGATCGCGGCCGCGCGGTCGCCGTGCAGGCGCTCGAGCTGCATCGCGCCGTAGCCGACGCGGGAGACGGTGCGGCCGGCGAGCGCGCCGCGTTCGGGAGATGACATGGGTGGTCCCCGTCCTCGTGCGATGATGGCAAAGCGGAGGAGCCTCCGCTCAAGCCGACCGTAGCACAACCGGAGGTGCCTCCGTTTTGTCTTCGCCCGACCCGGCCCGGCCGGTGCGCTCGGACGCGCGCCGCAACCGGGACAAACTCGTCGCGGTCGCCCGGGCCGCGTTCGCCACCGCCGACGGAACCGTCGCGCTCGAAGCCGTCGCCCGCGAGGCCGGCGTCGGCATCGGGACGCTCTACCGGCACTTCCCGACCCGCGAAGCGCTCGTCGAAGCCGTGTACGCGGCGGAACTCGACGACGTCACCGACAGCGCACCGGCCCTGCTCGACGCACTGGCGCCCGAGGAAGCCCTCCGCGCATGGATGGATCGCTACGCGGCGTTCGTGGCGACCAAGCGCGGGATGGCGGACGTCCTCCGCGCGAGCGTCGCGTCGGGCCGCATCGCGACGCCGGCCACGCGGCAGCGCATCACCGCCGCGATCGGGGCGATCCTCGACGCGGGCGCGAAAGCGGGCACGCTACGCCCGGGCACCGACCCGGAGGACGTGACCTTGATGCTGCTCGGCGTGTTCTTGTCCACAGCGGACGAACGCGACCCGGCACGAACCGGCCGGATGCTCGACCTGATCGTCGACGCGCTCCGCGTGCATCCCTGAAGCCGCGGTCAGCCGCGCGGCTTCGCGGTCGCGAGCGAGAGCACCGCCAGCACCGTGTTGACCGCGGAGATGGCGACGGTGAACTTCGCCGCCTTGCCCTGGAGTTCGCCGCGGGCTCCGGCGTAGGCGGCGGCCGCCGTGTCCGTGGCGTGGATCAGGACCGCCTGCCGCAGGATCCGGCGGGCGGCGGGGTCGTCCGCCTTCAGCAGCAGCAGGTCCGTCCCGAGGACCAGGGTGCGGATGCCGAACATGCGCGCGGGGTAGCCGAACCGCCGGTCCTCCGCCGGCGCGCTGCCCAGGCTCGCCGCCATCCGGCCGGGCGCGAGCAGCCCGACCGCGCCGTTGAAGATCCGCACGCAGGCCAGCGCTTTCCGCGCGGCGTCACCCGGTTCCATCGGTCCACCTTCCCGTCCGGCCCCGGCATCTTCAAGCCGTTTCGCGAAATTCGACAGCGACTCTCCTCATTGGAGTGACGCCGCCCTCTTTCGCGGTGCGCGGATGGACGGGTGATCACCGCCCGGCATAGGGTCCGGCGGGGCCGGCCGGCCCGGCGGAGCGAGGGAGCGGGCATGGTGGCATCCGGCGAACCGGACGTGATCGTCGTGGGGGCCGGCCTGGCCGGGCTCGTCGCGACCCACGAACTCGTCAAGGCGGGCAAGCGGATCCTGGTCCTCGACCAGGAGAACCGCAACAACCTGGGCGGCCAGGCGTTCTGGTCGTTCGGCGGGCTGTTCTTCGTGGACAGTCCCGAACAGCGCCGCCTCGGCGTGCGCGACTCCCCCGAGCTCGCGCTCCGGGACTGGCTCGGGTCCGCCGGGTTCGACCGCGACGACGAAGACCGCTGGGCCCGCCGGTGGGCCGAGGCTTATGTCTCCTTTGCCGCGCACGAGAAGTATGCCTACCTGCACGACCTGGGACTGCGCCTGACCCCGGTGGTCGGCTGGGCCGAACGCGGCGACGGGACGGCGACCGGGCACGGCAACTCCGTCCCGCGCTTCCACGTCACCTGGGGCACCGGCCCGGAGGTCGTGCGGGTGTTCGCCGAACCGGTGCTGGAGGCCGAACGGCGGGGGCTGGTCGAATTCGCCTTCCGGCACCAGGTCGACGAACTCCTCGGCGACGGCGAAGGCGTGCACGGCGTCCGGGGCACGATCCTCGCCCCGGCCGACGCCGAACGCGGCGTCGCCACCTCCCGTGAGCCGGCGGGCACCTTCGAATTCCGGGCCGCGGCAGTCCTCGTCGCCTCCGGCGGCATCGGGCACAACCACGACATCGTCCGCGCGAACTGGCCGGTCGACCGGCTCGGCCCGGCGCCGGAGACGATGATCCGGGGCGTGCCGGCCCACGTGGACGGCCGCATGCTCGGCATCAGCGAGCGGGCGGGCGCGCGGCTGGTGAACCGGGACCGGATGTGGCACTACACCGAAGGCGTGCACAACTGGGACCCGATCTGGCCGGACCACGCCATCCGCATCCTCCCCGGCCCGTCGTCGATGTGGTTCGACGCGACCGGCCGCCGCCTGCCCGCCCCGAACTTCCCCGGCTTCGACACGAACTCCTCGCTGAAGGCGATCCTCGCCACCGGCTACGACTACTCGTGGTTCGTGCTGACCCAGTCGATCATCGAGAAGGAGTTCGCGCTCTCCGGTTCGGAACAGAATCCCGACATCACCGGCAAATCCGCCGCGGAAATGCTGCTCAGCCGGGTCAGCAAGGGCGCGCCGGCCCCGGTCGAGGCGTTCAAGAAGCACGGGGCCGACTTCGTCGTCGCGGACACCCTGCCGGATCTGGTGGCCGGCATGAACCGGATCGCGCGCGGCCCGCAGCTCGACGTCGCGGACCTGGAACGCCAGATCGCCGCCCGCGACAGCCAGATCGGCCACCGGTACACCAAGGACTTCCAGGTGATGGCCATCGCGAACGCCCGCCGCTACGTCGGCGACAAGCTGGTCCGCGTGGCCAAGCCGCACCGGATCCTCGACCCGGCCCACGGCCCG
Organism: Amycolatopsis kentuckyensis; assembly: GCF_002155975.1. GTDB lineage: Bacteria > Actinomycetota > Actinomycetes > Mycobacteriales > Pseudonocardiaceae > Amycolatopsis > Amycolatopsis kentuckyensis. The sequence goes on from NZ_MUMI01000420.1 coordinate 6,330, forward strand.
CTGATCGCCGTCCGGCTCAACATCCTCACCCGCAAGACGCTGGGCGGCATCCAGACCACTTTGGACTCCCAGGCGCTCGACGCCACCGGAACGCCGATCCCCGGCCTGTACGCGGCGGGCGAGGTGGCCGGCTTCGGCGGCGGAGGCGTACACGGCTACAACGCGCTGGAAGGCACCTTCCTCGGCGGCTGCGTGTTCTCCGGGCGGGCGGCGGGCCGGGCCATGGCCCGCCGGTGATCGCCGCGGTGCGCCGGATGCGGTGAGCCCGGAACCGCCGCCGTCGCGGACAGCAGTTCCGGGCTCGCCGTGCCCCGGCGGGGGGGTCGCGTGCCGATCAGGACGCGGAGACGGAATAGCTGTTGGACGTGAAGTTCAGCCCGCCCGAAGACGACGTGATTTCGAACCCGAACTGCACTTCGCCGAGGGTCACGTCACCGAACCAGCCGCGGGCCTTGATCCAGTTCAGCACCGCGAGGACGTCGACGGTGCCGGCGTTCGTGTTCGACGTGCGCAGGAACGAGAACACCGCGTTCGAACCGTTCGATCCCTTGTAGACGTCCCAGGTGTGGCCGCCGACGCTCACCGTCGTCTGCTTGCTGCCGAGCGGGCCGACCGCGCCCTGCTTGTTGACCCACAACATGATTTCGTAGGCGTTGTTGTTCGCCCAGATGTCATACGCGGTCTCGTACGCGCCGCTGCCCGGGCGGCTCACGTTGAAGCTGCTGGACACCTGCCGCAGCGAGCTGAGCGTCCGGCCGACGTTCTTCGCCGAGTGCGGGTACGACTTGATCCCGCCGGTGTTCGGGTGGTCGGCCCACACTCCCCAGTTGCTGTAGGAGTTCGCCCAGATCGACTGCGGCCCGGCACCGCTGCCCCAGACGTCGTTGCGGACGGTGTAGCCGCCGTTGGACCAGGTCGCCCACTTGTCCGAAGACGACCAGGTGGCCGCTTCGGCCACCCCGGCGGTGGTCGCCACCACGGCGGCCGCGGTCAGTGAGACGAGGAGGGAACGCACCACGTTGTGCATCGATTCGTCCTTTCCCGATTTGCTCTGTGTCGAATCGTTTCGACGACTTATTCACCACCGGCGCGGCGTGAACGGGAGTGGGACGACTATCGCAGGCCGGTTGCGTACCGGTCAAGATACGGTGGGTGATTCACCGGCATTCGACCAGCATCGATCAGCTCGCCTCAACCAATACTTCGATGATTTCGATCTCAACAACGGCTTCGATTTTGTCGAATTGCACGCCGTTTTCGCACGCCACCGGGAGACGTTCACGAACCCCGCATTGTCGATGCGATTCGACAGTGCGGCCCGGCTCCGGCTTGACTCATGTCAGGTTCCTGACATACGGTGGTTGATGTCAGGAACCTGACATGAAGAGAAGGAGCAGCACCATGCCCGCCACCGGCCCCGACTTCGTCTCGCTCCAAGCGCGCGACCTCGCCGCTTCACAGGCGTTCTACGAGCAGTACCTCGGCCTCGTCCGCTCGCCGGCCGGGCCGCCGCACGCCGTCGTCTTCGAGACGAAGCCGATCGCGTTCGCCCTCCGGGACGTCGTCCCCGGCACCGATCTCGCCTCCGTGGCCCGGCCCGGCATCGGAGCCGCGATCTGGCTCCACGCCACCGACGTCCAGGCCATCCACGACGCACTGGCCGCCGACGGGCACCCCATCGTCTCCGCGCCGATCGACGGCCCCTTCGGCCGGACGTTCACCTTCGCCGACCCCGACGGCTACCACGTCACGCTGCACGACCGCACCTGACGTGCGGCGAGCCGCCTACCGCTTCGAGCGCGCTTCGGCGTCGCCGGCGAGCAGGAGGTAGGCGGCGGCCGTCCACGTGTAGGCGCGGTCGCGCAGGCCGTCCCCGGTCAGCGCGTCGAAGTTCTCGGCGAACCCGGACTTTTCGCACACCGCGCGGAATCGGGCGCTGACGCGGTCGGCGAGCTCCGTCGCGCCGGCACGGCGGAGGCCGTCCTCGATCAGCACGGTGACCGGGGCCCACACCGGGCCGCGCCAGTAGCCGTCCGCCTCGTAGAACGCGGACTCCGGCCGCTCGGTCGCCAGCCCGATGTCGGTCAGGTGCGCCTCCAGCCCGGCCACGACCTTGTCCCGGACCATCGGCGGGAGGTGCTCGCCGAGCACGATCGGCATCAGTTCCAGGAGGCTCGCCCCGGAGTGCACCGTCCCGGTCGCGGCCACGCGGCTGACGAACTTCGTGCCGTCCCACAGCTCGTCCAGCAGGGACGCCAGCAGGCTTTCCGCTTCGGCGTCCCACCGCGCGGCCGCGTCGGGATCCCCCTGCCCGGCGGCCAGCACGGCCAGTTCCTTCAGCTGCAGCACCAGGAACGCGGCGAGGTCGGGCGTCTGCACGAGCCGCCGCTGCGCGAACGGCGTCGCGTTGTCCCAGCCGCTGTCGTTGCCGTGTTCGTAGTGGGCGAACGGGCCGCCGGGCACGCGGCGGTGCTCGAGCCAGAACGTCGTCCACGCCGCCAGCTGCCGGTAGGCGAGCCCGGGTTCGGGCAGGCCACCGGGCAGGCGGCCGCGCAGCCGGCTCAGCGCCCAGCCGTGGATGGGTGGTTTGACGAAGTTGCGCAGCACCTCGGCGTGGGTGATCGAGTCGGGCAGCGCGCCCCGGTCGTCCTGGTGGTCGAAGACGACCTGGACCTGGTGCCAGGCCAGTTCCGGCCGTCCCCCGGCCAGGGCGAGCGCGGTGAAGCAGTGGTCCCAGCTCCACACCTTGTCCATCCAGTGCTTCGACATCAGCACGGCCGGACGGCCGACGAACCCGGCGGGCGCCACGATGGCCGACCAGAGCACGTAACAGGCGAGCTCGGCCGCCGGCGTGCGCTCGCCGCGCCACGGCGCCACGGCATCGGCGAAAGCGGCGAACTCCGCCCGGGCGGCGGCGACCACCTCGTCGAACGCCGAGGCCGCCGCGTACGGCGCACGCGCGCCGGGGAGTTCCTCGATCGCCACCTCCCAGGCGTCGCCGCTCACGACGACGGCCCGCTCGGCCGTCCCGAGCGCTTCGGCGCCGACGTGCCGCACGTGTCCGGAAAGGACGGTGACGCGGTAGCGGTGACCGGTTTCGTAGGAGGTGAACACGGCCGAGCCGTCGACCGGGTCGGCGAAGAAGTAGGTGCCGGTGAACGGGGTCAGCGTGAGCTCCGCCGCGCGGATCCTCAGGTCGAGACCGTGCCCGGCGATCCGGAGCACGTCCGGGCCCGCGAAGGCCGCGGTGACCCGCCGGTCCCCGGTTCCCCAGGTGAGCGCGGCCGGCGTGGCGCCGGCCGGAACGTCGGCCCGCTGCCCGCCGCTTTCGGGGACCAGCGCCAGGACGGCGTGCATGCCGTGGCGGTGGGACACCAGGTGCAGGTCGTCGGCGTAGGTGGCCTGGGCCACCACCGGGGAGACGTCGAACCACGATCCCGGGTGGCTGAACGGGATCTCCCGCAGCGAAAATTCGCCCGTGGGCACAGAAGCGTCCTTTCCGAGAGGGGGCTCAGTCCTTGACGGCGCCCGCAGTGACGCCGGCGGCGACGAACCGCTGCGCCAGCACGAGGAGCACGGCGGCGGGCACGGAGGCGACCACCGCCGTCGCCATGATGGAGTTCCACTCCTGGTTGTTGTTGCCGATGTAGCGGTAGATCCCCAGGGTCAGCGGCCGCATCGAGCCGCCGCCGTCGAGCGTCGCCGCGAAGACGAAGTCCGACCAGGCCCACAGGAACGAGAACAGCCCCGCGGTCACCACCCCGTTGCGGCTCGCGGGCAGCACCACCGACCAGAACGCGCGCACCGCGCCCGCGCCGTCGATCGTGGCCGCCTGGACGAGCTCGTCCGGCACTGTTGCCATGAACGAGGTCAGGACGAGCACGGCGAACGGCACCGCGATCGTCGAATCGGCGAGGACCAGGCCCCAGGCGGTGTTGGTGATCCCCAGCGAGACGTAGATGCCGTAGAAGCCCAGCGCCATGATGATGCCGGGGATCATCTGGGCGACCAGCAGCACGAACCCCAGTGCCCGGTGCCCGCGCGGGCGGAGTTTGGCCAGCGCGTAGGCCGAAGGCGCGGCCAGGGCGAGGGTCAGCGCCACCGTGCCGAGCGCGACGAACAGGCTGGTGGCGAAGTACGGGAGCTGTTCGCGCAGCACCCGCTCGTAGCCTTCGAACGTCGGCGCGGCGGGGAACCAGTCGGGCGGCGACTTGCGCATCCGCCCGGCCGGGGTCAGCGACACGTTGACCATCCAGTAGACGGGGAACAGCATGACCGCCGTGAGGACCAGCCCCACCGCGGTGCGCCAGCGGCGGATCACGCTTCCTCCTGCCTGCGCTGCGCGCGGATGTAGAGCAGCCCGGCGACCAGGGCCAGCAGGATGAGCACGTTGCCCACCGCCGCGCTGGGCCCGAACCGCGGCAGCATGCTGCCGAAGCCGAGCTGGTAGGACCAGGTGGCCAGGGTGGTCGACGCCCCGCCGGGCCCGCCCCGGGTCATGATCCAGATGACGTCGAACACCTTCAGCGTGTAGACCAGCCCCAGCAGCAGGGTGATCGCTGAGACCGGTCGCAGCAGCGGGAAGGTGACGTGCCGGAACCGCTGCCACGCGCCGACGCCGTCGAGCGACGCCGCCTCGTACACCTCGGCCGGGATGTTCTGCAGGCCGCTGTGCAGCACGACGAGGTTGAACGGCACGCCGATCCAGATGTTGGCGATGATCACCGAGACCAGCGCCCAGGACGGCGAGGTCAGCCAGTCGATCCGGCCGGCGCCGAACCAGCCCAGCACGGCGTTGACCACGCCGGACTCGCTGTTGAGCAGCCACGCCCAGGTCGAGCCCGAGACGATCAGCGGCAGCAGCCAGGGCACGAGGAACAGCGCGCGCAGCGTCGGGCCCAAGCGGAAGTTCCGGGCGAAGAACACCGCCATCGCCAGGCCGATGCCGTACTGGAAGAGCAGCGACGCGGCGGTGAAGACGAGCGTGTTGAGCAACGCCGTGCGGAACGTCGGATCGGCGAACACGCCCGCGTAGTTGTCGAACCAGACCAGTGGTGCCCCGCCGTGCACGAAGGTGCGGACGGTGTAGTTGCGCAGGCTGAGATCGATGTTCGTGACCAGCGGATAGCCGTAGCACAGCAGCAGGTAGGCGACGAGCGGGGCGAGGAACGCCCACGCGAGGAGCTGCTGCCTGCGGCGCCGCCCGGCCCGTCCGGGCGCTCGCGCTTCCGGACGGGCGGGGGCCTGCTGACGGGTGTCCAGCACGAGCCGGCCTACTTCGCCGACGCGGCGGTCGCCTGTGCGGCCGCCAGGGCGGTGTCCGGGGCCTTCGCGCCGGTCAGCGCGGCCTGCACGGCGCCCCAGAGCGGTTCGGAGATCCGCGGGTACCGGGTGCCGAGGTTGTCGCCGGTGCGGCCCTTCGCGACCTTGACCGCGTCGACCCACACCTTCAGCTCGGGCTGGGCGGCGACCTGCTTGTCCTGCACGGACGGCACGGCCGAGACGTAGGTCAGCGCGGTGTCGGAGTCTCCGACGTTGGCCGGGCTGGTCAGGCAGGACGCGATCTTGCCCGCGGTCTTCTCGGCGTCCGGGCTGCTCTGGGCGGGCACGGTGACGAACTCGCCGCCGGTCGGCGCCGGGGCCGCTCCCCCGGTGCGCGCCGGGATCGGGAGGACGCCGTACTCGAAGCCGGCCTTCTTCGCGTTCTGCAGCTGCCAGGTGCCGTTCTCGGCGAAGGCGTACTCGCCCGTCGCGAACTCCTGCCAGCTGGTGGTCTGCGTGTTGCCGACCACCGAATTCGGGGCGTACTTCTTGTCCAGCCACGACTTCCACTGCGCGAGCGCGGAGACGGCGTCGGCCGAGGCGAGGTCGGTCAGGTTCGCGCCCGAACCCCAGAACCACGGCAGGAACTGGAAACTGCCTTCTTCGGTGCCGATGGCGGAGAACGTGATGCCCTTCTTGCCGGCGGCGTGCACCTTGGCCAGCGCCGCGTCGAGGCTCGCCCAGTCCTTCACCGACGCCGGGTCGACGCCGGCCGCGGTCAGCACGGCCTTGTTGTAGTAGAGGGCGAGCGTGTTCGCCCCGATCGGGACGCCGTACACCTGACCCTTGACGTCGGCGGCGGCGAGCAGGTTCGGGGCCACCTGCGCGGCGTCGAGCCCGGTGTCCGCGTTGGACTTGAGCACCCCGCCCTCGGCCAGCGTGGAGACGACCGGGTTGTCGACGACGAGGACGTTCGGCGCGGTGTTCTGCTGTGCGGCGAGCAGCACCTTGTTGGTGAGGTCGGTCGTGTCGAACGCCTGCCGCGTGATCTTGACCCCGGCGTCGGCGCCGCACTTGTCGACGACCTTCGCCCACGCCGAGCTCGCGTCGAACTGCGGGTAGGGGTCCCAGACGGTGAAGGTACCGCCGGCCGCGGAGGGGGCCGTGCCGGAGGAGCAGGCGGCCAGTGCCGTCGCGACGACGGCCACCGAAAGCAGCCGGATGAGGGGGTGACGCTTCATGGGAGGTCCTTCCTGTCGGCACCTGCGACGACCTGGAGGCAGTCTCAGCATCATCGAACCGGTTCGATGCGGCGGGCGGCGTCACCGTAAACCGCGAGAGCACTCCTGCGCAATACTGCGTGTACTACGATCGAACCGGTTCTGAGCACCGGGGTCAGGAGTGGCATGAACATCGGGGAGATCGCGCGGCGCGCGGGGGTTTCGCGCAGCACCGTGTCGTACGCGCTGAGCGGCAAGCGACCGGTGTCGGCGGCCACGGTGCAGCGCATCAACGACGTCATCACCGAACTCGGCTACCGGCCCAACGCCAGCGCCCGTGCCCTGGCCGAGGGCCGCACGCGCACGCTGGGGCTGGTGGTCCCGCCGGCCAGCCGCCGGCTGACCGACGTCCAGCTGGGCTTCGTCGGCAGCGTCGTCGACGCGGCGGCGGCCCACGACCTCGACGTCCTGCTCTCCCCCAGCGGCGGCGACCACGACCGGTCGTTCGAGCGCATCGTGACCGGCCGGCGCGTCGACGGCGTGATCCTGATGGAGATCCTCCTCGAAGACCCGCGGGTCGAGCGGCTGAGCCAGGCGAGCCTCCCGTTCGTGACGATCGGCCACGTGGAGCACCCGGGCGCGTCCTGGTGGGTGGACGTCGACTACGGCGCCTTGATCACGCGCTGCGTCCACCACCTGGCCGATCTCGGCCACGAAGAGGTGGTGCTGATCAACCGATCGGCGGAGCTCGTCGCGGCGGGTTACGGTCCGGCTCTGCGCTCGGCGACGGGCTTCCTCGACGCGACGGCGGCCCGCGGGCTGACGGCCCGAACGGTGTGCTGCGCGGACGAAGCGGCGGCGGGCCTGGCCTGCTTCGAGGAAATCCGGACGCAGTGGCCCGCGGTGACGGCGGCGGTGACGATCAACGAAGCGGCCCTGCCGGGCGTCCAGCGCGCGTTGCACCGCGCGGGGCTCGAGGTGCCGCGCGACTTTTCGCTGACGGGAGTGATCGCGGAGCGCCTGGCGGAGGACTTCCACCCCCCGCTGACGGCGGCGGA
>NZ_MUMI01000421.1 GCF_002155975.1 Amycolatopsis kentuckyensis
CCGCCGAAGAAGAGCAAGACCGGGATGTGGATCGCGATCGGCTCCGCCGTGGTCGTCGTGCTCGCCCTGGTGGGCATCACCGGCTTCGTCGCGCCCGGGTTCTTCCTCTCCAAGGACGACACCAACACGGCCGCGGCACCGTCGTCGAGCACGTCGGCCAAGCCGTCCACGTCGAAGCCGACGTCCAAGAAGCCGACGACCTCGAAGCCGCCGTCCGGCAACGAAGGGAGCAGCTCGGACGCCAAGGCCGTGCTGCAGGGCTTCATCGACAAGCTGAACGCGGGCGACAACGCCGGCGCCGTGGCGATGGGCTGCGCCGACTCGAAGCAGCTGCTCAGTTCGTGGCTCGAAACGTTCCTCAAGCCGCCGCTGCAGCTGCAGCTCGGGTCCGTGCCCGCCGACAAGTACCTGGTCGAGGGCGAGGTCACCGGGACGTCCGCCGGCAAGCCGGTCAAGGGCACGCTGAGCGCGACGAACTTCGACAAAAAGGGCTTCTGCGTCAGCACGATGCTGGTGTCCTGAAGCCGTGAAGCTGTGGCGATCGCCGCTGGCGTGGACGTTCCTCGCGTCGGTGGTCCTGCTGATCGGGGTCGGCGGCTGGCTGCTGACCGACCCCGCCACCAGCCGCAGTGACGCGCTGAAGACGGGCGGCCTGGCGGGCGGCGCGATCGTGGCGCTGTACGCGCTGTGGCTCAACGACCGGCGGCGCCGGGTCGAGGAACGCCGCCAGGACATCGAGCGGCAGCGGCACGAACTCGAGGCGCAGCGCGCGGAACAGGACCGGGAGCGGGTCGCCGACGAGCGGTTCGCCAAGGCGGTCGAGCTGCTCGGGCACGCTGCCGACCAGGTGCGGGTCGGGGCGCTGCACGCGCTGGCGGGGCTGGCGCGGAGCCGGCCGGAGTACACGCAGACGGTGCTGGACGTGCTGTGCTCGTACCTGCGGCGGCCGTTCGAGCACGCTCGCTACCGCGATCCGCAGAAGGAGGGCAGTGCCGACGAGGAACGCGAACTCACGGTTCGCCTCACGGCACAGCGGCTCGTCTCGGAATTGCTGCCCGCCCGCGACGCCCCGGGCCCGGCGTACGACCTGGACCTGACCGGCGCGGTGCTGGAGTACCTGGACCTCTCGGGCAAGCTGGTCGGCGGCCTGCTGCTGCGGCACGCGTCGCTGCACAGCTCCACGAACTTCAGCGGCTGCCGCTTCACGCGCCGGGTCTACCTCACCGCCGCCGGCACCGGCGCGGGTCGGCTGGTGGGCTACTTCCGGTGCCGCGGCACGGTTTTCGAGAGCCACGCGTGGTTCAGCGGGACGAAGTTCGCCGAAGCCGCGGACTTCACGGGGACGACGTTCGCCGGGCCGACCAACTTCAAGGACGCCGACTTCGCCAAGGACGCCGACTTCACCGGCGTGGTCGTCGCCGATTCGCTCGACCTGCGCCGCACCCGGTTCGGCGGGCAGACCGACCTGCGGTTCGCTTCGCTGCCGGAGTCGGTTTCGCTGTACAACACCTTGGTGCGCAACGAAAAAGACGTGCGGGTACCCGACGGGTGGGACCTGGAGGAGCTGCGCGACGGGGACGCGCGGATCGTGGCCAAGGCGGGCTGAGCAGGCCCCCGTTTTCCACGCTACCGGTGGGGGACGACAGTTCTCGGCGGCGCGGGCCGGATGTCCGGGTTCTGACAGATGTCACGACGAGCCTGTGGACAACGTCGCTACCAGCGGCACCGCCGTCCGATCAGGATTCGGGGCATGACGAAGCAGACCAGCCTGACCGTGACCGACGCCGACGCCCGCGAAAAGCTGCACATCGCCAAGATGCTGCTCGGCGGCTACGCGGCCGTGAGCCTGCTGACCTTCCTGGCGATCGTGGTGCTCAGCGGCCACCCCGGCCTCGTCACCGACGCCGTGTGGATCCGCGGTTCGATCCTCGCCGTCGCCGCGCCGCTCACCTTCGCGCTCGGGGTGTCCATGGCCAAGGGCTCGCGAGCCAACTACCGCAGGGTCCGGATCATCACGACGGCCCAGGTCGTGGCCATCCTCGTGATCGAAGCCGTCCCCGGCTCCTTCCCGGTCTGGTTCAAGGTCGCGAACGGCGTGTGCCTCGCGCTGCTGATCATCGTCGTCCTGCTGACCTTCGCGCGAGCCGTGCGCGCCACCTTCGCTGCCGAGTGATCACCGCGGCCCCGGGCGGCGGTACCGTCACCGACGTGGACGACCTGCGGGGTCTGGACGAGCGGCGGCGGCTGCTGCTCTCCCTGGGCATGCTCTGCTACCCGTTCCTGGCGGCCGCGGGCCTCACCCAGTACACGCGCGGCGCCGGCCTGGTCGCCGGCTACCTGCTGCTGGCGGCCGTCTCCGCCTGCTACCTGGCCATCGTGGTGGCCTCGATGCGGTCCGCGTGGCGGATCCACTGGTGGCTGCTGACGGTGATGACGGTGCTGGCCGTGCTGGTCGCGCCGCTGGCCCACGAGTACGCGCTGATCCTCGTCGCGGTGGTCGTGCCGTCGGCCGCGGCGCGGGTCGGCGTCCGGACGGCGTCGGCGCTCGTGGTCCTGGGAGCCGCGGCGTGCGTGGTGGTGCCGGCGGTCGTGCCCGGCTGGAGCACCGGCCCGAGCTGGTACTACGCGGTGGCCGTGGTGTTCACCACCCTGCTGGTCCACGCCTTCAGCCGCACCGCCACGGCCAACCAGCAGCTGCGCGAGGCCCGGGCCGAGGTGGCCCGGCTGGCCTCCGAGGCCGAGCGCAACCGGATCGCCCGCGACCTGCACGACCTGCTCGGGCATTCGCTCACCGCCATCACCGTGAAGAGCACCCTGGCCCGGCGGCTGGCCGTCGGCGCCCCTCCCGCGGCGCTGGCCGAGATGGAGTCGGTGGAGCAGCTGTCCCGGCAGGCGCTGGCGGACGTGCGGGCGGCGGTGTCCGGGTACCGGGAGGTCACGCTCGCCGGCGAACTCGCCCGTGGCCGGGAGCTGCTGCGGGCGGCGGGCGTGGTCGCCGACCTGCCCACCGCCCACGACGACGTGCCGCAGGAGCGGCAGGAACTGTTCGGCTGGGTGGTCCGGGAAGGGTTGACGAACGTGGTGCGACACGCACGGGCCGGCCGGTGCACGGTGGAGCTGACCGCGTCCTCCGTGGAGGTGCGCGACGACGGGACCGGCGGCCCGGCCGGGCCGGGGTCCGGGCTGGACGGTCTGCGCGCCCGGGTGACCGCGGCCGGTGGTGCGCTGACCGCCGGGCCCGTCGAGCCCCGCGGGTGGTCGCTGCGGGTGGTGGCGCCGGCATGACGATCCGGCTGCTGCTCGCCGACGACCAGGAACTGATCCGGCAGGCCCTGCGCGCGCTGCTCGACCTCGAACCGGACTTCGAGGTGGTGGCCTCGGTCGGCCGGGGCGACGAGGTGACGGCCGCGGCGCTGGAACACCGCCCGGACGTGGCGCTGCTGGACATCGACATGCCCGGGCTGGACGGTCTCGCGGCGGCCGCCGTGCTCACCGCCCAGGTGCCCGGGTGCCGCGTGGTCATCCTGACCACCTTCGGCCGCACCGGCTACCTGCGCCGGGCCATGGAGGCGGGTGCCGTCGGGTTCGTCGTGAAGGACGCCCCGGCCGACACGCTCGCCGACGCCGTCCGGCGGGTGGTGGCCGGCGAGCGGGTGGTGGACCCGGCACTGGCCGCGGCCACGCTGGCGGCGGGCGAGTCGCCGCTCACCGCCCGCGAGCGCGACGTGCTCATCGCGGCCCGCTCCGGCGCGACCGTGGCCGAGATCGCGGCCCGGCTCTACCTCGCCGAGGGCACCGTGCGGAACTACCTGTCCGGGGCCACGACCAAGACCGGCACCCGCAACCGGATGGAGGCTCTGCGGGTGGCCGACGAACGCGGCTGGCTGTAGCCCCGGCCCGGTCCGGGCCGGGGCCCGGCGTCAGTCGAACAGGGCCGGGAGCGTGCGCTCCCAGGCCTCACGCAGCTCGTCGAGCGTGAACTCCGTGATGCCCTGCAGCTCCAGCGTGCCCGACTCCGGGTCGACCACGCCGGTCTTGCGCCACGGGAGGCCGCGCGCGGTGCACATCTCGGTGAAGCGGAGTTCTTCCGTGCGCGGGACCGCCACCAGCACGCGGCCCGCGGACTCCGAGAACAGCTGCACGAACGGGTCCTGGTCGGCGTCCAGGAACACCCGGGCGCCGCACTGTCCGATGAGGACGGTCTCGACCAGTGTCTGGATCAGGCCGCCGTCCGACAGGTCGTGCGCGGCGGAGATCATGCCGTCGCGGGAACCCGCCACCAGGACCTCGCCCAGCAGCTTCTCGCGGGCCAGATCGACCCTCGGCGGAACGCCGCCGAGGTGGCCGTGCAGCTCGCGGGCCCACGCCGAGCCGTCCAGCTCGTCGTGCGTTTCGCCCAGCAGCAGCAGGGTTTCGCCGGCCTCCGCGCCGATGCCGGTCGGGATGCGGCGGGTGACGTCGTCGATCACGCCGAGGACGCCGATCACCGGCGTCGGGAGGATCGCCGTGTCGCCGGTCTGGTTGAAGAAGCTCACGTTGCCGCCGGTGACCGGGATGCCGAGCTCGACACAGCCGTCGGCCAGGCCGTGCACGGCCTGCTCGAACTGCCACATCACGCCCGGGTCGGTGGGGGCGCCGAAGTTCAGGCAGTCCGACACCGCGACCGGCGTCGCGCCGCCCGTGGCGACGTTGCGGTACGCCTCCGCCAGCGCCAGCTGCGCGCCGCGGTACGGGTCGAGGTAGACGAACTTGCTGTTGCAGTCGGTCGCCACCGAGACACCGCGGCCGGTCGACTCGTCGATCCGGATCATGCCGGAGTCCGACGGCTGGGCAAGCACGGAGTTCCCGCGCACGTACCGGTCGTACTGCGACGTCACCCATTCCTTCGACGCCTGGTTCGGCGAGGAGATGAGCTTGAGGACGTCCGCGCGCAGTTCGTCCGGAGTGGACGGACGGGGCAGCTTCGCGGAGGTGTCCGCGATCAGGGCGTCCTGAGTGGACGGTCGCTCGATCGGCCGGTCGTACACCGGGCCCTGGTGGGCGACCGTGTGCGCCGGGACGTCGACGACGACCTCGTCGTGCCAGGTGATGACCAGGTGCTCGCCGTCGGTGACCTCGCCGATGTCGGTGGCGATGACGTCCCACTTGCGGCAGACCGCCATGAACGCCTCGACGTTCTCCGGCGAGACGACCGCGCACATGCGCTCCTGCGACTCGCTGGAGAGCACCTCGGCCGGGGTCATCCCGGTGGCGCGCAACGGAACCCGGTCGAGGTAGATGTGCATGCCACCGTCGCCGGCCGCGGCGAGCTCCGACGTCGCGCAGGACAGCCCGGCGCCGCCGAGGTCCTGGATGCCGACGACGAGGTTCTGCGCGAACAGCTCGAGGCAGCACTCGATGAGCACCTTCTCGGTGAACGGGTCGCCGACCTGGACGCTCGGCAGCTTCTTGCGGCCGCCCGACGACTCGTCACCCGAAAAGGTGTCACTCGCCAGGACGGAAACGCCGCCGATGCCGTCGAGGCCGGTGCGGGCGCCGAACAGGATGATCTTGTTGCCGGTGCCGGACGCGAAGGCGAGGTGCAGGTCCTCGACGCGCATCGCGCCGACGCAGAGGGCGTTCACCAGCGGGTTGCCCGAGTAGGACGGGTCGAAGACCAGCTCGCCGCCGATGTTCGGCAGGCCGAGGCAGTTGCCGTAGCCGCCGACGCCGGCGACCACACCGGGCAGCACGCGCTTGGTGTCGGGGGCGTCGGCCGGGCCGAACCGCAGCGCGTCGGCGACCGCGAGGGGCCGCGCGCCCATGGCCATGATGTCCCGCACGATGCCGCCGACGCCGGTCGCGGCGCCCTGGTACGGCTCCACATAGGACGGGTGGTTGTGGCTTTCCACCTTGAAGGTGACGGCCCAGCCTTCGCCGATGTCGACGACGCCCGCGTTCTCCCCGATGCCGGCCAGCATCTTGGCCTTCATCTCGTCGGTGGCGGTCTCCCCGAAGTAGCGAAGGTGCTTCTTGGAGGACTTGTAGGAGCAGTGCTCGCTCCACATGACCGAGTACATCGCCAGCTCCGCATCGGTGGGCCGGCGGCCGAGGATCTCCCGGATGCGGGCGTACTCGTCGTCGGCGAGGCCCAGTTCGCGGTAGGGCTGGGTGTGCTCCGGGGTCGCCCCGGCGCGCTCGGTGGTGTCAACGGTGCTGGTCACGGTGTCCGTGTCAGGGTTCGCCACGGCCGCCAGGATACGGGGCGCTCCCGGCCACCCCGGACGGTGGGCCGCCGAACCCGAACACTCCGCGACGGCTGTGACCGAGCCGACATCGGGACACCTCGGACGGGCGCGCGTTGTGGACAATTCAGCGGGCGGCCGGGATGCGCTGGCCGGAATTGTCGGTGGCCGCGAGTAACGTTGAAATCGGGGGTCCCCCGGGCGGCTGGGGGTGCAGCGGCGCCCGGGTTCCCGAGCGGCGGAGGTCTGCGGCGCCGGCGATTCCCGAGTGGCGGGGGCCCAGCGGAACCCGGCGATTCCCGCGCGACGGTGGCCCGGCGATTCCCACCCGACAGTGGCCCAGCGACGCCCGGCGATTCCCGCCCGACCATGGCCCAGCGACGCCCGGCGATCACCGAGCGGCGGCGACCGAGCGCGTCAGGCGATTCCCGGGCGGCGGCGACCCAGCGGCACCCGAGTCCTCCCGTGGCGGGCAGCCAGCGGCACCCGAGTCCCCGACCGACTGAAACCCCGCGGCCCGAAATTCGGTCGCCTTCCTCCCGGCCTCGGCTTACCGTCGAGAATCGTGCTTTCCGCCACGTATCCCTTTCCGCCACTCCGGCTGCCCGCGCGGCCGAGCGCGAGCCGCTTCCTGCTCGCCGTTTTCCGGGCTCGGCTCGGGACGGTGCTCGGTGCCGCCGCGATCGGGGTCGTCTGGGCGCTGCCCGGTGCGCTGCTGCCGCTGGTCGTCGGCCAGGGCATCGGGGCCATCGGCGCGCAGGACGGTGCCGCCGTCGTGCGGTGGGCGCTGGCCGCGGCCGCGCTCGGGGTCGTGCAAACGATCTTCGGCACCTGGCTGCACTTCCTCAACTACGGCCTCTGGCTGCACGGCGCGGGCTCGACCCAGCGGCTCGTCTCGGCGCACACCACGCGCGTCGGCGCCGGGCTGCGCGAACAGACCACCACCGGCAACCTCGTCGCCGTCTCCACGACGGACGTCAACCACATCGGCAACACCGTCGAGATGACCGGCCGCGCGTTCGGCTCGCTGCTGGCGTTCGTCGTGGTCGCGGTGTGGCTGGTCTCGACGTCGCCGCTGCTCGGCGTGGTCGCGCTGGTCGGCGTGCCCGTCGCGGTGCTCGGCATCGGGCCGCTGCTCGCGCCGCTGCAGAAGCGCAAGGCGAAGCAACGTGAGAAGCGCGGGGACGTCAACGCGCTCGGCGCGGACATCGTGTCCGGCCTGCGGATCCTGCGCGGCATCGGCGGCGAGCGGCGGTTCTTCGCCCGCTTCCGCGAGACGAGCCAGCGGGTACGGCTGGCCGGCATCGAGGTCGGCAAGGCCGAGGCGTGGCTGGCCGCGGCGGAGATCGCGCTGCCCGGCCTGGTCACCGTGGTGATCACCTGGCTCGGCGCGCGGCTGGCCGTGGCCGGCTCGATCGACGTCGGGCAGCTGGTGGCGTTCTACGGCGTTTCGGCCTTCCTCATCTGGCCGGTCAACGCCGCCACGGAGGCCGTCGGGTCGATCACGTCGGGCCTGGTCGCGTCGCGGAAGGTGGTGACGCTGCTGGCGATCCGCCCGAAGCTGGCGGACCCGGAAACGCCGATGCCGCTGCCCGGCGGCCCGCTGGAGCTGGTGGACACCGAGTCCGGGGTCCGGGTCGCGCCCGGCCGCCTCACGGTCGTCGACTTCGGGGCCGGCGGCGAAGCGGTGGCCGACCGGCTGGCGCGGTTCGCCGATCCGGCCGAGGGCGAAGAGGTGCTGGTCGGCGGCGTCCGGGCGGACCACGTCGCGCTCGCGGAGCTGCGGCGCCGGATCGTCTACGCGCACAACCAGGACATCTGGTTCTCGGGCGTGCTGCGCGAGCAGCTGGCGCCGGCGCGGCCAGGCGGGGTCAGCATCACCGAAGCGCTGTACGCGGCCGATGCCGACGACATCGTCGAGGCGCTGCCCAACGGCGTCGACGAGGTGATCGGCGAGCGCGGCCGCGAGGTGTCCGGCGGCCAGCGGCAACGGCTGAACCTGGCCCGCGCGCTGGCGACCGACGCCGACGTCCTGGTGCTCGACGAGCCGACGTCGGCGGTGGACGCGCACACGGAGGCCCGCATCACCGAACGCGTCGCCGAGCTGCGGCGCGGCCGGACGACGGTGGTGTTCAGTCAGAGTCCCTTGTGGACACACGTGGCGGACGAAGTCTTCACCGCGAAGGGGGTGACGGTGTGAAACGGCTGCCCACGGCGGCCCGGCGGGACGTCCGCCGGTGGGCCGTGAAGACGGCGAAGAGCCACAAGCGCGAGTTCGGCCTGCTGCTGGGCGCGCTGGCCGTGGCCACGCTGATCGGCCTGGCCGGGCCGCAGCTGCTCGGCTCGCTCGTCGACGACGTCGCGACCGGCACCACGACCGCGCACGTCGACGTGCTCGCGGTGGTGTTCGTCGCCATCCTGCTGCTGCAGGCGGTGGCGCGGAAGATCGCCCGGATGCGCGGCGCGGTGTTCGGCGAGCTGGTGCTGGCCGAGACGCGCGAGGAGTTCGTCGGGACGGCGTTGCAGCTGCCGCTCGGCACGGTCGAGGCGGCGGGCACCGGCGACCTGCTCAGCCGGGCCACCACCGACCTCGGCCGGATCGACCACGCGGCGCGGTTCGCCGGGCCGCAGATCCTGGTCGCGGCGGTGACCGTGGTGTTCACGATCGTCGCGATGGTCGTGACGTCGCCGGTGCTGTCGCTGGGCCTGCTGGTCGCGCTGCCGCTGCTGGTGCCCGTGAACGTCTGGTACCAGCGGCGGATCCCGGCGGCCATGCAGTGGATGCTCGACCGCTGGGCCGACCTGACCACCAGCGTCCACGAGACCGCGGAGGGCGCGCGCACGACCGAGGCGCTCGGGCTGACCGAGCGGCGGATCGGCGCCGCGCACGACGCGCTGGACCAGAGCATCTACGGCGAACGCCGGATGCGGGCGCTGCAGCTGCGGTGGCTGCCGTCGCTGGAGATCAGCTACGTGCTGCCGATGGCGGTGATGCTGCTCCTTGGCCTGCTCGCGTACGCGCGGGGCTGGGCCGGGCTCGGCGAGATCACCACGATGCTGCTGTACGTGCAGGGCATGGCGGCGCCGCTGAACGAGGCGCTGTTCTGGCTGGAGGACCTGCAGGTCGCATCGGCCGCGGCGCGCCGGATCCTCGGCGTCCGGTCGGTTGCGGTCGAGGACGTGCCGAAGGTGGACGAGGTCCCGCGCGGGCGGGACATCGACGTCCACGACGTCCGGTTCAGCTACACCGCCGACCGCGAGGTGCTGCACGGCATCGACCTGCGGGTTCCGCGCGGCGAGCGGCTGGCGATCGTCGGGCCGTCGGGCGCGGGCAAGTCGACGCTCGGCCGGCTGCTGGCCGGCATCGCCGCGCCGTCGGCGGGCTCGGTGCGCATCGGCGGCCAGGACGTCTCGGCGCTGGCCGACGACGTGCTGCGCGGCG
>NZ_MUMI01000422.1 GCF_002155975.1 Amycolatopsis kentuckyensis
GAACACCGAGTTCGGCATCGGCGCACCGTCGAACTCGGTGCTGAGGTGCAGCTTTTCCTTGTACTCCACCCGCCACTTGCCCACCGGGGTCGGGGCGTCCTTCTTGCCGGGCAGCATCTTCACCGGGCCGTACACGATCTTTCCTTCGTCGAGCAGCCAAGCCTGCTTGCCCGAAAGGGACACACACGCCTTCGCCGTGATCGTGCACGGAACCCCGGCCGCCATCACCGGCTTCGCCTTGGCCGGTTTCGACGCCGGAGCCGTCGCCGGAGCCGTCGCCGGTTCCGACGCCGGGGCTGCCGCGGGCGCGGACGTGCCCGAAGGAGTGGACGACGGCGTGTCCGCCGCCAGCCGGACGTCCGCCGTTCCGCCCGCCGAACAGGCGGTCAGCACCACCCCGATGGCCAAAGTGGACAGAGCAGCCAGAACGCGCCGCACGCGCATGTGATCCCCCAGAAGTTCGTGTTCCCCTGCTTTCTGCCACCCAAGACGTGCGGTGGTGGCCGGAGGTTGAGCGGGCGGGAAAAATCTTCGTGGCGGATCACCAGCGGTACTCCCGGGCGCCGGCGGAGGTGTAGGTGATGTAGCCGCCTTCGAAGTCGCTGCGGTATCCCCCGGCCGTCAGGTACTCGTCCGACTTCGGGTAACGCAGGTAGGAGTACTCCCACCCGAGCGCCGCCCAGCGCTTCCGGATCTCGCCCTTCACCACGTGGGCGCCGGTGGCCGTCGTGTAGTAGATCGAGCCGCCCTTGGTGAAGTGGTTGTAGCGGCCGCGGCCGTCCGGCGTGGCGAGCTCGTCGGTCGCCGGGTAACCGAGCCCACGCTCGTAGTCCAGGGCCGCCCACTTCTTCCGGATCTCGCCGTTGATCGCGCGCGCACCCGTCGCCGCCGTGTAGTAGATCGACCCGACCGTGCCGCCCTTGGCGAAGTGGTTGTAGCGCGCGACACCGTCCGGCGTCCCCAATTCGTCCGTCGTCGGGTAGCCGAGCCCACGCTCGTAGTCGAGCGCGGCCCACTTCTTCCGGATCTCACCGGCGATCGCGTGCCCACCCGTCGCCACCGTGTAGTAGATCGACCCGACGTCGCCGCCCTTGAGGAAGTGGTTGTACCGCGCGACACCGTCCGGCGTCGCCAGCTCGTCGGTCGTCGGATAACCCACGCCACGCTCGTAGTCCAGGGCCGCCCACCGCTTCCGGATCTCGCCGGTGACGAGGTGCGCGCCCGTCGCGGCCGTGGCGTAGATCGAACCCACGGTGCCGTTGGCGACGAAGTGGTTGTACTGGGCCACGCCGTCCGGAGTGGTGGCCGTGTCGGACGTCGGCGGCCCGAGCAGGGCGTGCCCGCCCAAGGCGAGGTACTTGTCCAGCACTGGGCCGGTGACGTACCGGGTGCCGGTCCCGGCGCTCCAGTACAGCCGGCCGCTCGCGTACACGCGGTAGTGGACCGGGCCGTCGGTGATCTCGGCCGATGTCGGCGCGCCGAGTTTCACCCGCAACGCCGCGTCGGCGGCATAGCGCTGGTCGATCGGGGTCGCGTAGTTCGCCGTCAGCGTCAGGTCGGCCGAGCCCACGGTGACGATCCACGTGGTGTCCGCCGGACCTCCCTGCCAGCCGGTGAACTTCGAGGCGCCGTCGATGGCCAGCGGGGCGGCCTCGACGTCGAAGGAAGCGCCTTCGGTGACCATCGCCGTGCTGACCCCGCCCGCCACCGGGATGCTCAGCTCCGCGGGCTGGGTGCCGCGCAAGGTGATCCGGTGCTGCCGCGGCATCGCCGTGTACGTCTTGGCCGCGGTGACCCCCGCGCTGTCGGTCACCGTCGCGGTGAATTCCATTCGGGAGTCCGGGTGCGCGGTGAACGGCTGCGAGAAGCTCGACCCGGTCCCGCCGGTGCCCGGGTGCGAGTGGCACGTCGCTTCGCTCGGGCAGTGCCGCACCGCGGTGGTCCAGGTGATCGGCAGCGCACCGTCCTCGGCGTCGGTCGCGGTGGCGCTCACGGAAACCGGCTGGTTCACCGCGAACGTCGTGGTCCCGGGCGAGGTCAGGGTGAGCATCGGAGTGCGGTTGCCGGGCGCGACGACGATGGCGGCCTCGCCGCTGAGCCCCAGCGGGTCCCGGACGCGCAGCTTCGCGGTGAACGACGCGGTGCCCGCCGCGTAGGTGTGCGAGACCTTCGGGCCGGCGTCGGCCGCGGTGGTCCCGTCCCCGAAGTCCCAGTCGTACGCGAGCGTGTCGTTGTCGTAGTCGACCGACGCCGAGCCGTCGAACGACACCGTGCGGGTGTCCGGGTTCGTCGACGTCGTCGCCTTGGCCACGGGCGCGGTGTTGCCGGCCGAATAGCTGAGGCGGCGCAGGTTCCCGGACAGGATGTCGGCGTAGACGATGTCGCCGTTCGGTGCCGCCGCGAACTTCACCGGACCGCCGATACCGGTGAAGACCGGCGGGTTCTCCGGGGCCTGGCTGAGCTTGCCCTGGCCGTCGTACCGCAGCGTCCAGATCTTGTTCGACACGTAGTCGCCGAAGAAGTACGACCCGCGGTAGGCCGCCGGGTAGCCGGCTCCACTGTAGACGATGCCGCCGGTGACGCTGTTGCCGTTCATCGGCCCGGTGCCGTGCGTGTACTCGTGGATGGGCGGCTGGTTCGGCACGCCGGCGCAGCCCGCGAGGCCGCTGTAGCCCGGCGTCGGGTGGCTGCCCTCCCAGCACGGCCAGCCCTGGTTGGCGCCGCGCTGGACGACGTCGACCTCTTCCCAGTTGCTCCAGCCGACGTCGCCGGCCACCGGCAGGCCGAGGTTCGGGTCGATGCTGAAGCGGAACGGGTTGCGGAAGCCGCGCGCGAACACCTTGCTCGCGGTCGAGCCCGGGTCGGCGGGGTCGTAGTACGGGTTGCCGGGGACACCCTGGCCCGAGGCGGTCAGGTGGAAGATCTTGCCGTACGGCTGGTTGACGTCGAGGGCGCGCAGCGCGCCCGGGTCCATCATCCGGTAGTCACTGCTGTCGCCGACGGACAGCCACAGCGTCCCGTCCGCGTCCGCGATGACGGAGTCGATGCCGTGGACGGTGTAGTTGCCCGGCACCTCGAACAGCGGCTGCTCGCCGGTCAGGCCGGCCGGCGCGCCCGCCGCGTCCACGGTCACCGTGAAGCGCGACAGCCGCATGGCGAAGCCGCCGGCGGTGTCGATCGACCGCGTGAGGTAGATGGCCCGCGACGTCGCGTAGCCGGGCGAGACGGCCAGCCCGACGAGACCGAGGTCGTCATCGGCTCGGACGGGCAGCGTCGCGATCGTCCGGCCGGCGCCGGTGCCCGGCAGCCAGCGGACGTCGCCGCTCTTGCCGATGGCCAGGACGGACGTGTCCGGCAGGTACGCGAAGTCCGTCAGCTCGTACGGCCCCAGGCCGGTGCCGGTGTCCCGGAGGACGAACCCCGGTGGGAGCGTCGCCGCCGTCGCCACCCCCGGTGACACGACGGAGAGCGACGCTCCCACCAGGACCGCCGTCAGCAGCAGGCGAAGTGTGCGCATGGCCATCCGGCCCCCTTCCCTTGATCTTTTTGTCGCAAGATCAAGGGGGCCGGTTGCAGCAATCCGGATTACTTCACCAGAACGTGACCTACGCCACGTGACGGAACGTAGTGGATTACGGGACGACCTGCACGACGTCGCCGATGTGCAGCGTGTTGAAGAACTTCAGGGACGCGGCCGGCGACAGGTGGATGCAGCCGTGCGAGTACACCGAGAGGCTGCCCGTGTGGAAGGCGTCGCCCGGGTAGAAGAAGACCGAGTTCGGCATCTCCGCGTTGTCGAATTCCTTCGACAGGTGCATCTTCTCCTTCGACAGCACGCGGAACGTGCCGGTCGGGGTCTCGTAGCCCTTGCGGCCCGGCAGCATCGGCACCGGTCCGTAGACGACCTTGCCGCCCTGCAGGATCCACGCCTTGTGCGCGGAGATGTCGACGCAGGCGGCGGTGCCCGCGGCCGCGGCCGCGGCCGCGCACGGGACGCCGGGGTCCGGCGCGGGCTTCGGCGTCGGCTTCGGGGTCGGCTTGGGCTTCGGCTTGGCCGAGGTGCTGGTCGGCGTCGGCTTCGTGGACGACGGGGTGGGCGTCGACGTCGGCGTCGTCTCGGTGGTGGTCGGCGCGGCGGTGGTGCTGGACGTCGTCGTCGGTGTCCCGCCACCGGTGCCCGCCGCGGCGACGGCCCCGCCGCCCGCGTTCGAGCCGCCGGCCGAGCCCCCGCCGGAGCACGCGGCCAGCACGAACGCGGTGGCCAGCGCGGCCGCTCCCGCCAGAAGCCTCTTCACGATCCGGTACCCCCAGCTGTTTCGATCATCGCGTTTGGACACCGGTAAAGACGGCGGTCACCCGTTCGAGGTTCGTCGGCGAAGGTCACGATTTGGGCAGCCGCGGTCAACCCGGGGGTGGAGGCCGGAATCCACCCGGAACCGATCCGCGGGCCGACGAATCCGCGCCACCCGGCGCCGAAGCTGGGGAGACCTTCGAATCCAGGGGAGCTCCGAAATGTCCAGCGTCCTGCTCTACGCGGCCATCGCCGCCCTCGTCCTGTACAAGGTCGTCTACCAGCAGGTCCGCGGCACGCTGCTCAACCGCCGGACGCTGGTCACGATGCCGCTGCTGCTCACGGCGGTGGGCGGGTACCTGACGCTGAAAGCGCTGCCCGGCGCGTCCGCGGCCGAGCTGGGCCTGCTCGCCGCCGACCTGCTGCTGCTCGCCGGGCTCGGCGTGCTGCGCAGCACCACGACCACGCTCACCGAGCGAGACGGCACGACGTTCCAGAAGGGGTCGGCCGTCACGATCGGGCTGTGGGTGCTGACGGTCGCGGTCCGGATCGGCGTGGTCGCGCTGGGTACCGCGCTCGGTGTCACCGGCCCGCTGACCTCGGCGTCGATCGCGCTCAGCCTCGGTGTGAGCATCGCGGTGCAGAACGCGACGACCTTCCGGCGCATCCAGCGCCTCGGGCTGCCGCTCGCCGGGCAGCGGCCGGCGGTCAGCCGTTGACGCGGCCCAGCATCCGGGCGTACATCCGGCCCGGGCTGGGCACCGACGGCGGCACCAGGAACCCCGGCAGCGGTGGCAGCCCGCCGACGAACGCGCCGAGCCGCTCGTACAGCACGGCGGCGCCGGCCGGGCGGGCTTCCGGATCCTTCGCCAGGACCTCGGCGAGCAGCACGTTCACCGGTTTCGGGACGCCCGGCACCGGCGGCGGCAGCTCCTTGACCTGCCGCTCGAACACCGCGTACGCGGTCGGCCCGTCGAAGAGCCGCCGCCCGGTGAGCATCTCGTGCAGCACGCAGCCCAGCGCGTAGAGGTCGCTGCGCGGTTCGGCGCCACCGCGCTGGATCTGCTCGGGCGCCATGTACGACGGCGTCCCCAGCAGCTGCCCGGCCCGCGTGAACTGCGCCGCGTCGGCTTCGCGGAGCACGGCCAGCCCGAAGTCCATCACCTTCACGCCGCCGTCGGGCCCGAGCATCAGGTTGGACGGCTTGAGGTCGCGGTGGCAGACGGCGAGCGCGTGCGCCGCGGTCAGCACCGCGCACGCCTGCGCCGCGATCGCCGCGGCCCACGGCACCGGCAGCGGCCCGTGCTCGGCCAGCAGATCGGCCACGGTCACGCCGTCGACGAACTGCATGACCTGGAACAACCGGTCGTCGTGGGTGCCGTAGTCGTACAGCGTCGGGACGCCGGGGTGGTCGAGCGTCGCCAGGATCCGGGCCTCGCGCGCGAAGCGGGCTTCCAGCTCTTCGTCGCGGCCCGGCAGCCTGAGCAGCTTGATCGCCACGCGGCGGCCCAGCCTGCGGTCGAACCCGCCGTGCACCGCGCCCATCCCGCCGCGGCCGAGTGGCAGCTCGTCGAGCTCGTAGCGGTCGGCGATCAGCATCCGTTCCCCTAGTGGCCCGGCGCGAGCCGTCCTTCGACAAGTCCTGCGAAGCCTAGCCGGACCAGCTCACGGCCCGTTTCCGCCGCCTCGCGCAGGACGGTGTCGAACTCGGCGAGCTGCCGGAACACCCCGCCGTACTCCCGCTGGACGGCGATCGGCAGCCGCGGGATCCGCACGCGCCTGCCGTCGATCCGGGTGGACGCCGACGCGGCGGGCAGGTCGGCCGCGCGCAGGCAACCGGCCAGGAAGTTCGCGTCCAGCCGCTCCGCGTCGACGCGGTACACGGTGAGCCCGGCGCCCACCGGCCGCGGCGGTCCACTGTGGACGTACGCGATGCCGGTCACCGACGCGACGACGTCGCCCGCTTCGGCCAGCGGGTGTTCGGCGTCCGCGCGCACCGGCGCGTACCGGACGTCGACGACGCCGGCCTTGACCAGCTCGCCGATGGTCGTGAACACCGGCTCGGCATCCATCGCGACGAGCGGCGGCAGCTGCGGGGTCAGCTCGGCGAACCTGGCTCGCACGGCTTGGAAAGCCGTGCCCGGGTCCTCGTCCCTGGTGCGGCGGCGGGCCGGCGTCAGGTCGACGTCGTCGTCGAGCAGGTCGATGATCCGGACGCCGGATTCCGGGTGCGCGCCGAACTCCTGCCACATTTCTTCCACTGTGGACAGTTCCTCGCCCGCTTCGCCGAGCAGCACGGTGGACGGCGCGCGCTCACCGGGCGCCGGCCGCCGCAGCAGCCAGAGATCGGGGCCCGCCGGCGCCAGCGTGACGACCGCGCGGACGGCGCCCGCGCGCAGCAGGTTGCCGCGGATGCGCTTGCCGCTGCGTCGCCCGGCCGCCGCGCCCGGCATCAGGATCGCCACCGTGCCGCCGGGTTCGACGTGCGCGAGGCAGTGCTGCACCCAGGCGAGCTCGGGTTCGCCGCGCGGGGGCAGGCCGTACTCCCAGCGCGCGTCGCCGATCAGTTCGTCGTGCCCCCAGGCCCGTTCGTTGAACGGCGGGTCGCACAGCACCGCTTCGGCCGTGCGGCCGGCGAAGGCGTCTTCGCGCAGCGCGTCGACCGCGTGGACCTCGGCCTCGATGCCGCGCAACCGCAGCCGCAGCGCCGCGATCGACGCCGTCATCGGGTCGCTGTCCTGGGCCAGCACGGTTTTCGCGCCGCTGGCCAGCGCGAGCGCGCCGAAGCCGCACGCGGGGTCGAGGATCGTCGACGCCGGGCCGGCGAGGCGGGCCATCAGCTCGGCGACCGGTTCCGGCGTCGCCGACAACCGGCGCGAATGCGCCTCGAAGTACCGGCGGCACACCAGTTCGAACGCCTCGATCGGCCCCGCCTGGTGCGTCAGCTCGCTGAGCAGGGTGAGCAGTTCCGGGTCGTCGAGCCGGCTGTCGAAGGTGTCGAAGAGGCCGGCCTGGAAGGCGAAGAAGCCGCCCGCGCGGCTGACGCGCTCGGCGAGGTCGAGGTCGTCGCCGAGGGCGCGCAGGCGCTGCCACGCGCGTTCGCCGGCGCTCAGCTCGAACTTCTTGCCGCGGGCGCGGAACCAGCCGGCGACGGCGGAGAGGCCGAACAGCGGGCTCGACGCCGTGCCACCGACCGGCGGCGGGAAGTCCGGGTAGCGGCGGCGCCAGTTGCTGACCGCGGCCCGCCCCACCCCGGCGAGCCGTGCGATGTCGGCCGCGCTGACCGTGGCATCGTCGTCCATGGCGAGGACTCTATCGGAGGATGCTCCATTCAGCCGTGGCGCTTGTGAACTCAGTCAACCAATGCTTTCATGGGGGACATGACACACGATCGGTACGTCCTGCGGTACGCCGCCGGGTCGGACGTCGGGAAGCGTCGCCGGATCAACGAGGACGCGGTGTACGCGAGTTCCCGGCTGCTCGCCGTCGCCGACGGCATCGGCGGCCAGCCGCACGGCGAGGTCGCCAGCGCGACGGCGGTGGACGTGCTGCGCGAACTCGAGGTCGACCTGCGACGGCTCGATCTGACGAACGTGGACCTGGTGGCGACGCTGGCCGGCGTGGTCAAGTCGATCGCCGAGCGGCTGCACGAAGTGGCGTCGCAGGAGCCGACGACCGAAGGCATGGGCACCACGCTGACGACCCTGCTGTTCGACGGCGTCGAGTTCGCGGCGGCCCACATCGGCGACTCCCGCGGCTACCTCCTGCGCGAAGGCGGCCTGCGCCGGCTGACCCGCGACCACACGTTGGTCCAGGCCCTGGTCGAGGACGGCCGCGTCGCCGCGGAGGACGCGGAGTCGCACCCCCGTCGTTCACTGCTGATGAAAGCGCTTCAGACGGCGGGCTCGGGCGACCCGGACATCTGGACGTTCAAGGCCAAGCCGGGCGACCGCTACCTGCTCTGTTCGGACGGCCTGAGCGGCCCGGTCCCCGAAGCGAAGTTGCGCGACGTCCTGGACGCGGGCACCGAGCCGGCCGAGGTGATCCCGGAGCTGATCCGCCTGGCCAACGAAGCCGGCGGCCCGGACAACATCACCTGCGTGGTCGCCGACGTCACGGCCTGACCCACCTTCACGGGCGGCGGAGACCATCCGGTATCGTCTCCTGCGGAGGATTGGCCGAGCGGCCTAAGGCGCACGCTTGGAAAGCGTGTTGGGTTCACGCCCTCGCAGGTTCGAATCCTGTATCCTCCGCCGTTTGATCAGGCGAACGCCGGGTCGGCCTTTCACGGGCCACCCGGCGTTTCGTCGTCTCGGCTCCCTTACCTCCCACGGCTTGCGCGACCCACCCTCGGTATGCCTCGGGCACAGTTGTGCGGCACTTTCGGCCCACCGGAACGTGAAATGCCTTCGGTGCTGCGGATTTCTCCGCCTGTACGCGGAGTTACGAACAGGGCTGACCGCAGGCCGTTACTCCGGTCGCGCTAGTCTCACCAGCACCTCGCCCGCCCCTGTCGAGAAAGGCCAGCAGTGGCACGAAAACCGCTCTGACCTGGGGTAGCGCTGGCCAGCGACTTCAGTGTGCGGTACTGGTGGCGGGACAACCCCCGCACAGACCGTGATCGGCCCGGCCCCGGACGTTACACGTCCGGGGCCTTGCTGATTCCGGGCCCGCGATCACTCGGCAAAGTCTGATGATCACGCTGAGTCGCTGGATCTGTTTCAATGGAATCCGTCCCCGTACGACCACCAGAATTCGAGGAGTAGAGGCCCGATGGCCGGAGTCGAAGAGATCCGCGCTGGCATCGCGCTCGCCAACGAGAAGGCGTCCGCGAGCATCGCCGCCCTGCAGCAGGCAGCGCAGTCTCTCGAAGAAGCCCAGCAGTCGCTCGCACAGGCGACGCAGGGGAGCAGCCAGCACGAAGTGAGCCAGGCGCACGGACTCCTGGCGGAAGCCCTGCAAGGCATCAACGGCTTGCAGAGCACCGTCCAGGCAAGCATTTCCTCCGCCGACTCCTACTCGGCGCGTCTCTAGCCGGATGACGCTCGCCGAACTCCACCAGCTGCTCACCGCTGCCGTGACCGGGCTCGCCGACGCGCGCGCCCACTCCGAACGGGCCACAAGCCTGCTCGGGGAAGCCCGGCAAGCTCTCGTGGATGCCCAGGCCAAGGCCGATCCCTGGCTTCCTTTGCAGTACGCACAGGCCGGCGAGGGGCTGGACCAGCTCCTCGTCCGCCTGCACGCCGCCGAAGATCTGGTGAGCGGATACCGGTCGCGCCTGTAATCCTTTCGTGGGGACACTTTTTCTTGGGGACGCCGATGGCCAACAAGTCAGCCGAGCAACGCAACCGGGTCGAAACCGCGCTCGACCGGGTCCGCCACCAGATCGGACTGGTGCTGGGCGCGGCGGCCGGGGCGCGCCAAGCCGCGGAAGCCGACCTCGCCAAGCTCCGGCTGGAGCAGGACATCGTCAAGGTCGGCATGAACCACGCCAGTGCCGAGCAGCAGAACGAGTGGTCTCGCCACCCCGCCGCGCACGAAGTGTTCGCCGCGCTCGGGAGTGTGCGAAGCGCTTTCTACACCGACTGGAGCCAGGGGCCCGCCACGCTGCGGGAGCTGGTCGCGCAGAACGCACCCGGCCCGGCCGGGCTGCCGCCGGGCGACTGGCTCGGCACGGTCGGGCACAACCCGGGGCTGACTTCGCCCGGGCTGTGGCGTGTCGGCTCCGCGACCGCCGCGGGCGGGGACGCGACCCGCACGTTCGACGTCGCCGTCCCGCTGCTCGACGAGTCGCACCTGGCGATCACGTCGGCGCCGAAGACCCGGCCGGTGATCGACGGCATCGTGCAGAACCTGCTGGTGCGCGTGCTCTCGACGTTCGAGCCCGGCGCGGTGCGCGTGCACCTGTGGGACATCGGGCAGCTGACCGCGATCCTGCCCGACCTCTACCCGCTCAGCCACACCAGCGCGCTCTCGCTGTACGACCCCGGCCGGCTGGAGGACCTCCTCGACGAGCTGGCCGGCCACATCCGCCGCATCCACGCCAGCTGCATGTCCGCCGGATTCACGTCGCTGCGGGAAATGCGGAAGAACAACGAGCAGCGGGGCGAGCCGTTCCGCATCGTCGTGCTCTACGGCAACGGCGAGACGCTCGAGCCCGAACGCGCCCGCGACCTCAAGCGCGTCGCCAGCGGCGCGCTGGCCGCCGGCATCTGCCTGATCATGATCGACGTGCCGACCGCGGTGAGTGCCCCCGTCGAGACGCTGAGCCTGCTCGACGACAAGCACGCGATCAGCAGCATGACCGGCACCGACCTGGTCGTCGACCTCGATTCCGCGATGCCCTCCGCGCAGGTCATCCGCGCCATCGACACGATCGCCAAGGCGCTGATCGCCAAGCAGGGCGGCCCGCGGTCGTTCGACGACCTCCTGCCGACGGAGCTGGGCCAGGAGAACTCGGCGCGCGAACTGCGGGCCCCGGTCGGGTTCTTCGAAGGCGAGCCGGTCGAGGTCGTGATCGGCGACGCGAGCCCGCACGCCCTGATCGGCGGTCCGTCCGGTTCGGGCAAGACGAACTTCCTGTACGCCCTGCTCGGCAGCCTCGCGGCGCGGTACACCCCGGCCGAGCTGGCGCTGTACCTGCTGGACTTCAAGGAAGGCGTCTCGTTCGCCGGGCTGGCGCCGGGCCGCAAGGACGCGAGCTGGCTGCCGCACGCGCGGCTCGTCGGCGTCAACGTCAACACCGACCGCGAGTTCGGCCTGGCGCTGCTGCGGTTCCTGGCCGACGAGCTGCGCCGCCGGTCCGCGGCCGCGAAGGAACACGAGGTCACGAACCTGGCCGACCTGCGCGAAGCCGATCCGGGCGGGCACTGGCCGCGGATCGTCGCGGTGATCGACGAGTTCCAGTACCTGTTCGCCGGCCGCGACCAGGTGACCGCGACGGCGACGCAGCTGCTGGAGGACATCGCGCGGCGCGGCCGGTCGCAGGGCATCCACCTGGTGCTGGCCAGCCAGGACGTCGCCGGCATCGAGGCGTTCTGGGGCAAGCCGGCGGTGTTCGAGCAGTGCACGCTGCGGATCGCGATGCCGAAGGCGCGGCGCGTGCTGGCCGAGACGAACAACGCGGCTGTGTCGGCGCCGAAGTGGCACGCGGTGATCAACCACGACTCCGGCGTCGCGCACGGCAACCAGCTGGCCCACATCCCGGACGCGAGCAGCAAGAACGTGTTCGTCCGGCTGCAGCACCGGCTGTGGGAGGCGTACGCGGGCCACTTCCCGCGGCCGCGCCTGTTCGACGGCGCGCACCAGCCGGTCCTGGAACGGTTCCCGGCGTACCTGGACCTCAAGCCCAACTCGAAGCCGCGGGCCCTGCTCGGCCAGTCGATCGACGTGACCGAGACGGCGTGCGGCGTCGACCTGCCCCGGGCGCCGGGCCGCAACGTCGCGGTGCTCGGCTCGGCGACCGCCGAGGCACTGTCCATCATGGACTCCTCGGCGCGGTCGCTGTCCCGGCAGTACGAACAGGGCGAAGTCGAGTTCATCTTGCACTGTCCGATCGAGGCGTGCGCCGACGCGGCGATGGAGCTGGCCTCACGGCTGCGTGACGTCGACCACCACGCTGCGACGCTGGTGGACGACCTGACGGGCGTCCTGGAGTCGATGACCGGCTCGATGTCCGGCGGTGCGAAGGTGCTGCTGCTGTACGGCGTCGACGCGGCGTTGCCCGCGCTGGAAGCCAAAGCGGTCGGCCAGTTGAAGAGCGGCCTCGACCACCTGCGGGTGGTGCTCAAACAGGGGCCGGGCCACGGCATCCACACGATCGGCTGGTGGCGCAGCATCGCCCGGCTCAAGGACACGCTGGGCTTCGGCGGCACCGACGACATCGGCACGTGGGCCGCGCTCGACGTCCAGGGCAACGAGCTGTCCCCGTTCGCGGCGGGCCAGGTCGTGCACTGGTCACCACGTCCGGGCCGCGCGTTGTTCTTCGACCGCACGACGCACGGCGCACCCGAAGTGATCATCCCGTTCCAGCGTCCGGAGAACGCGCAATGACCGACGACGCCACCGCGGCCATGCGGTACAAGGAAATCATCGCCCTCTCCCGGGGGTCGGCGGAGAACCTGCGCGAGTGGGAACTGGCCCGGGCGGAGGCCTTGGAGTCGGAGATCGAGGCGGCCTCGGCCGCGATCGAAGTGGCAACCGACCGCGAAGCAAGGGCGGCCGAGCGCGCGACACGCTGGTGGAAGATGGCGCTGCACAACATCCAGGGCCTGCCGTGGCTCGACCCGGGCGACAACCCACGCCCGGTCCCCACGGCGCGCGCGGCCTACCTCGAGCGGTACCTCGAGGAAGTCAAGCCGAGTTACCAGGAGCTGGTGCAGGCGGTGCTGGCGCTGGGGTGGCGGGCCAAGCGGGCGGCCGCGAAGCGGAGCGAGCAGCCGCCGCCGGCCTAGACGTCGAAGACGGTGTCGTAGGGATCGTCGTCGTCCGCGGGGACCGGCCTGCGCGACGGCGGCGGTTGGCGGGGCCACTCGGCCGGCCGCGGTGGCACGGCTGGTTGTGGCACCCCGGCCGGTTGCGGCATCTCGGCCGGCCGTCCCCCGGCGGCGACCGCCTCCCGGATGGCCGCGGTGATGGTCCGGCTCAGCGT
Organism: Amycolatopsis kentuckyensis; assembly: GCF_002155975.1. Taxonomy (GTDB): domain Bacteria; phylum Actinomycetota; class Actinomycetes; order Mycobacteriales; family Pseudonocardiaceae; genus Amycolatopsis; species Amycolatopsis kentuckyensis. The sequence goes on from NZ_MUMI01000422.1 coordinate 12,942, forward strand.
GCCGGCGTCGAACCGCATGGCTTCGGGCGCGAGCCGCACCTCGCTGACGACCCCACCGGGCCCGGCGAGCACCGTGACAGACCGATCCGGCGAGACGACGGTCGTGTGGTCGCTTCCGGCGATGCCGGCGAGGAGGCGCTGATTCTCGGCCTTGCGGTCTTCGATCTGCCTGAGCTGCCAGCGCATTTCCTCGATGAGCTGTGCGGTGTTCATGGCCTCCCCCGCCACGGTCCGGGATTCGGTGCGTAGACGAATTCGTAGTACTTCGTGAACCGGTGGTCGGCCATGAGGTAGCCGCGACTCCAGGCGAGGGCGGCCAGCTCCTGTGGAGACAGCGAGGTCTCGATCTTCGAGAGGTACGCGACCCGGCACCCGTTCAGCATGGAGGCGACCCGGTTCAGCTGAGCCTCTCGCGGACGTCGTGAACGCGAGAACCGGATGATCGACACAGTCAGGCCCGCGGTGATCAACCCGCCGCACAGCACGAAGCCGACGACGGACCCGATCGTGGAGGCCGCTGCGTTGGCATCCATCAGTCCACCGGTCCGGCTCGAAGGCTCCACGCCACCCTCGCCGTCGCTTCGGCGATCGCCGGCCACGCGTCTTCCGACTCCGCGACGACGGACAGGATCACCACGGACCGGCCGTCCGGCAGGGGGATCTGGTACTCCGCCTTGATCTGGGTGCGCACGTCCCGCTCGGGCAGGTGGAACTCGCCACCGCTGATCGCCACGACGGCCGGGCCGATCGGGAGCCGGACCGGCTGCACCACCGCGCGCTTGTGCCGGCCGCGGTACTCCTCGGCCATCGCCGCGACGAGGGCGTCCCGGCTGCCGGGCGCGGTTTCCGGCCAGTGCGCCACGCCGAGTGTCAAAGTGGCCACGTCACCCTTCCGCGGGCCGACGGCGAACTTGCCGAACACCCGGATGCCGTTGGCCTGCATGGTCGGCACCAGCGCCATCAGGTAGCTGCCGAACTGTTCGACGCTCGTGCCGGAGGCCACGTTTTCGGCCACCATCCAGGCGTGCCCGCGGTTGAGCCGGTCGTCGCTGCCCACCGGCATGCCCGAGAACCCGGGCGGCAGGTCGATTTCCAGAGGCATCAGTTCCACACCTCGTCTTCCGCCCGCGCACGCCGGCGCTCCGGCGCGCTGTCGGCCTGCACGCCGGCATCGGCCGCGTTCCAGAACGCCACCCCGGCCCAGGAGACCCCGGCCGCGGCCCATTGCTCGGCGTTCTTCGGTACCCAGTAGTTCTTGAAGTCGTCCAGCGGGCTTTCGAACTTGTCGCCCCCGACGACTTCGCCGATCTCCTGCTCACGGAGGAGGCCGTAGGCCGTCCCCTTGACCACCCAGTCCGGGACACCCGGGGCGAGGCCGATCAGCGTGGTCGCGACGCCTGCCGCATCGAATACCAGGGTCTCGGGCGCCACGTCGGCCCCCGCCAGTGCGGCTACCCCGTGCCCGGTCAACGCGGCGAACCCCAGCTCGGCGGCCACCGCGCCGACGACCGTCCCGGCCGGATCCGGCAGGAAGTCACCCACCACGCCGAGGACGTTCCCCAGGTCGCCGACCACATCGGAGACCTTGGAGAGCACCTCGGCGTGGTCCTGGACGAAGTTCCACGCCTCGTCGACGCCGTCCGCGAGGGTGTTCGACAGGTCGGCCAGCGCCCCGCCGACAGCGTCACCCAGCTTGTCGAGGAGGTCCGGCTCGTCCGGGGCCGCCTCCTTCGCCGTCCGCAGCTGTTCGGCCACCCGGGCCGCGGCGTCCGTGTGCTCCTGCTGGAGCTGCTTCGCCGCGTCTTGGACGTTCTGGCAGCCGTCGACGGCGGCCTGCAGCTGCTGACCGGCGTTGTCCAGCAGGCGCTGCGCGATCTGCAGGGACTGCTGGTCCGGGAACGTCCGGTTGGCCAGCGCGAGGTCCGGGTTCGCCCGCGCCTGCTCGGCCGCCCGGGCCGCCGCTTCCGCGCGGGCGATCTGCAGGGACTGCTGGTCCGGGAACGTCCGGTTGGCCAGCGCGAGGTCCGGGTT
>NZ_MUMI01000423.1 GCF_002155975.1 Amycolatopsis kentuckyensis
GCCATCGCCGGCGCGCTCGGGCTGCCGCACTGCGAGGTCGACGTCATCTTCACGTCGATCACCGTCACCTGCCACCGCGGCACCGACCTGACGCCGATCACCGCGCTGCGCGTCGTGCGGAGCCGCAGCCTCGACTACACGCGGCTGACCGAGACCGAGAAGCTCGTCCGCAGGATCGTCCGCGGGCACATGGGCGCCGAGCAGGCGCAGACCGAGCTGGAGCGGATCACCTCCGCGCCGCACCCGTACCCGCGCTGGGTGGCGACGCTGTCCTGGGGCGGCGTCGCCGCGTTCGTCACCATCCTGCTCGGCGGCGGGTTCGACATCGCGCTCGTCGCGTTCGTCATCAGCGGGGTCATCGACCGGGTCGGCCGGGTCGTGAACCGCTACGGGCTGCCGTTCTTCTTCCAGCAGGTGATCGGCGGCCTGGTCGCGACGCTCTCGGCCATGGTCATCGTCAGCAGCAACGTCCTGACCACCGACAAGCCGACGCTGGTCGTCGCGGCCGCGGTCACCGTGCTGCTGTCCGGGCTGTCCACCGTCTCGGCCGTGCAGGACGCCATCACCGGCTACAACGTCACCGCCGCCGGCCGCACCATGGAGACCGCGCTGATGTCGGCCGGCCTGATCGCCGGGGTCGTGCTCGCCCTGCGGATCGCCGTCATGCTCGGCCTGCCGCGCACCCCGCTGCCCGAGGTGACCGGCTCGACGCCGCAGCAGCTGCCGCTCGTCGTGCTCGGCGGGGCCGGCGCCGCCGCCTGCTTCGCGCTCGCGAGCTACTCCAAGATGCGCGCCATGCTGGTCGCGGCGGCCGCGGGCGGCATCGGCGCCGCCGTCTACGGCTCGCTGATGCTGGCCAAGCTGGACGGCGTCAGCTCGTCCGCGATCGCCGCGACGCTGGTCGGGTTCTGCGGCGGCGTGCTCGCCCGCCGGCTCGGCGTTACTCCACTGGTGGTCGCCGTGTCCGGGATCACTCCGCTGCTTCCCGGCCTGTCGACCTACCGTGGTCTGTACCAGATCGGGGTCGAGCCGAGCGGCAACATCTCCACCCTCATGACGGCCGTCGCAATCGGGCTTGCCCTGGCAGCGGGCGTGGTACTCGGGGAATGGCTGGCCCAGCCGGTGCGCACCGGACTGGGTCGCCTCGAGCGGCGGTTCGCCGGACCACGCATGGCTGGTCCGCTCGAGCCGACCGAGCGGAGCTTGGAGTAACACCGCGGTCACCGAATGTTCATCGCTCACGCGATAGGGTTTCACTCTGGGGCCGCGACCCAGGACGCGAGGAGCAGGCGACGTGAGTGACCAGAAGGAGAACGGGAACCAGGCCGATTTCGTCGTGGTGGCGAACCGGCTACCGGTGGACCTCGAACGCACCTCCGAAGGCGAACGCCGGTGGACGGCCAGCCCGGGCGGGCTGGTGTCGGCGCTGGAGCCGTTCCTGCGGTCGAGGAAGGGCGCCTGGGTGGGCTGGCCGGGCGTACCCGACGTCGACGTCGAGGAATTCGACGACGACGGCTTGGTGCTGCACCCGGTTTCGTTGAGCGCCGACGAAGTCCGCGACTACTACGAAGGTTTCTCCAACGCGACGCTCTGGCCGCTCTACCACGACGTCGTCGAGCGCCCGGTGTTCGACCGCGCGTGGTGGAACAGCTACGTCAAGGTGAACCGCCGGTTCGCGCAGGCCAGCGCCGAGGTCGCCGCCACGGGCGCGACCGTGTGGATCCAGGACTACCAGCTCCAGCTGGTGCCGGCGATGCTGCGCGAGCTGAGACCGGACCTGCGGATCGGCTTCTTCCTGCACATCCCGTTCCCGCCGGTCGAGCTGTTCATGCAGATGCCGTGGCGCGCCGCGATCATCCGCGGCCTCACCGGCGCCGACCTGGTCGGCTTCCACCGCCCCGGCGGGGCGCAGAACTTCCTGTGGCTGTGCCGCCAGCTGATCGGCCTCGAGTCGACGCGCGGCGCGGTCGGCGTCCGGTCGCGGCCGGGCACCATGCAGGTCGGCGACCGGACCGTGCGGGTCGGCGCGTTCCCCATCTCGATCGACGCCGCGGGCCTCGACAGCCTCGCGCGCACCAAGGGCGTCCAGGAGCGGGCCGCCCAGCTGCGGCGCGACCTCGGCAACCCCAAGACGGTCCTGCTGGGCGTCGACCGCCTCGACTACACGAAGGGCATCGACCTGCGGCTGCAGGCGCTGCACGAGCTGCTGCACGAGGGCAGGCTGCAGCCGGACGACGTCACGTTCGTCCAGCTCGCCACCCCGAGCCGCGAGCGCGTCGAGCACTACCAGCGGATGCGCGGCGAGATCGAGCAGATGGTCGGCCGGATCAACGGCGAGTTCTCCCGCGTCGGCCACCCGGTCGTGCACTACCTGCACCAGTCCGTGGACCGCACCGAACTGGCCGGCTTCTTCTCCGCTGCGGATGTCATGGTGGTGACACCGCTGCGCGACGGCATGAACCTGGTGTGCAAGGAGTACGTCGCCGCGCGGCACGATCTGGGCGGTGCGCTGGTGCTTTCCGAGTTCGCGGGTGCCGCCGCGGAGCTCTCTAGCGCATTCCTCGTGAACCCCCACGACCTGGACGGGGTGAAGGACGCACTAGTGGCTGCCATTACCCTCGACCCGGCAGAGGGCCGTCGCCGGATGCGCGCCATGCGTCGCCAGGTCCTCACTCATGACGTTGACCGATGGGCGCGCTCGTTCCTCCAGGCCTTGGGTACGGAGGCGGTCGACTGACATAGTCCCCCGACCCATGCACGAGCTCCTGAGGAGGAGTGTTGACTGCCGAGGCCCTGCCCGCCGAGTTGCGGCGCGCGATCGTCCAGATCGCCCGTACTCCGCGTCTGCTGGTCGCCTGCGATTACGACGGCACGCTGGCACCCATCACGCTCAACCCGGACGAGGCACGCCCGCTGCCGGAGTCCGTCGGGGCCCTCAGATCGCTCGCCGGTCTGCACGAGACCACCACGGCGGTCATCTCCGGCCGTGCGCTTCGTGACCTGGCCACGCTGTCGCGGCTGCCGTCCGAGGTGAACCTCGTCGGCAGCCACGGCTCCGAGTTCGACATCGGCTTCATCCACGCCCTCGACGAGAAGGCGCGGGAGCTGCACCGGCGGCTGGAGTCCGAGCTCGAACAACTCGTGCTGGACGTCCCGGGGGTGTCGCTCGAGGTCAAGCCGGCGAGCATCGCGGTGCACGTCCGCCGCGCCGAGCACGAGGCGGGCCGCCGCGTGCTCGCGGCCGTCCACTCCGGACCGTCGACCTGGGAAGGCGTCTCGACCACCGACGGCAAGGAGGTGGTCGAGCTGGCGGTCGTCCAAACGGACAAAGGCCGCGCGCTGGACATCCTGCGCCACCAGGTGGGCGCCACGGCGGCGATCTTCCTCGGCGACGACGTCACCGACGAGAAGGCCTTCGCCCGGCTCTCCGGCCCGGACCTGGGCATCAAGGTCGGCGACGGCGAGACCCTCGCCGCGTTCCGCGTGCCCGACACCGTCGACGTCGCGCTGGTGCTCGGCTTCCTCCTCGAGGAACGCCGCAACTGGCTCTACGGCGAGTCGGCCCCGCCGATCGAGCGGCTGTCGATGCTGGCCAACGAGCGCTCGGTCGCGCTGCTGACGCCGGACGCCAAGCTGACCTGGCTGTGCCACCCCGGCCCGGACGCGCCCGCGGTGTTCGCCGACCTGCTCGGCGGCGAGGGGGCCGGCCACTTCTCCATCAAGCCGCACCGCAACGGCCTGCCGCTCGGCCAGCGCTACCTGCCGAACACGATGACGGTCGAAACGCGCTGGTCGCGCCTGCTCGTCACCGACTACCTCGAGCCGGAAAGCGCACCGCACCGCACGGACCTCGTCCGCGTGGTCTCGGGCGAAGCGGCGGCGAGCGTCACGTTCGCGCCGCGGCCCGAGTTCGGCGGCGTGCCGGTGAAGCTGGAAGTCACCGACGGCGGCGTCCGGGTGCTCGGCACGTCGGAGCCGTTCGTGCTGTACTCGCCGGGCGTCGAGTGGACCATCACCTCCGACGGCCTGCACGACACCGCGTCCGCGCTGGTGCAGCCGACGCCGACCCAGCCGGTCGTGCTGGAGCTGCGCTGCGGCACCACCGACCTCGGCCCGCACGAACTGTCCGAAGTGGAACGCCGGGACCGCGCGGGCCGCTACTGGAGCGAGTGGACGTCGAAGCTGCAGCTGCCCAAGGTGCAGACCGACCTGGTGCTGCGCTCGGCGCTGACGCTGCGCGGCCTGGTCAACACCGACACCGGCGGCGTGCTGGCGGCGGCGACGTCGTCGCTGCCGGAGGAGATCGGCGGCGTCCGCAACTGGGACTACCGCTACTGCTGGATCCGCGACGCCGCGATGACCGTGCGGGAGCTCGTGCACCTGGGCTCGATCGAGGAGGCCGAGGGCTACCTGCGGTGGCTGCACGGCGTGCTCGCCACGCTGGCCGGCCCGGAGCGCCTGCACCCGCTGTACACCCTCGCCGGCAGCGTCATCGGCGCCGAAGCGGTCATCGAGTCGCTGCCCGGTTATGCCGGTTCGCGCCCGGTTCGCGTCGGCAACCTGGCGAACCACCAGGTGCAGCTGGACGTCTTCGGCCCGGTCGTCGAACTCGTGCAGACCCTCGCGGCGGCCCGCCACGAGCTGCGCGACGAGGACTGGCAGATGGTCCGCGCCATGGCGGAAGCCGTGACGCGGCGCTGGAACGAGCCGGACCACGGGATCTGGGAGGAGCGGCACGTGCCGCGCCACCGGGTCTACTCCCGGGTGATGTGCTGGGTGACCATCGACCGCGCGATCAAGCTGGGCGAGCAGTACGGCCGGGACGTGCCGAACCAGTGGCCGTCCCTGCGCGACGCGATCGCCGCCGACGTGCTGGAGCACGGCTGGAACGACGAGGTCCAGGCGTTCACCACGGCCTACGACGGCACGGACCTCGACGCGGCCTCGCTGTTCGTCGGTCTCACCGGCCTGATCGACCCGGCCGACGAGCGGTTCCAGCAGACGGTGACCGCGATCGAGGCGGAGCTGCGCAGTGGGTCCACTGTGTACCGTTACCGCCGCGACGACGGCCTCCCGGGCGGCGAGGGCGGCTTCCACATCTGCGCGGCCTGGCTGATCGAGGCGTACCTGCTCACCGGGCGGCGCACCGAGGCCCAGGAGCTGTTCGACCAGATCGTGGCGGCGGCCGGCCCGACCGGCCTGCTGCCGGAGCAGTACGACCCGATCGCGGAACGGTCCCTCGGCAATCACCCGCAGGCCTATTCGCACATCGGGCTCATCCGCTGCGCCAACTTGCTGGCGGCGAGTTAGCCCTTTCGGTCCGAAAGCCCCTGAAGGCCACCATGACGGCACCCAGTGCCCTTATGGTGGCCTTCAGTGCGCTGGAGGTGAGGCGGGTGCAGGGGACGTTCGGGCAGGTCGAGTTCGTGCCGCTGCCGCCCCGGTTCGCCGACCGGGTGCGCTGGGGCTCGGTGGTGGTCGGCTGCTCGATGATCGCCGGGATGGTGCTGCTGTTCGGCCTGACGACGTACCTGCAGGGCATCGTGCACGGCCACGCGTTCCCGGACACGCTCCTCGGCAAGGCCGCGGCGGTGCTCCCCCCGCTGGGCGTGCTGGCGGTCGCGGTGCTGGTCCTGACCTGCCGCCGCTGCCTCCGCGGCGACTACCTGGTGGTGGCCAGCGCCGGGGCGACCCGCAGCGCGCTGCTGTTCACGTACCTGCTGACGCTGGTGCTGATCCTCGGTTCGTTCGCGGTGCCGATCGTGTTCCGCGTGTGGCGCGACACGGCGGAGCTGCGGGCGCCTGACCTGCTGACGACGTTCTCCACGCTCGCCTTCGCCACCATGGGGTTCCTGGCCGGGATGTTCTACCTGCGGCCGTCCGTGCAGACGCTCCGGAAGTACAGCGACCACCCGATCTGGTGAGTCCACTTTAGACGAACACACGCCGGCCCTCCCGGGCACCGGTCTGCGCCGAGTTGCAGAGATTTCTTTGCACAATCTTCTTTGCACGGCTACAGTGGGGCCATGACCAGCGCTCCACCACCGGAAGAGCTCGATCCGGATGCCCTCAAAGCCGTCACCCACCCGCTGCGCCGCCGCATCCTCGGCGTGCTCTCCGCAGGCCCGGCGACGGCCACGAAGCTCGCCAAGGACCTGGGCGAGAACACCGGCGCGACCAGCTACCACCTGCGGGAGCTGGCCCGGTTCGGGTTCGTCGAGGACGTCCCGGAGCTCGCGCGGGGCAAGGAACGGTGGTGGCGGACGCGGCGGCGGGACATCCGCTGGCCGCGCCGCAGTGAGCAGAGCGCCGAATCCCGGACGCTGTTCGACGACATGCAGCGGCAGGGGTTCGAGGACGACCTCGAAAAGCTCAACCGGTTCGCGGAAAAGCGCGAGGAGCTGCCCGGCGACTGGCCGGACGCACTGCTCTTCGCGCGTGGGGGCACGTGGCTCACCGAAGAGGAACTGCAGCGGTTCTGGCAGGACTACATGGAGCTGTTCCGCCGGTACTGGCGGACCGAGGACGACCGGTCACCGGAAGCGCGGCGCGTGCTCGTGCGCTGGCTCGCGTTCCCGGATCCAGGGGAATGACATGACATCAGGGGGTTTTCCATGCGGAAGGCAGTTCTACTGGCCGGGGTGATCCTGGCGGTCACGGCGCTCGCGCCACCGGCGTCGGCGTCGACATCGGCATCGGCATCGGCATCGGCATCGGCATCGGACAGCGAAGTGACTTTCACCAACGGGGGCGTGACCTTGCACGGCACCGTCGTCGCACCGCCCGGCGGCACGAAACTGCCGGGCCTGGTGATGGTCCACGGCTCGGGGGCCCACAGCCGGGACGACTACCGCGACCAGGCCGAAGCCTTTGCGCGGCAAGGCATCGTGACGCTCATCTACGACAAGCGCACCGAGGGCTATTCGCAGTTCGAACGGTCGTACTCGACCCTCGCGGACGACGCACTGGCCGCGGTTTCGGTACTGCGCAAGCGATCCGACGTCGATCCGGCGCGGGTCGGCGTCTGGGGGCTGAGCGAAGGCGGCTGGGTGGCGCCACTGGCGGCTTCGCGTTCTTCGGACGTCGCTTTCGTGGTGACGCTGGGCGCGAACGGGGTCGAGCCGTCGCGGCAGCAGTCGTGGGCGGTCGAGAACCAGTTGCGGCGGCTGGGAATGGACGGTTCGCTCGTGCGGATGGCGTCGTCGACGATGCTCCGCCAGCTCGCCGGCGGCGGGGTGTTCCCGGAGCCGCACCACGACCCGGTGCCGGTGCTGAAGAGCCTGCGTCAGCCGGTGCTCGGGGTGTGGGGCGCGAAGGACATCCTGACGCCGCCGGGTGAAGCGGTCCGGATCTTCCGGGAATCGGTGGCGCACCACACGTTGCGGGTCTTCCCGGACGCGCAGCACCAGCTGCGCCGCACCACCGACGGCTTCGACAAGCTGCCCGGGTACGCGCCCGGCTACCTCGAACTGGTGGGCAGCTGGGTGAACAACCCGCCCACCGCGTCGACGGCCGACGAACCGCCGGCGCAGGACCGGCCGAGCAACACCGTGACACCGCTCGCCTGGTACGAGCCGACGTGGCTGCAGCTCGCCGTCCTGGCGTTCCTGCTGGTGGCGTTCGCCTGGTACCCGCTGGTCCGGCGCGGTCCCGCCGCGCGGCCGGCCCGCTGGCTGTCGGCGACCGGACTGCTCGCCGTGCTCGGTTTCCTGGTCGTCGACGTGCTGATCCAGCTGACGATGGGCAAGGGGCTGGGCCCGGTGGTCGCCGGCCGTCCGCTGCCGTGGCTGGCGCTGCAGCTGCTGTCACTGGGCGCGGTGGCCGCCGCCATCGGCACGGCGGTGGCGTGGTGGCGCAACCGCGGTGTCCGCCTCGGCCTCCCGCTGGCCGGCGGCGTGGTGTTCGTCCCCTGGGCGGTCTACTGGGGACTGCTGGGCGTCTAGGCGGAGTAGTCCTCCGGTGGCGGGGGTGCCCTGGCTCGGCGCCCCCGGCCCGGAGCGCCGCCCCGGCATGGCACAGTTCGCCCGTGAACGCTCGCGAACGCTGCGGGCAACTGGGGGTATGCAGGTGATCCACGAGGGCTCCGAGCTCTGGGGGCACGACCGCCCGGACCTGGGCGGACCCGAGCCCGGGCCGGCGTTCGGGCGGCTCTTCGACGCCCACGCCGCGCAGCTGCGCCGGTACCTGGCCCGCCGCGTCGGGGCCGAACCGGCGAACGATCTCGTCGCCGAAACCTTCCTGGTCGCGCTGCGGCGGCGGGAGACCTACCGGCCCGAACTGGGCACCGCCCGGTCGTGGCTCTACGGCATCGCCACCAACCTGCTGCGCCACCACGTGCGGTCCGAACTGCGCGGGCTGCAGGCCACCGCGCGGCTCGCGCGGACCGGCGAAGCCAGTCACGCGGCCCACGACGGCCGTGTCGCCGAGCAGGTCGACGCGCAGGTGCGGGCCGCGCAGCTGGCCGGTGCCCTGGCCCGGCTCAACCCGGCCGATCGCGACACCCTGCTGCTCGTCTCGTGGGCCGGGCTCGAGCCGGCCGAGGTCGCCGAGGCGCTGGGCATCCCGCCGGGTACCGTCCGGTCGCGGTTGCACCGGATCAGACGCTGGCTCAGGACGAACGCCCCGACCCCCGAGGAGGTGCAGGACCTTGCGTGAAGACAACGTCCGGAAGATCTGGTCCGAAGCCGAACTCGACGCGGCGCTCGAGGACCTGAACAACGACGTCGGCGACGAAGAGGGACTGGCCTTCGCCCGCGCGTCCCTGCTCGCGGCGGCCGGCGTCGAAGAGGCTCCACCAGCCGGGTCGCGGCGGGCCGGGGCGTGGCGCTGGCTCGCCGTGGCGGCGGCCGTCGTCACCCTGGTCGGCGGGCTCGGCGTCGCCGCCGCCGTGTGGACGCCGGACCCGCCGGAGACGTCGCAGCCCGCCGCGCTCCCCGACCTCGACCGCCCGCTGGCGCCCGGCGAGTTCCGCTACGCGCAGAAGCTCGGCTGGTCCCCCGACCTCATCTTCGGGCGCCCGGCCTGGGTCCAGCAGAAGGTGGAGTTGTGGATCCCGGCCGACCCCGCCGGCGTCTGGCACCGGCGGACGATGTGGACGGGCGTCGTGCACGGCATCGAGGCGGAGACGAGCAAGGACGTCAAGGTGAACCTGACGCCCAAGGACGAGTTCGGCCCGGGTGGCTTGTTCCCCGGCGATCCGCCGGACAACGGCGTCGCCAAACCACACTGGAACACGCCGCTGCAGAAGTGGCTGCAGCCGGACGCCGCCTTCGTCGCCACCTTGGTCCCGGACCGGGGCAAGCTGCTCAAACGGCTGGCGCTCGACACCATCACGCCCGCCGACAACGGCCGGCAGCACACCGCCACCGAGTCGCTCACCATGGTGCGCAGCGTCCTGGAACTGGGCCTGGTCCCGAAGGACGTCCGGCTCGCGCTGGCCGACGCCTTCCGCGACGTCAACGCCGCGTTCGTGGTGGCCGGCCACACCCCGGACGGCAGGCCCGCCACGATCCTCGGCGCCAAGGACTCGAACCAGCGGCTGTACCTCGACCCGGCGACGGCTCAGCTGCTCGCCTGGGACGCGGCGCAGCCCACCCCCGTGATCACCCGCTCCGACCAGGTGCCGCTGACCACCAGCCGGCAGCGGCCGAGCTACACGCCCCCAGCGGCGACCACGGAAACCCAGCAGCTGCCGCCACCACCGGGAAAGCCGGACGCCCCGGCGGCGACGTACTCCTTCGCCATCACGCGGACGTCAGGGTGATCCGCGCGCATGGCCGGCGGCGTCCAGCGCGCGAGCCCGGCGGCGTCCAGCGCGCATGGCCGGCGGCGTTCAGCGCGCGGGCCTGGCAGCGTTCAGCGCGCGTGGCCGCCAGCATCCACCGCGCGAGCCCGCCAGCATCCAGCGCGAGCCCGCCAGCATCCAGCGCGAGCCCGCCAGCGTCCAGCGCGCGAGCCCGGCAGCGTTCAGCGCGCGTGGCCGGCGGCGTTCAGCGCGTCCGCGACGTTCGCCACCTCCAGGACCCGGATCCCGGCTGGCGGCTTGCCCGAGTCCGGCGGGACCAGTGCGTGCGTGAACCCGAGCCGGGCCGCCTCCGCCAGGCGGCGGCCCACGCTCGGCACGCGCCGGATCTCGCCGGCCAGCCCGACCTCGCCCACCGAAACGAGCCGAGGTGACAAAGCCACGTCTTCGAAGCTCGACGTCAGCGCCAGCACCAGCGCCAGGTCGATGCCCGGCTCGGTGATCTTCATGCCGCCGACCGTGGCCGCGTAGACGTCCTTGTCGCCGAGCTTCAGCCCGCCGCGCTTCTCCAGCACCGCCAGCACCATCGCCACCCGCGCGGAGTCGAGGCCGCTGACCGCGCGCCGCGGCTGCGGGGCCGCCGTCGCCGACACCAGCGCCTGGACCTCGCCCAGCAGCGGCCGCTTGCCCTCCATCGAGACGGTGATCGCCGTGCCGGACACCGGCTCGGCCGTGCGGGTCATGAACAGGCCCGACGGGTCCGGTACCCCGACGATGCCTTCTTCCTGCAGCTCGAAGCAGCCGATCTCGTCGGACGCGCCGAACCGGTTCTTGATGCCGCGGAGCATCCGCAGCGTCGAGTGCTTGTCGCCCTCGAACTGCAGCACGACGTCCACCAGGTGCTCCAGCACACGCGGGCCGGCCACCGAGCCGTCCTTCGTGACGTGCCCCACCAGCACCACCGGCAGCCCGCGCTCCTTGGCCAGCGCGACCAGCCCGGACGTCACCGCGCGGACCTGCGTCACGCCGCCGGGCGAGCCGTCGACCTGCGGGGACGCCATGGTCTGCACCGAGTCGACGATCAGCATCCCCGGCTTGACGTCGTCGACGTGCCCGAGGATGGCCGAAAGGTCGCTCTCGGCGGCCAGGTACATCCGGTCGTGGACGTTGCCCGTTCGCTCCGCGCGCAACCGGACCTGGCCCGCGGACTCCTCGCCGGTGACGTAGAGGGACCGGTCGACCGTCTTCGCCCACTGGTAGGCGACTTCGAGCAGCAGGGTCGACTTGCCGACACCCGGCTCACCCGCGAGCAGCACCACCGCGCCCGGCACCAGGCCGCCGCCGAGCACGCGGTCCAGTTCCGAGACACCGGTGTGGCGGGCGCG
>NZ_MUMI01000424.1 GCF_002155975.1 Amycolatopsis kentuckyensis
GCGCCGGCAAGCAGGTCGGCCAGGTGTTCTTCGGTGCGGGGGCCGATGATCGCCGAGGCGACCGCGGGGTGGGCGGTGACGAACGCCAAGGCGAGGTGCCGCAAGGGAATCCCCGCCTGATCGGCCAGGGGGAGAAGGGCTTCGACGACGTCGAGCTTGCGTTCGTCGGTCAGGTGCCGCGGCACCCAGTGCAGGCGGCCGGCCGAGGCCGGTTCGCCGCCGGTCCTGCGGTACCGGCCGGTGAGCAGCCCCATCGACAGCGGGCTCCACACCAGCACCCCGAGCCCGTGGCGCCGGCACACCGGCAGGATCTCGCGTTCCGCGCCGCGGTCGAGGAGCGAGTAGTGCAGCTGTTCGGTGCGGAACCGCGCCAGGCCACGCCGCTGCGCCACCCACTGCGCCTCGACGATGTCGGAGGCCGGGAGGTTGGAGTGCCCGATGGCCCGCACCTTGCCCGCACGCAGCAGGTCGGTCAGGGCGCTCAGCGGTTCCTCGATGTCGGTGCCGGGTTCGGGGTGGTGGAGCTGGTAGAGGTCGAGGTGGTCGACGCCGAGACGGCGCAGGGAGCCTTCGACGGCGGAGATGATCCAGCGCCGTGAGTTGCCCCGCTCGTTCGGGCCGGCGCCCATCGGGCCGTTGCCCTTGGTGGCGAGGACGACGTCGTCGCGACGGCCGCGCAGGGCCTTCCCGACGATCCGCTCGCTTTCGCCGTCGCCGCCGTAGACGTCGGCGGTGTCGATGGTGGTGATGCCGTGGTCGAGCGCGTGGTGGACGATGCGGACGCACGCGTCGGGGTCGGGATTGCCGTACGGCCCGAACATCATCGTGCCCAGGGTGAACGTGCTGACCTGGATGCCGGTCCGGCCGAGGGGTCTGGTCTGCAAGGAAGTCTCCGGAGGTCGGGACGCGGTGGGATGCGCCGGGTGCCGGGCATCCCACCGCCGGGAAGGGTCAGCCCTGGTACCCGGCCGCGACGTCGATGATCCAGGTGACGCCGAAGCGGTCGACGAGCATGCCGAACGCCGGCGCCCACGGGGCCGGGCCGAACTCTTCGACGACCGTCGCGCCCTCCGCCAGCCCCTTCCACACCGGGGTGGCCTCGTCGACGGTGGCGCCGCGGACGGAGAGGAAGAACTTCTCCTTCGTGATGGTCGTGCCGTTCTCGCGGCGGGTCGTGGGCGCGGCCGGGGTGGCCGGGCCGTCGGTGCCCGGGACGTCGTAGGCCAGCACGCTGAAGCCGTTGTCCGCGGTGACCTGGCCGAACACCACCTTGCCCGCGTCGGGCAGTTCGGCGGGCATCCCGAAGTCGCCGTAGGTGACGAACGTGGCCTGGCCGCCGAAGACCGACTGGTAGAACTCGAGGGCCTCGCGGGCCTGGCCGGTGAAGTTGAGGTGGGCGACAGCGCTGAGCGACATGGTGGGTCCTTTTCGTGGGTGTTCCGACGAGAGCCACCGTGTCAGCCGTAGCGGTCAGGGAACGTCCGCTTCTCGTGGCACCATGGAAGTCGTGCCGGTCGCTTCCTCGACGGCGACCTCGGGTCGCCTGCTCTCGCTGCTGTCCCTGCTGCAGGTCCGCCGGGACTGGCCGGGCTCGCTGCTCGCCGGCCGGCTGGGCGTCAGCGAACGGACCGTGCGCCGGGACGTCGACCGGCTGCGGGAGCTCGGCTATCCCGTCCGGGCGGTCAAAGGACCCGAAGGTGGCTACCGGCTCGAAGCGGGCAGCCGGATGCCGCCGCTGGTGTTCGACGAAGAGCAGGCGGTCGCGCTCGCCGTGGCGCTGCGGATCGCCGTCGGGACCGGCGCGGGCATCGAGGAAGCCGCCGTGCGGGCGCTGGCCACGGTGCGGCAGGTGCTGCCCGCGCGGCTGCGGCAGCGCGTCGACGTGCTGGAGATAGCCGTGGCCGGCGGCTCGGCCGTCCAGGTGGACACCGGGATCCTGCTCGCGCTGAGCTCGGCGATCCGGGCCACCGAGGAAGTCCGGTTCGACTACGAGGCGCCGTCGCGGCCGGCGGACGGCGAGCCGCGGCGGGTGCGGCCGCACCACCTCGTCGTCCGGAGTGGACGGTGGTACCTCGTCGGCTGGGACGCCGCCCGGGAGGACTGGCGGACCTACCGCGTCGACCGGATGAGGCTGCGCGTGCCGAACGGGCCGCGGTTCACCCCGCGGGAGGTGCCCGGCGGTGACGTCGCGACGTTCCTGTCCGCCCGGTTCAAGGGAGCCGACACCGACGCCTGGCCGTGCCGGGGCGAGGTGGTCCTCGACCTGCCGCCGGCCGACGTGGCACCGTTCGCCGGCGACGGTGTCGCCGAGGAAGCCGCGCCCGGCAGGACCCGGCTGGTGACCGGGTCCTGGTCGTGGGCGGCGCTCGCGGCCGGCCTCCTGCGGTTCGACTGCGCGATCGACGTGGTGGGCCCACCGGAACTGCGCGCGGCCTTCGCCCACCTCGCGAACCGCGCCGCGAACGCCGCCGGGTGACGTCGGTCGTCGGCGACGTCAGCCCGGTTCGTGGTTGAGCCCGCCGGAGCGGAAGGAGGAGACGGCGGCCTCGGCGAAACCCAGCGCCCGCACGGCATCCAGCAGCAGCGGATCGTCGCGGACTTCGGCGGCCAAGGCGGCGTCGAGCTCGATCCGGGCCGTGCCGCCGAGGTCGCGCACCCGCAGGTCGCGGTAGCGCAGGCCCCGGCCGTCCAGGAAGGTGCGCACCGCCGATTCGGCCTGTTCCACCCGGGCCAGGGTGGCCGTGGTGATCGGGATGCCGTACCGGACCCGGCTCGCCAGGCAGGGGGCCGCGGGCTTGTCCGCCCAGGCGAACCCCCAGCGCCGGGCGATGGCCCGGACGTCCTCTTTGGACAGCCCGAGGGTGCGCAGCGGGGTGTGCACGCCGACCTCGTCACCCGCGCGGACACCGGGGCGGAACGGGTCGACGGCGTCGTCGGCGTTCGTGCCGGTGGCCAGCGCGGGGAACCCGTGGGCGACGGCCACCTCGGCGATCGTCGTGAGCACGGTGGTCTTGCAGAAGTAGCAGCGCCGTCGCCCGTTGGCCGCGTAACCCGGCTCGGCCAGTTCACCGGTCGGCGGGGTGAGGTGGCGGACCCCGAGCTCGGCCGCGATCTCCCGCGCGGCGGCCAGTTCCACCGCGGCGAGGCTGGCCGAGTCCGCCGTCACCGCGAGCACGTCCGCCGGGCTGAGGGCGCGGACCGCGGCCGCGAGCACCAGCGCCGAGTCGGCGCCGCCGGAGAACGCCACCGCGAGCCGCCCGATCCCCGCGAGGTGGGTGACGAGCCGGGTGCCGTCCATCAGCGCCTCGCCGCGATCGTCGCAACGACGCGGGCCGGCAGGCCGAGTTCGCGTGCGGCGGCCACGACGTCGTCGTGCTCGGGTTTCGCGCCGTGCGGCCCGCGCTTGCGGCGGACCGGTATTCCGCGGACGTCGACCGTTTCGGTCTCCCGGGCGAGCGCGGTGCGGCGGACCGGGTACTCGCGGAAGCCGAGGCTGCCGGTTTCGGCGAGGACGAGGTTTCCGAGCCGGGCGGCGTGTTCCGGCTCGGCGAGCACGTGCAGGACGTGGGCCGGGCGGCCCTTCTTCATCGTCACCGGGCTGATCCACGCGTCGAGCGCGCCGGCCGACAGGAGCTCGCCGACGACGTGCCCGAGCACTTCACCGGTGACGTCGTCGAGGTTCGTCTCCAGCACCACCAGCGTGCGGGGCCCGGCGTCCACCGGCTCGCCGAGGTGCACGACCGCGACGTTCGGCCGGTCCGGCAGCGACCGGGTGCCCGCGCCGTAGCCGGTGGCCAGCAGGCGGAACTCCGGCGGCGGCTCGAACCGGGCCTCGGCGGCCTTCAGCAGCGCGGCCGCGGTGGGCGTGACCGTCTCGCCGGCGAGGTCGCTCCCGACCGTGCGCGCACCTTCCAGCAGTGCCGCGGTCGCGGGGGCCGGGCAGGGGAGAATCCCGTGCGCGGTGCGGACGGTGCCGGTGCCGAGGGGGAGCGCGCCACAGTACACAGTGGACACTTCCAGGGCGGCCAGCGCGGCGCAGACGCCGATGACGTCGACGAGCGTGTCGTGCCCGCCGAGTTCGTGGAGGTGGACGCGCTCGGGCGGTTCCCCGTGCAGCCTGCCTTCCACCTCGGCGATCGCGCGAAGCGCGGCAACGGCTCGGTCCGCGACCGGCGCGGGCTCGACCCGCCCGGCCATGGCGATCAGCTCGGCCGCGGGACGGCTGGTCGCGTCGTCGGTGACGGCCACGAGGGCGCGGGCCGCCGTCAGCCCGTGCGTGAGCAGGGACTCCACGCGCAGTTCCCAGCCCGTCAGCCCGCTGGCGGCGACGGCGGACCGGATGCGCTCCAGCGGCGCGCCGGCGTCGACCAGGGCGGCCAGCAGCATGTCCCCGGCCAGGCCGGTGAACGGCGAGATGACGCAAGTCTTCACCGTGCCCTCCGCAGCACCTGGGCGAGCCGGAAGGCGGCCATCGCCGCGCCGAACCCGGAGTCGATGTTGACGACGGTGATGCCCGCCGCACAGGAGGCGTGCATCGCCAGCAGCGCGGTGACGCCTTCGAGGCCCGCGCCGTACCCGGTGGAGGTGGGGACGGCGATCACCGGGCAGGCCACCAGTCCGCCGACGGCCGAGGCGAGCGCGCCCTCCATGCCCGCGACGACGATGACCGTGTCGGCCTCGCGCAGCCGTCCGGCTTCGGCCAGCAGCCGGTGGATCCCGGCGACGCCGACGTCGGTGACCGTCCGCACCGCGAGGCCGACGGCCGCGGCGACTTCCGCGGCTTCTTCGGCGACCGGGCCGTCGGACGTCCCCGCCGCGGCCACCGCGACCGTGAAGGCGGTCACCGGGGCCGGGCGCCAGACCAGCAGCCGCGCGCCGGGCGTGTGGCGGCCGCCGGGGACCTCGGCCAGCACCGCACGAGCCGGCTCGGCGTCGACGCGGGTGACCAGCACCGGACCGGTGTTGTGCGCGAGCAGCGTCCGCACGATGGCCGCGATCTGCGCGGGAGTTTTCCCCGGCCCGTACACGACTTCCGGGAGTCCCTGCCGGTCTTCGCGGTCGAGGTCGACGCGCGCGAAACCGAGGTCGGCGGTGCTCATGCCACGTACGGGATGGTCAGGGGGCCTTCGGGGAGGACGCACGCCCGCGCGCCCGGCCCGGCCCGGTCGAGGGCCTCGGCCACGGTGGCCGCGATGTCGGTGGTGCGGGTCAGGTGGGCCGTCGCGAGGTCGGCCTCGGTCAGGAAACCGGTGTGCACGACGACCCGGCAGTCGTCCTGGATCTTCGCCTGGATCTGGACCTGCCACTGGTCGGGCACGGTCACCGGACGGGCCGCGATCTCCGCGAGCAGGGCCGCCGGGGAACTCGCCGACGCGAGGACCTCCCGGTAGGAGCCGTGGTCCGGGAACCCGTCCCGGCACTCCGCGGCGCACACGATCGTCCCGCCCGGCCGGGTGATCCGGTGCGCCGCCGACATCCCTTTGACGGCCTGGTACAGGTTCTGGTCGAGCGGATACCCGGAGTTGGTGGTCACCACGACGTCGAACGGCGCCGGCACCGGCCGCATGGCGACGTCGCGGGCGGCGCGGGCCGCGGCCGCGTGCATGTCCGGGAGGTCGCCGCCGAAGGCGCCGATGACCGCCTTGTCGCGGTTGAGGATGACGTCGAGGGCGAAGGTGACGCCGGTGGCCGCGGCGATCGCGCGGACGTCGTCGTGCACGGGATTGCCTTCGGTGATCCCCCAGGTGGCGTTCGGGTGCCCGATCCGGCGGGCGTCGTGCAGCACCAGCACGGTCTCCAAGGCCGCCAGCCCGGGCGCGACGAGCTTGGGGCCGCCCGAAAAGCCCGCGAAGAAGTGCGGTTCGACGAACCCGGTGGTGATCCGCACGTCCGCGGCGACCCACTCGCTGTTGAGCCACACCGGGACGTCGTCGCCGTGGCGCCCGAGCCAGGTGAGGCTCGCGCGGTCGCGGGCGTCGTGGTTGACGATCCGGACGGTGTCGGCGACTTCGTCGCCGAACATCGCGCGCAGCTCGGCGGCGGTGTTGCCGCGGTGGGTGCCGGTGGCGACCAGGACGACGACGTCTTCGAGGCGGACGACGCCGTCGAGTTCGGCGAGGATCGCCGGGATCATCAGTTCGCGCGGCTGCGGCCGGGTTCCGTCGCACGCCGAGATCGCGACCGTCTGCCCCGGCCGCACCCGCTCGCGCAGCGGCGGCCCGGCGACCGGTTCCCGCAACGCCCGGCGCAGCAGCACGTCCGCGGGTTCGGTGACCGGGTGGTGCACCGGGGTCACCACGGTGGTGACCGCCGGGTCGATGGTCAGGTCCAGGCCGGTCTCGCCGTACGCGAGCCGGACGGTCGCCGTCACGGTGCCAGCCCGTAGACGCGGGTCGCGGTCCCGCCGCGGACGGCGTCCTGTTCGGCCGGTGCCAAGCCGTCGAGCAGGCTGTCGGCCGCGGCCATGACTTCCGCGTACGTCCCCGCGAGCAGGCACACCGGCCAGTCGGACCCGAGCATCAGCCGGTCCGGGCCGAAGGCGGCCAGCGCGGTGTCCGCGTACGGCCGCAGATCCTCGACCCGCCAAGGCCGGCCGGCTTCCGTCACCAGACCGGAGAGCTTGGCGACGACGTTGGGTTCCCGCGCCAGGGTGGCCAGTTCGGTCGCCCAGGGTTCGAGCTGCCCGGAGGCGATCGGCGGTTTCGCGAGGTGGTCCAGGACGAAGGTGAGGTCCGGCAGCGCCCGGACCGCCGCGGTGGCCGCGGGGAGCTGGTGGGGCAGCACGAGCAGGTCGTACACCAGCCCGGCGTCCCGCACCGCCGCGAGCCCGGCCCGCACGTCTTCGCGTTCCAGCCAGCGCGGGTCGGGCTCGGCCTGCACGAGGTGCCGGATGCCGGTCAGCAGTTCGCCGCCCGGGGACGACCGCAGCCGGTCGAGGTCCTCCGACGGCGAGCCGGTGAGGTCGATCCAGCCGACCACACCGGCGATGAGCGGCTCCGCGGCCGCGGTCGCGAGGAACTCGACCGACTCGTCGAGGTCCGGCAGGACCTGGACGAGCACGGTGGCGTCCATCCCCAGCGCGGCCACGCGCATGTCGTCCGGGGTGAAGTCGCGCCGGATGGCCGCGGTGTCGTCGCCGTCCAGCCACGCGTGGCGGCGGGCGGAGGTCTGCCACAGGTGGTGGTGCGCGTCGACGCGCCGGCCGGTCACGCCTGGCCGATCCGGTGGTGCTGGCGGCCGAGGCCGTCGATCTCCACGGTCACTTCGTCCCCTTCGGACAGATAGGGGAAGTCGTTGGCACCGAACGCAACCCCGGCCGGCGTGCCGGTGTTCACGACGTCGCCCGGCTCGAGCACCATGAACTGGCTCAGGTACCAGACGATGTGCCGGACGCCGAAGAGCATGTTCTTCGTGGTCCCGTCCTGGCGCAGTTGCCCGTTGACGGCGAGCCGCAGGCCGAGGTCCTGGGGGTCTCCGGCCTCGTCCGGGGTGACCAGCCACGGGCCGAGCGGGTTGAACGTCTCGCACGACTTGCCCTTGGTCCACTGGCCGCCGCGTTCGTGCTGGAAGGCGCGTTCGCTGACGTCGTTCGAGACGGCGTACCCGGCGATGACCGCGTCGGCGTCCTCCGGGGTCTCGAGGTACCGCGCCCGCCCGCCGAGCACGACGGCGAGTTCGACCTCGTAGTCGGTCTTGGTGCTGGTGCGCGGGATGAGCACGGTGTCGTCCGGCCCCACGATCGTGTTGGTGGCCTTGAGGAACACCACCGGCTCCGCGGGGGGCTCGGCCCCGGTTTCCGCGGCGTGGTCGGAGTAGTTCAGCCCGATGCAGACGAGCAGGCCCGGCCGGGCCACCGGGGCGCCGACGCGCAGGCCGATGGCGTCCAGGGCGGGAAGGGTGCCCTCGCGCAGCGCCGCCCGGGCCCGCGCGACGCCGTCGGCGGCGAAGAAGGCGCCGTCGACCTCCGGGGTCAGCGACCGCAGGTCCCGCGCCGCACCGGTTTCGTCGAGGACGACGGGGATCTCGTGGCCGCGGTCGCCGAGGCGTTGGAAGCGCATGGCCGGGACCGTAGCAGACATATGATGTCTCTTTCAAAGGTCGAGCGGGTCATCATACGTTAAACCACGTTGCGTAGTTGATACTCACTATAAGTCCAAGTTATTGCCGTGTTACGGACCAAGCCTGGACAATCCATGGGTCGGCGCGTAGCCATACATATGTTGTCTGCGCCGAATGAGAGGTGGCCCCGTTGGCCGAAGTGATCAGCGCCATCGACGCCGTGGACGTGCGCTTCCCGACTTCGCTGAGCCTGGACGGGTCGGACGCGATGAACCCGGAACCCGACTACTCGGCGGCGTACGTGACCATCCGCACGAGTGCCGGCGACGAGGGCTACGGGCTCGCTTTCACCGTGGGCCGCGGCAACGACGTCGAGGTCGCCGCGGTCCGGGCGCTGGTGCCCCTGGTCGTCGGGATGCCGGTGGCCGACGCGCTCGCCGACCTCGGCGGCTTCTCCCGCCGGCTGACCGGGGACAGCCAGCTCCGGTGGCTGGGCCCGGACAAGGGCGCCATCCACATGGCCGCGGCCGCGATCGTCAACGCGGCCTGGGACCTGCGGGCCCGCCGCGAAGGCAAGCCGGTCTGGCGGTTGCTGGCCGAGCTGCCGCCGGAGGAACTGGTCGACCTCGTCGACTTCCGCTACCTGCAGGACGCCCTGACCCGCGACGAAGCCCTCGGCATCCTCCGCCGCGCCGAACCGGGCCGCGCGGCCCGCCAGGCCGAACTCCTGGAATCCGGTTTCCCCGCCTACACCACGACTCCCGGCTGGCTCGGGTACTCGCCGGAGAAGCTCGCGGCCCTCTCCGCGGAGGCGGTCCGGGACGGCTTCACCCAGATCAAGCTCAAGGTCGGCGCCGACCTCGACGAGGACATCCGCCGGCTGCGGCTCGCCCGGGACGTCGTCGGGCCCGACGTCCGCATCGCCATCGACGCCAACCAGGCCTGGGGCGTCGGGCAGGCCATCGAATGGCTGCGCCCCCTCGCCGAGTTCGACCCGTACTGGATCGAGGAGCCGACCTCGCCCGACGACGTGCTCGGCCACGCGGCGATCCGCCGGGCGGTCGCGCCGATCAAGGTCGCCACCGGCGAGCACACGCACAACGCGGTGATGTTCAAGCAGCTGCTGCAGGCGGAGGCGATCGACGTCCTCCAGCTCGACGCGAGCCGGGTCGCCGGGGTCACCGAGAACATCGCGATCCTGTTGCTGGCGGCGAAGTTCGGCGTCCCGGTGTGCCCGCACGCCGGCGGGGTCGGGCTGTGCGAGATGGTGCAGCACCTGTCGATGTTCGACTTCGTCGCGGTGAGCGGCACCCAGGAAGACCGCGTCATCGAGTACGTGGACCACCTGCACGAGCACTTCGTCGACCCGGTCCGGATCGAGCGGGGCCGCTACCTGGCCCCGCGGGAGCCCGGGCTCGGGGCCCGGCTGCACGCGGAATCCGTGGCGCAGTACCGGTTCCCCGAGGGCCCGGCCTGGCAGCGGGACGCGGTGGTGGTCGCGTGAGCGGCGGGGAGTTCGACGGCGTCCGGGCCGTCGTGACCGGCGGCGCGTCCGGGATCGGGCTCGCCACCGCGCGGATGCTGGCCCGCCGGGGCGCCCGGGTCGTCTGCCTCGACCTGAACGAAAAAGTCGAGGAGCCGCTGACCGGCGTGCGGGCCGACGTATCGGACGACGACTCGGTACGGGCCGCGGTCGCCGCCGCGGTGGCGCACCTCGGCGGCCTGGACGTCGTGGTCAACAACGCGGGGATCGGAGCGCAAGGAACGGTCGAAGACAACGCCGACACCGAGTGGCACCGCGTGTTCGACGTCAACGTCGTGGGCATGGTGCGCGTGACCCGCGCGGCCCTGCCGCACCTGCGGTCCTCGGCCGCGGCGGCGATCGTGAACACCTGCTCGATCGCGGCCACCGCCGGGCTGCCGCAACGAGCGCTCTACAGCGCCACGAAGGGCGCGGTCCTCGCGCTCACCCGCGCGATGGCCGCCGACCACCTGGCCGAAGGGATCCGCGTGTGCTGCGTGAATCCCGGCACCGCGCACACCCCCTGGATCGACCGGCTGCTGGCCACGGCCGACGATCCCGCGGCCGAGCTGGCCGCGCTCGCCGCGCGCCAGCCCACCGGCCGGCTCGTCACCGCCGACGAGGTCGCCGCGGCGATCTGCTACCTGGCCGGTCCGGACTCCGGCGCCACCACCGGCACCGATCTCGCCGTGGACGGCGGGATGTCCGGCCTCCGTCTCCGCCCGAAACCTGTCAACGAGGAGAGGTCATGAAGTTCCAGCACCTGCGCGCCGCCGCCGTCGTCACCGCCGGCGTCCTGACCGCGGCCGCACTGGCCGGCTGCAGTGGCGGCGGTACCACCGCCGCTTCGGGCGGCAAAACCGTCGTGGGGGTCGACTACCCGCGCTCGGACACCGACTTCTGGAACGCCTACATCAAGTACGTGCCCCAGTTCGCCGGCCAGTTCGGGCTCGACCTCAAGACCACCAACTCGCAGAACGACGTCGCGAACCTGACGGCCAACGTGCAGACGATGATCAGCCAGGGCGTCAAGGGCGTGGTGATGGCGCCGCAGGACACCGCGGCGATCATCCCGACGCTGCAGCAGCTCGCGACCAAGAAGATCCCGGTCGTGTCCGTCGACACCCGCCCGGACCAGGGCAACGTCTACATGGTCGTGCGGGCCGACAACCGCGCCTACGGCGAGAAGGCCTGCCAGTTCCTCGGCACCAAGCTCGGCGGCAAGGGCAAGGTCGTCATGCTGCAGGGCGACCTCGCCTCGATCAACGGCCGGGACCGCACCGAGGCCTTCAACGACTGCATGAAGAAGGACTTCCCGGGCATCACGGTGTTCGGCGAGGCCACCAACTGGGACGCCAACACCGCCGCCCAGAAGCTCCAGACCCGGCTGACCGCGAACCCGGACATCAAGGGCGTCTACATGCAGTCCAGCTTCGCCCTCTCCGGCACGCTGCAGCTGCTGAAGCAGCGCGGCCTGGCGGTCCCGGCGAGCGACCCGAAGCACGTGTTCATCGTGTCCAACGACGGCATCCCCGAGGAACTGGCCAAGATCCGGGCCGGCGAGATGGACGCGACCGTGTCCCAGCCCGCGGACCTGTTCGCCAAGTACGCCCTGCAGTACGTCAAGGACGCCATCGCCGGCAAGACGCCGACGGCGGGCAAGACCGACCACGACAGCACCATCATCCAGGTTCGCGACGGCCTGATGGAGGACCAGCTGGCCGCGCCGCTGGTCACCGCGGACGGCGCCACGTTCGGGCCGGTGAGCAGCGTCAAGGTCGACGACCAGTCCCTGTGGGGCAACAGCAAGAGCTGAAGCCCGCGGCCAGCACGCTTCAGAGAGGAAGCGAACATGAACACCGTGCCGGTCGTCGAGGCGCGCGGGGTGGTCAAGCGCTACGGCGCCACGGTCGCGCTGGACGAAGCCGACCTGACCGTCCTACCCGGACAGACGCACGCACTCGTCGGCCGCAACGGGGCCGGCAAGTCGACCCTGGTGTCCGTCCTCACCGGACTGACCGAGCCGGACGCCGGAACCGTGCGGCTGAGCGGGGAACCGGTCCCGGCTCTGGCCGACCGGGACGCCTGGCGGGCGCGGGTGGCCTGCGTGTACCAGCGGTCGACGATCATCCCCGAGCTGTCGGTGGCGGAGAACCTGTTCCTCAACCGGCAGGAGACCCGGGGCGGGTTCGTCCGCTGGGCCGCGCTGCGCCGCTCGGCCACCGAACTCCTGGAACGCTGGTCGGTGGACGTCGACGTGCACCGGCCGGCCCGGGAACTGAGCGTGGAACAGCGGCAGTTCGTGGAGATCGCGCGGGCCCTGTCGTTCGGCGCCCGGTTCGTCATCCTCGACGAGCCGACCGCGCAGCTCGACGGGGCCGCCATCACCCGGCTCTTCGGCCACATCGCCGAGTTGCAGCGCCAAGGCGTCACCTTCCTGTTCATCAGCCACCACCTGCAGGAGGTGTACGAAATCTGCGACACGGTGACGGTGTACCGGGACGCCCGGCACGTCCTCACCGCGCCGGTCGCCGAGCTGCCGAAGGCCGACCTCGTCGCGGCGATGACCGGTGAGAACGCCGTGATGGTTCAGGAGAGGGCGTCGACGGCCCGGCACGGCGCCGAACCCGTGCTCCGGGTGGACGACCTGAGCCTGGCGCCGTTCTTCGAGGACGTGTCGTTCGACATCGCGCCCGGGGAGATCGTCGGGCTGGCCGGATCCGGCAGCAGCGGCAAGACCGAGCTCGCCGAGGCACTGGCCGGACTGCGCAAACCCACCTCCGGCACGGTGTTCGTCGGCGACCGGCGGCCCCGGCCCGGCGACGTCCCGTCCGCGCTGGCCGCGGGCGTCGGGTTCGTCCCGGAAGACCGCCACCACCAGGGTTTCGTGCCGGAGATGTCCATTGCGGACAACACCACGATGAGCGTCATGGACCGGCTCGGCCCGGGCATCTTCGTCCGGTCGGGCCTGCGCGACCGGCTCGCCGGGACGATGATCACGCGGCTGGCGGTGAAGACCCCCGGCCCCGAGCTGCCGGTGTCCGCGCTGTCCGGCGGCAACCAGCAGAAGGTCGTGATGGCCCGTGCCCTCGCGGGCGACCCGCGGCTGCTCGTGCTGATCACCCCCACGGCCGGGGTCGACGTGCGGTCGAAGGAGTTCCTCCTGGGCAAGGTCGCGGAGGCCGCCGCGGCGGGCACCGCGGTGCTGATCGCCTCGGACGAACTGGACGACCTGCGCCTGTGCGACCGGCTGCTGGTCGTGGTGCACGGCCGGCTCACCACCGAAATGCCCGCAGGCTGGCAGGACCGCGAGGTCGTGGCCGCCATGGAAGGAGTCGACCTCGATGCCTGAAAGCCCCGCCGCGGTGGGCGCCCCGCCACGGACCGGACCTCCCGCCGCGCCCCGGCGCATCGCACTGGCCCGCCTGCGCGACTTCGCGCTGGTGCCCGGGATCATCGCGATCGCCGTCGTCGGCCAGCTGGTGAACCCGGTGTTCCTCCAGTACGACAACGTGATCAACATCCTGCAGACGATGTCGGAGATCGCCCTGCTGGTGCTCGCCCAGACGATGGTCCTGGTCGTCGGCAAGATGGACCTCTCGCTGGAGTCCACCTTCGGCCTGGCCCCCGGCGTGGCGGCCTGGCTGACCATCGGCGGCGGCCATTCCCTCGGGCTGCTGCCGTCGTGGGCCGCCGTGCCCGTCGTGCTCCTGGTCGGCGTGGTGGTCGGCGCGCTCAACGCCCTGCTGATCGTCCGGTTCGGGCTGAGCGGGTTCGTCGTCACCCTCGGCATGCTGATCGTGTTGCGCGGCCTGCTGACCGGCATCTCCGGCGGCCAGACCTTCTTCGGCCTGCCCGATTCGCTGCTCTACCTGGGCACCACGCTCTGGGCCGGGATCCCCGCCTCCATCTGGATCTGCGTGCTGCTGTTCGCCGGCGGGATCGTCCTGCTCGGCTACACCCGGTTCGGCCGCAGCCTGTACGCGATCGGCGGGAACGAGGACGCGGCGAAGGCCGCGGGCATCCGGACCGACCGGATCGTGTGGCTCGTGCTGATCGGGGCCAGCGTGCTGGCCGCGCTCGGCGGGCTGCTGCTTTCGGGGCGGCTCGCCTCGGTGGCCGCGGCGCAGGGCAACGGCTACATCTTCACGGTGTTCGCCGCCGCCGTCATCGGCGGGGTGAGCCTGAACGGGGGCCGTGGCACGCTCTTCGGCGCCTTCACCGGCATCCTGCTGCTGTACATGATCCAGAACGTGCTGACCCTGGCCGGCGTGCCCGCCCAGTGGATCGGCGCGCTCAACGGCGCGATCATCCTCATCGCGCTGGTGATGTCCCGCATCACCAGCGGCAAGCGGCAGACCTGATGGCGGACCTCGGCCTGGGCACCGCGGGACTGGGCAACGTCTTCGGTGAAGTCGACGACGAGGCCGCCGCGGAGGTCGTCGCCGCGGCGGCCGGCGCCGGGGTGCGGTACTTCGACACCGCGCCCTACTACGGCTTCGGGCTCGCCGAGCGCCGGCTCGGCCGGGCACTGGCCCGGCTGCCCGCGGGCTCGTTCACCGTCTCGACGAAGGTGGGCCGGACGCTCACCGACGACGGCTGCGTCTTCGACTTCTCCGCGGACGCCGTCCGCCGCGGGATCGAAGGCAGTCTCGACCGGCTGGGCCTCGACCGCGTCGACGTCGCCTACCTGCACGACCCCGACGACCACGAGGAGGAAGCCGCGACCCGCGCGTGGCCGGAACTGTGCCGGCTGCGCGACGAAGGCGTGGTCTCCGCGATCGGCGTCGGGATGAACCAGTGGGAGATGCCCGCCCGGTTCGTCGAGCGGCTCGGCATCGACGTCGTCCTGCTCGCCGGCCGCTACACGCTGCTCGACGGCAGCGGGAAGCGGCTGCTCGACCTCTGCGGCGAGCGCGGGGTCGACGTCGTGCTCGGCGGCGTGTTCAACTCCGGCCTGCTCATCGACCCCCGGCCCGGCGCCTGGTTCGACTACGCCCCGGCGCCGGCGGAGCTGCTGGCCCGCGCGCAGCGCATGCGCGAGGCCGCCGCGTCGGCGGGGTACGACCTGGCCGCGTGCGCGCTCGCGTTCGCCGCCGCGCACCCCGCCGTCAGTTCCGTCCTGGTCGGTGCCACGAGTGCCGGCCAGGTGCAGGAGAACTTCGAGGCCTTCCGCCGCGAGGTGCCGCACGAACTGCTGCACCACTTGATTTCCTGCTAGATCCCCTCACCCAGGAGAGTGCGATGATGCCCCCTGCCCAGAGTCCGTTGTCGCGCAGGCAGTTCGGTGCGCTCGCCGCCGCCGGGCTTGCCGCGGCGGCCGTGCCACCGGCACTGGCCGGCCCGGCGGCGGCGGCCACGCAGTGCTACGAGCCCACCTGGCCGTCGGTCGACCGGCACCCGCCCGCGCCGGAGTGGTTCCAGGACGCCAAGTTCGGCATCTACTGGCACTGGGGCGCGTTCACCACCCCGGAGTTCGGCAGTGAGTGGTACGGCCGGAACATGTACATCCCGGACAGCGGCGAGAACTCCCACCACAAGGCGACCTACGGCGACCCGGCGGTGTGGGGCTACGACCGGTTCATCGACGGCGGCACCGACGCAGCAGGCAACCCGGTGCAGTTCGCGCCGAAGCTCGTCTCCCGCGGCGGGCGGTTCGACCCGGAGGAGTGGGCGCGGGTGGTCAAGGCGTCCGGGGCGAAGTTCGCCGGCCCGGTCGCCGAGCACCACGACGGGTACTCGATGTGGGACAGCAAGGTCAACGAGTGGAACTCGGTGGCGCGCGGGCCGCACCTGAACCTGCTGAAGCTGTTCTCCGACGCCATCCGCGGCCAGGGCCTGAAGCTGCTGGTCGCGATGCACCACGCGTTCAACTACAACGGCTTCTACGACTTCGCGCCGCCGCAGGCCACCCCGAGCCTGCGCAAGCTGTACGGCCAGCTGCCGCGCGCCGAAGAGGACGCGCTGTGGCTGGCCAAGCTCAAGGAAGTGATCGATCGCGCGCAGCCGGACATCCTCTGGCAGGACTTCTCGCTGGACTCGCCCGGCTACTGCATCAACAGCGGCCCGTGCGCGGTGGGGGAGCAGCAGCGCCTCGAATTCCTGGCCTACTACTACAACCAGGCCGAAAAGTGGGGCAAGGACGTCGTCTCGACGTTCAAGCACTTCGACCACGGGTTCACCACCCACGGCGAGGTCGCTGACTACGAGCGCGGCGGCCCGGCCGACATCGTCACGCCGTACTGGCTCACCGACGACGCGATCTCCAGCAGCAGCTGGAGTTACACGCAGGGCATCGGCTACTACTCCAGCACGCAGATGATCCACGCGCTGATCGACCGGGTCAGCAAGGGCGGGAACATGCTGCTCAACATCTCCCCGACGCTCGAAGGCACCATCCCGGCCGAGCAGCGCGCGGTGCTCGCCGACTTCGGCACCTACCTCGGCCGCGTCGGCGAGTCGATCTATGCGACCCGTGCCTGGGAGGTCTACGGCGAGGGCCCGACCAAGATGGGCGGCGGCTCGTTCGTCTCGCCGAAGGTGGGCACGGCCAAGGACTTCCGGTTCACCCGCGACAAGGCCGGCCGCGTGCTCTACGCGACCGTGCTGGCCTGGCCCGGGGCCACGGCGGACCTCACCACGCTGTCCGCCAAGCGGATCGACCTGGGCAGCCTGCGGCGCGTCGAACTGCTCGGCGCCCCCGGCGCGCTGAAGTACACGCAGGACGCCGGTGCCCTGCACGTCACGCTGCCGTCGGCGAAGCCTTACGAGTCGCCTGCCTACGTGCTGAAGCTGACGTTCGCGGGCAAGATCCCGGTGGTGGGTCCCGAGTCCGGCGCGAAGGTGTTCGCCGAGCGTCGCTACGGCGGGGCGAGCGCGGGGCTCGGCGTAGGCAGTTACACGGCGGCGCAGCTGAAGGCCGTGCTGCCGAAGCCCGTTTCCGCGATCTGGCCGGGGGACGGTTACCAGGCTCTCGGCTACCCGGCCGACAACTTCACCGGCACTCCGAGCCGGTTCCTCGTGGCCACGCCGGACGTGCGGGCGTCCGCCATCGTCTCGATGCGCGTGACGTTCGACCCCGCCCGCTGGTTCCGTATCGTCAACGTCACCAGCGGCCTGGCCGTGGACGGCGGTGGGGCGGTCGCGGCGGGCAGCAAGCTGAAGGTCTGGACCCCGGACGACAGCACGAACCTCCAGTTCGGCGTCGAGGACACCGGCGACGGGTTCGTCAAGCTGACCAACCGCACCAACGGCCTGGTGATCGACGGGGCCGGTGCCACCACCGCCGGCGGCAACCCCGTGCAGTCGGCCTACACCGGCGCGGCCAGCCAGCAGTGGTCGATCACCGACACCGGGGGCGGGGTCTGCGCGATCGCGAACCGGGCGAGCGGGCTGGTCCTCGACGGCGGCGGGAACGTGCCTTCGGGCTCCCCGCTCAAGGTGTGGAACGAGGACGGCAGTGCCAACCTCCGCTGGCTGTTCTCCGTTGCCTGACGGGGTGACGGGCGCCGTGACCGGCTTCCGGTCACGGCGCTCCGCCGTCGAGCTCCCGGACCTCGGCCAAGTGTGCGCGCAGCCAGCGTTCGGACGTGTCGACGTGCATCAGCGCGGCGGCGGTGGCCACCGCGGGGTCGCGGTCGGCGAGCGCGTCGTAGATGGCCTTGTGCTGCGACAGCGTCACGTGCGTCGCGCCGCGTTCGACGGTGCCGCGCCAGACCCGCGCCCGCAGGGTCCGCGAGGAGATCCCGTCCAGCAGCGCGGTGAGGGTCTCGTTGCCCGTCGCGGTGACGACCGCCCGGTGGAAGGCGGCGTCGAGCACGGTGAGGCGTTCGACGTCCTCGACCGCTTCGTGCATCGCGTCGAGCAGCTCGCCGACGGTGCGCAGCTGCGCGTCGGTGATCCGGGTGGCGGCCAGGCCGGTCGCCGCGGGCTCGAGGAGCCGGCGCACCTCGGTGAGCTCGAGGACGCTGCCGTCCTGCATGAGCGCCACCGCGTTGCCGAGGCCTTCCAGGAGCAGGCTCGGCGCGAGGCTGGTGACGTACGTGCCGTCGCCGCGGCGGACTTCGAGCACCCTGGCCAGCGCGAGCGCCTTCACGGCCTCCCGCGTGGGGCTGCGGGAGATCCCCAGCTCGGTGGCCAGTTCGTGTTCCGGGGGCAGCTTCGCGCCCGCCGGGAACCGGCCGGAGGAGACGAACTCCCGGATCCGGTCGATCGCTTCGTCGGTCAACGACCTCGCCATGGCCCTCCTCGCACACCGCGCCTGAAAAATCAGTCTAGCATTCATATGATGTATATCCGCGAAGGAGGGGGCTGTGTGGCATGAGTTCGACTGATTCACCAGTTTCGATGAGGTGACGTCGGTGAGACATGTGATGTCTTGGCCAAACTTCTTACTTACTTGTAAGTTAGAAAGCATGATGACTTTCACCGCCGACGAGGCCGAGGCGCTCAGCGCCCAGTGGGAGAAGGCGTGGAACGGCCACGACGCCGACGCGGTCGCCGCGATGTGCGCGGACGACCTCGTCTACGACGAACCCGCGCTGGGGCACACCGCGCACGGGCCCGATGCCATCCGCGCGTTCGTGTCCCGCATGGCGCGCGCGTACCCGGACTACTCGTTCACGCGCATGGGGCTGTACACCGAGGTGACCCGCCGCGCCGTGCTCGTCGCGTGGCGCTTCACCGGCACGTTCGCCAAGACGGGCGCCGTGGTCGAGTTCCACGGTGACGACCGGCTGGAACTCGGTGCGGACGGGCTGATCCACGCGTACCGCTGCCTGTACGACAACAAGTTCGTGCTGAGCCAGCTCGGCGGTGGCGGTGAGTGACGCCGGCCCGGCCCGCCTGCCCGCCGCGGCGCGCCGGGCGGGGATCATCGCGGCGGCCGACGCCGAGTTCGCCGCGAACGGGCTGGCGGGCGCCCGGCTGGAAGCCATCGCCGGCCGGGCCGGCATCTCGCACCCGCGGATCGTGCAGATGTTCGGCTCCAAGCGGAAGCTGTTCCTCGAAGTCGTACACGCCGCCTTCGACCGCATCGAAGCGGCGTTCGCCGGCGCCGAGCCGACGTTGTCCGCGCTGGGCGTGGCCTACGTGCGGCTCCTGCAGAGCGATCCGACGGTCGGCCTCGTCGTGCTCCAGGGCTACGCGGCGGCGGCGGACGAGCCGGTCCGGGAAGCGGTCCGCCGCCGGCACCTGGTCCTGATGGCCACGATCGCCCGGCTGACGGGCGCGGATGCGTTGCGGGTGCGGACGTTCTTCGCCACGGGTCTCGTCCAGACCGTGTCGACGGCGCTGGAGCTGCCCGAGCAGCGCGCCGACACGGCGTGGAGCGCGTGGATCCTCGGTCTCGTCGATCCGGCCGGGGACTCCTAGGAGTTCGGCCCCCGCCGCCGGGATCACCGCCCGCGCGCGAACGCGGTCGTCACGACGGCGGCGGCCCGGTGCTTTCCCGGACGATCAGCTCGGGCCGGGCCGCGGTCGGGGCCCGGCGCGGTTCGCCTGGGGCCAGCAACCCGAGCAGCAGGGCGAAACTGTCCCGGCCGAGCCCGGCGAAGTCCTGCCGCACGGTGGTCAGGGCCGGGGTGTAGAAGGCCGCCTGCGGCACGTCGTCGAAGCCGGCCACGCTCACGTCGTCCGGTACCCGGCGGCCGGCTTCGTGCAGCGCCCGGAGCACGCCGAGGGCGAGGTCGTCGTTGCCGCACAGGATCGCCGTCACGGCCGGGTCCGCCGCCAGCACCCGGCCGGCTTCGTACCCCGATCGCGGTGTCCAGGAGGCGTGGAGGGGTTCCGGGACGGCCACCCCGGCTTCGGTCAGCGCCTGCCGCCAGCCGCGGATCCGGTCGCTGCGGCCGCTGGACGACGGGATCGCCACGTGGTGCACGGTCCGGTGGCCCAGGTCCAGCAGGTACCGCGTGGCCTGCCCGGCCGCGGTGCCGTCGTCCAGCCGGATCGTGGGGCAGGGGGTGTCGGCCGGGGCCGCGGAGGCCTCCGCGAGCGCGACCACCGCGACACCGGGCGGCACCGCCCGCAACGCCCGGATGCCGGCCTGGTCCCAGGCGACGACGATGAGCGCGCCGGCGCTCGGGTCCCCCACGCGGGTGACAGTGGCCGCCAGCATTTCCGGCGCCACCGAGGCGAGCGCGCCGATGCCCACGGAGTACCCGGCTTCCCGTGCGGCCTCTTCGATGCCCTGGAGCGCCGCGCCGTAGCCGTAGAGCGTCGTGTCGGACACCAGCACGGTGACCGCCTTGGCCTGCCCGCCGGCCAGGGCGGTCACCGTGCGGGTG
>NZ_MUMI01000425.1 GCF_002155975.1 Amycolatopsis kentuckyensis
ATGCCCGGCCGGGCATCCCTGACCTAGTCTCCGGAAGACCTTGCAGGCCAGGCGTTGATCGACACGCGGTCACGCGAAACGATGCTTAGGGGTACTGGTGACGAAGCCGACTCCGAACGAGATTGGCCAGGGCTACGACGCTTTCGCGGACCTGCTCGACCAGCTCTGGGGCGAAAATCTGCACCACGGGTACTGGGACGACGAGTCCGCGACGCTCGAAGAGGCCACCACGCGGCTGACCGACCGGCTGTCCGCGATGCTGCCGCTGCGGGCGGGCGACCGGCTGCTCGACATCGGCTGCGGCAACGGCGAGCCGGCGATCCGGATGGCCGTCGCGAACGACGTCATGGTCACCGGCATCTCGATCAGCGAGAAGCAGGTGGAACGCGCGAACGACCGCGCGTACAAGGCCGACGTGGACGACCGGGTCGTCTTCGAGTACGCCGACGCGATGGAGCTGCCGTACGAGGACGGTTCGTTCGACCTCGTCTGGGCGCTGGAGTCGCTGCACCACATGCCGGACCGCTGGCACGTGATCCGCCAGGCGGCCCGCGTGCTACGGCCGGGCGGGCGGCTGGCGCTCGGCGACTTCCTGCTCGTGCCGGGCCCCGCCGGGCTGGAAGCCGACCGCGCGCGCGTCGCCGAGGTCGGCAAGGGCGTGGTGTCGGTCGTCTCGCTCGACGAATACCAGGACCACCTGCGCGAAGCCGGCCTCGAGCCGGAATCCGCCGAGGACGTCAGCGAGT
Organism: Amycolatopsis kentuckyensis; assembly: GCF_002155975.1. Taxonomy (GTDB): domain Bacteria; phylum Actinomycetota; class Actinomycetes; order Mycobacteriales; family Pseudonocardiaceae; genus Amycolatopsis; species Amycolatopsis kentuckyensis. The sequence goes on from NZ_MUMI01000425.1 coordinate 747, forward strand.
TCACCCGGCCGTCGTGGGCCAAGGCGGCGGAGCGGTTCGAGGCGCTGCGGGAGCAGGCGCTGCAGCACATCGAGGCCGCGCAGTTCGAGGTGACGCTCGGCCGGTTCCGCGCCTTCAGCGACGAACCGTCGCTCGGCTACGTCCTCCTGACCGCGCGCAAGCCCGAGTGAGGAAGCCCGAAACCATGCAGATGACCGAAGAGAACCTCCGCGGCCTGTTCGGCCGGATGACGGGGGACGAGAAGCACGGCTGGGCCGCGGCGTCGACGTTGCACGCGATCTGGGTGCTCTACGAACGCGTGCTCAACGTGTCGCCGTCGAACATCGAGGACCCCGACCGCGACCGGTTCTACCTCTCCAAGGGCCACGGCCCGATGGCCTACTACGCGGTGCTCGCCGCGAAGGGCTTCATCGAGCCGGAAACGCTGGACACCTGGCGGCAGTGGGATTCGCCGCTGGGCATGCACCCGGACCGCAACCTGGCCCCGGGCGTGGAGATCAGCAGCGGTTCCCTCGGTCACGGGCTCCCGCTCGGCGTCGGCACCGCGCTCGGGCTGCGCGCCCAGGGCCGCGACGCCCGCGTGTTCGTCCTGATGGGCGACGGCGAGTTCGACGAGGGCAGCAACCACGAGACGATGTCGATCGCCGGCCGGCTCGGGCTCGACCGCCTCACCGCGATCGTCATCGACAACAAGACGGCCAGCCTCGGCTGGCCGGGCGGCATCGCCGCGCGCTTCGAGCTGGAGGGCTGGGCGGCGACCACGGTCGACGGCCGCGACCACGACGCGCTGGAGAAGGCGCTGACCGGCGAGACCGACGGGCGGCCGCGCGCCGTCGTCGCGGAGATCCTCCCGATCGAGGAAGGGGCAGGCGCATGACCGCCCAGGTGACCAGGAAGCAGATGCGGACGGTCTTCGCCGAGACGGTGATCGAGTCGCTGGCCACGGACCCGCGGGTGGTCATGCTGACCGCGGACATCTCGTCGTGGTTCTTCTGGGACGTGAAGAAGGAGTTCCCGGACCGCGTCCTCAACTTCGGCATCCGCGAGCAGGCGATGATCGACATCGCCGGCGGCTTCGCGCTGGCCGGCCAGCGGCCGGTGGTGCACACCTACGCGCCGTTCCTGGTCGAGCGGCCGTTCGAGCAGATCAAGATCGGCCTCGGCCACCAGGACGTCGGCGCGGTGCTGGTCAGCGTGGGCGCCTCCTACGACGACCCGTCGTGGGGCCGCACCCACCAGGCCCCGGGTGACGTGGCCCTGCTGGACACGCTGCCCGGCTGGACGGTGCACGTCCCGGGCCACGAAGACGAGGTCGCCCCGCTGCTCAGCCAGGCCATCGCCGGTGACAACCGGGTCTACGTCCGGCTGTCCGAGCGCGCGAACAGCGAAGCGGTGCCGGTTTCGGACGGGTTCACGGTGCTGCGCCGGGGCGGCAAGGGCGTGGTCGTCGCGGTCGGCCCGGTGCTGGACCAGGTCCTGGCCGCGACGGCCACCGCGGACGTCACTGTGCTGTACGCGTCGACGATCCGCCCGTTCGACCACGCGGGTCTCCGCGCGGCGGTGGCCGCGGCGGCCCCGAACGTGGTGCTGGTCGAGCCGTACCTGCGCGGGACGTCGGCGTTCGAGGTGACCGAAGCGCTGGGGGACGTGCCCCACCGCCTGAGGTCGTTCGGGACGTGGCGCGACCGCGAGGCCCGGGTCTACGGAACGGCCGAGGAACACGACCGCCTGTTCGGCGTGGACGCCGAATCGCTGGCGGATTCGATCACCCGCTTCGTCGGCTGACGAAGCGGAACCGACCGGCTCCACGCCGCACCGCACCCCCAGGCGGTTCGGTGTGGAGCCGGTTTTTCGCCGTCTCGCCACCCCTACCCCTGTGACGCGCGAAGGCCCGGACCGTCCGCGACGGTCCGGGCCCCTGGGTTTCGCGGCTAGGGGGTGTCCCAGGTGATCGGCAGCGAGTGCACCCCGTAGGTGAGCATGTCGTTGCGCAGGGGGACGTCCTCCGGCGGCACGGCGAGGCGGACGCCGGGCAGGCGGCGCAGCAGCTCGGCGTAGCCCACCTGCATCTCCACCCGGGCCAGCTGCTGCCCGAGGCACTGGTGGACGCCGTGGCCGAAGGCCAGGTGCGGGCCGCGGGCGCGCGTCACGTCCAGCGTCTCCGGGTCCGTCCACTGGCGCTCGTCCCGGTTGGTGGCCACCACCGAGACCACCACGGTGGAGCCGGCCGGGATGTGCTCGCCGCCGAGCTCCAGGTCCTGCTTGGCGAACCGGAAGAGCCCCGGGTTGATGACGGACAGGAAGCGCAGCAGCTCCTCGACGGCGTCCCCGATGCGGGCCGGGTCGTCGCGCACCGCGGCGAGCTGCTCGGGGCGCTGCAGCAGCACGAACATGCCCAGCCCGAACATGCTCGCGGTGGTGTCGTAGCCGGCGATGAGCAGCAGGTTGGCGATGTTGATGAGCTCGTCGTCGGTGAGCGCGGGGTCGGCCCCGGCGTGGTGGATCAGGCCGGAGATGAGGTCGTCGGCGGGGTGCTCGCGCTTGTCCGTGATCAGCCGCTGCATGAACACGCGCAGGGCGTCGGCGTTCTCCACCGCCTGCTCGACCGGGGCGTCCAGCTGCAGCAGGGCCGCCGCACGCTGCTGGAACTCCGCCCGCTCGGCGTAGCGCACGCCGAGCAGCTCGCAGATCACCAGCGAGGGGGCCGGGAAGGCGAACTCGGTCATCAGGTCGGCGCTGGTGCCCTTGGCCAGCATGTCGTCCAGCAGCCCGCCGATGATCTTTTCGATCTGCGTGCCGAGGTCGCGGATCCGGCGGACGGTGAACTGCCCGGTGAGCAGCTTGCGGTACCGGGTGTGCTCCGGGGGGTCCATGTTGATGAACGACCCGGCGCGCGCCTTGTCGTCCCGCAGCCGCTCCCGGAACTCCGCGGGCAGCTCCTTGAACCGGGGGTGGTACTGGAACCGGTCCGAGGAGAACCGCGGATCCGTCAGCACCGCGCGGGCCTCCTCGTACCCGGAGACCAGCCAGAACGGTTCGCCCGAGGCCAGCGCCGCCTTGGCGATCGGGCCGCGCGCGGACACCGCCAGCAGGGCGGGGGGCACGGTGAACGGGTCGTCGCGCTGGACGTACTCCTGGGGGAGGGGTGACCGCAACGCTGCGTTGCTGGGCTTGTTCTCGGTCGCGTTGGTCGTCACTGCGGCGCCAGCTCCATTCGAATCGCGCGGGCCGGACGGCGATCGATCGGGGACTGGTGCCGATCCCGCGACTTGCCTGGTCGCTTCGGAGCGTAGGAGCGCGGCGGCGGGCCGGGCATCCCTCGGGTTGATAGGTCTCCGGGCCGACTATCAAGGTAGGGGTGGTGCCCGGCGCGTGTGGTGCAGACCATGGGCAGGCCGAACTGGTTGCCGGGTGAGCGAGGTGTGTCCCGTTGAGCGTTGTCCTGCTGTTGAACGGTCCCAACCTGGGTGCGTTGGGTCATCGGGAGCCGGAGATCTACGGCACCGACACGCTCGCCGACATCGAGAAGGCCGTCGCCGGGGAAGTGGCCGGCCGGGGCTGGGAAGTGGTGTCGATCCAGCGTGACGGCGAGGGTGAGCTGGTCGGCGCGATCCACGCGCACCGCGGCACCACGGTCGGCGCCATCGTCAACCCCGGCGCCCTGATGATCGCCGGCTGGAGCCTGCGCGACGCGCTGGCGAGCTACGAGCCGCCCTGGATCGAAGTGCACCTGAGCAACGTGTGGGCGCGCGAGCAGTTCCGGCACGAGTCGGTCATCGCGCCCCTGGCGAGCGGTGTGGTGGTCGGCCTGGGTGCCTTCGGCTACCGCCTCGCGGCGCAGGCGCTGATGAATCTGTCCCCCGCGTGAGGTAAATCCTTATTGTCCGAATAGTTCGCACCGCGCTGGTGCGTTCGGACCAGGTGCGCCCGATCGGGGCGCAGCCAACCGGGTGACGGCCGCACGGGGCGGCCGCCCCGGTACAACGCGCCGTCATTCTTCCGGGTGCTTTGCACCTGTCCGGTAGTTAGTTGAGCGTTAACAGAATGCTCGTTAGGCTAGCTGGCTGATTTGCGCGTCAGGACCGTGTTAAATCGTTGCTCCACCTGGGAAAAAGTGGAATGCCCTCACATTTTGTAGGGGTGTGACCTGAGTCACAGGGGCGATGACGGAGGCGGTGGCCGAAGCTATCGTGAGTGCCGCAAGCTGTTAATCTTTCACAAGCCTGCCTGGGGAGGTTCTTGTGACGTGCGCTTTTTTGCGCGGGCTGTGTGGTGCCATGTCCTGACCGGGTCACCGGGTTCCGTCAGACGTCCCTGTTCAGGGCGGTGTGATCGACAACGGCCGGGCGTTCGTGCCCGGCCGTGCCGTGCGGGCCCGGCGTTGCGTGAATCCGCCGAATAGCGGCGTGCCGTGAAATAGATTTCGTTTCGTCTATACCTGGGGGATAGCCGAAAGATGCTCGACGTACCTACCTTGCGACTACCGGAAAATCCGTTCACCGGATTCGGCGACGATTTCATGCAGGAGGCTTGTGACACTGCCGGGTTCCTCCGGCGTTCCGCGTACTCGTGGTTCAACGGACGGCTCGACACGGGCCTGCAGTGCGCGAAGGCGGCTGCGGCGGGCGACCGCAAGGAATCCCGCGAACTCTACGAAATGGCTCAATTCTGGTACGTCGGGCTCCTCATCAAGGCCCGGGAACTCGAATCGGGCCGCCGGGTGCTGGACGCGGTCGAGAAAAGCCGGGAGGGCTCCGCTTCCGAGCGCATGACCGCCGTGTCGCACAACGTCCGCGGGAACCTGCTGTTCGCGCTGGGCAGCGTCGACGAGGCCATGGACGAGGTGAGCACGGGACTGCGGATCGCCGAAGGGTGCGGCGACCGTTCCCTGCGGCCTCCCAGCTACGTCGTGCTGGCGCTCGGTGCGCTGCGCCGGGCGGACATGCGGGCGTGCCGGGTCTTCGTGGACAAGCTGGCCGACGAAGCCCTGCTGGGCTACTTCGGCCAGGCGCCGGGGGCGTGGGTGGCCGCGCAGGCCGTCGAAGCCCGCAGCGGGGTGGAGAGCGCGGCGAGCCTCATCGCCGGCATCGTGACGAACCCGCTGGTGCTCAGGCAGCTGCTGGTGTCGGAACCGGCGGCGGCGCCGTGGCTGGTCCGCGTTTGCGGCAAGCTGGGCGCGCACGACCTGGCGGAGATCGTGGTGGAGGCGGCTTCGGTGGCCGGCGCGGAGCAGCCTGAGTTCAGCGTGATCCGCGGATCGGCCCTGCACGCGGCCGGGCTGTTCACGCAGGATTCGGCCAAGCTCCACGAGTCGGCCGACATCCACCCCGACCGCTGGTGCCGGGCATCGGCGCTGGAGGACCTGGGCGACCTGCTGGCGAAGAGGTACTCCGAGCGCGAGCACACGGTCCGCTTCCTCGAGTCGGCGCTGGACACGTACACGGCGGTGGGTGCCACCCGCGACTCCGCCCGCGTGGTGAACAAGCTCCGAGAGCACGGAGTCCGCCGCGGCACGACACGCATCGTGGAGTACGAAGGCGCGACCCCGCACGGGCTGACGAACACGGAGTTCGCGGTCGCCGAGCTGGTGAGCCAGGGACACACCAACAACGAGGTGGGCAGACAGCTGTTCATCTCCAGGCACACGGTGGCGTTCCACCTGAAGAAGGTGTTCCAGAAGATGCACATCACCTCCCGGGTCGAGCTGGCGGCGGCCTGGAAGGTGTTTTCGTAGGGGCCGACGTGAGCGCTCCCGCGTAGCCGAGCGGACGCGAAGCGTGGTTCACGCCGCAGTGGAGGGCGGCGCGGGACCATCGGTTCGTTCGGGAGTCGGTCACCCCGGGTGCCGGGGGTGGCCGGCCTCGGCGGAGTGAACGGCCGGCGAGCTTCGGGCCGCCGGGGGAGGAGCACCATCCACCCCCGGCGGCGCTGTGTTGTCCGCCCGCGGTGGCGGGTGTGCTGACCCGCCCGGGCGGCGCTGTGGTGCCCGCCCGCGTGATGGCGGGGTGCTGCTTATTGGTCCCAGCGGCGCTGCGGGGTCCGGCCGCAGCGGGTGCGCCGATCCGCCCCAGCGGCTCTGTGACGTCCGGCAGCGTGGCGGCGGGCGCCGCCTATTCCCCCGCAGCCCTACGGTGTCCGAGCCGCGGGCAGGTGCCGCCCTCGAGCGGCTTCGCGGTGTCCAAGCCGCGCCGTGGCGTGCGCCGGTCTCCGAGCCCCGGCGGGCGCGTCCCATCCCCGCCTCCAGGCCGCCCCAGCGGGCCCGTCCCACTCGCGCGCGCCCCGGGCCGGATCGCCTCCGCCCGGCCGTCCGCAAGCGCTCTCCGCCGCGCCCGAATCCCCGAAACCCGCGCCCGACACGCCCGGCCCCACTCCCGTCCGGTGGCCTTCGCCATACCCCCTCGCCGCCCCGAAAACCCCAGGTAGAGCCGCCAAGGTGGCGTTACCGGCCGGTAGCTGGAATGATATTCGGCCGCTCACGCTCCGCTGACCCTCTTCCACGCTGCGCCAACCGGCGGGACCCCCGTGTGGCATCTTGACTGGAAGCGCCGGTGGGGTCACGCTTACTCCCGACGGCGAAACCGGGGCCCTTGCGGGAGGGACCTCCGGGTCGCCTGGAGGCATACCTGAAGACGTTGCGCAGCAGGCTGGGCCCCATCGGGAGCGCCCCCTGGACAGACCGCGACGTTCGGGCTAGACTGTCTCTTTGCGCTGCCCTCTTTCAGGCTGCCCGGAGCCGGTAGTTAGGATAGTGGGCACACGGCACCCTTGACAGTCGCTGATAGCTGTTGCTATGGCGGCCGTCACCGCTCATTGTCCCCGGAAGGACGCATCTTGGCAGTCTCTCCCGCGAACCAGGCCACTGCTGCGACCACCTCGGCTGAATCTCGCTCGGAGGCCACGGGAATCCCCGGCGCGCCCGTGCGGGTTTCCTTCGCAAAGATTCGCGAACCCCTGAACACCCCCAACCTGCTCGACGTCCAGATCCAGTCGTTCCAGTGGTTCACCGGGGACGAAGCGTGGTTCCAGCGCCGTGTCGAGGAGGGTGAGGAGAACCCGGTCGGCGGCCTCGAAGAGGTCCTCAACGAGATCTCCCCGATCGAAGACTTCTCCGGTTCGATGTCCCTGTCCTTCTCCGCCCCGCGCTTCGACGAGGTCAAGGCCTCGATCGAAGAGTGCAAGGACAAGGACATGACGTACGCCGCCCCGCTGTTCGTCACGGCGGAGTTCGTCAACAACAACACGGGTGAGATCAAGAGCCAGACGGTCTTCCTCGGCGACTTCCCGGTGATGACCGACAAGGGCACCTTCGTCATCAACGGCACCGAGCGTGTCGTGGTGTCCCAGCTGGTCCGCTCGCCCGGCGTCTACTACTCCAAGGACATCGACAAGACCAGCGACAAGGACGTCTTCAGCGTCCGGGTCATCCCGAGCCGGGGTGCCTGGCTGGAGTTCGACGTCGACAAGCGCGACACCGTCGGCGTCCGCATCGACCGCAAGCGCCGCCAGCCGGTCACCGTGCTGCTGAAGGCGCTCGGCTGGACCACCGAGGCGATCCGCGAGCGCTTCTCCTTCTCGGAGACGCTGCTGGCCACCCTCGAGAAGGACCACACCGCCGGCACCGACGAGGCGCTGCTCGACATCTACCGCAAGCTGCGCCCGGGCGAACCGCCCACGAAGGAGAGCGCGCAGACCCTGCTGGAGAACCTGTTCTTCAAGGCGAAGCGCTACGACCTGGCCAAGGTCGGCCGGTACAAGGTCAACAAGAAGCTGGGCCTGTCGACGCCGATCGACAACGGGACGCTGACCGAAGAGGACATCGTCACGATCATCGAGTACCTGGTCCGGCTGCACGCCGGCGAGGACAAGATGGACGCCGCGAACGGCACCGAGATCCCGGTCGAGACCGACGACATCGACCACTTCGGCAACCGCCGCATCCGGACCGTCGGCGAGCTGATCCAGAACCAGATCCGGGTCGGCCTGTCGCGCACCGAGCGGGTCGTCCGCGAGCGCATGACCACGCAGGACGTCGAGGCGATCACCCCGCAGACCCTGATCAACATCCGCCCGATCGGCGCGGCGATCAAGGAGTTCTTCGGCACCTCGCAGCTGTCGCAGTTCATGCAGCAGACGAACCCGATCGACGGCCTGACCCACAAGCGCCGCCTCAACGCGCTGGGCCCGGGTGGCCTCTCGCGTGAGCGCGCCGGCATGGAGGTCCGCGACGTCCACCCGTCGCACTACGGCCGGATGTGCCCGATCGAGACGCCGGAAGGCCCGAACATCGGCCTGATCGGCTCGCTCTGCTCCTACGCGCGGGTCAACCCGTTCGGCTTCATCGAGACGCCGTACCGCAAGGTCGTCGAGGGCCGGGTCACCGACCAGATCGACTACCTGACCGCGGACGAAGAGGACCGGTACGTCAAGGCCCAGGCCAACGCGCCGATCTCGGACGACGGCACCTTCGTCGAAGACCGGGTCATGGCCCGCCGCAAGGGCGGCGAGGTCGAGCTGATCGACCCGCTCGACATCGACTACATGGACGTGTCGCCGCGGCAGATGGTCTCGATCGCGACGGCGATGATCCCGTTCCTCGAGCACGACGACGCGAACCGCGCGCTGATGGGCGCGAACATGCAGCGTCAGGCCGTGCCGCTGCTCCGCAGCCAGGCGCCGTACGTCGGCACCGGCGTGGAGCTGCGCGCCGCGATCGACTCCGGCGACATGCTGGTCGCCGAGCAGTCGGGCGTGGTGGAGGAGCTCTCCGCCGACCTGATCACGGTCATGCACGACGACGGGACGCGGAAGGCCTACAGCCTCTACAAGTTCCGCCGCTCGAACCACGGCACCTGCTTCAACCACCGCCCGATCGTCAACGAGGGCGACCGGGTCGAAGCCGGCCAGGTCATCGCCGACGGCCCGTCCACCGAAAACGGTGAGGTGGCGCTCGGCAAGAACCTGCTGGTCGCGGTCATGCCGTGGGAGGGCCACAACTACGAGGACGCGATCATCCTCTCCGAGCGCCTGGTGCAGGACGACGTGCTGACGTCGATCCACATCGAGGAGCACGAGATCGACGCCCGCGACACGAAGCTGGGCGCCGAGGAGATCACCCGGGACATCCCGAACGTCTCCGAGGAGGTCCTGGCCGACCTCGACGAGCGCGGCATCATCCGCATCGGTGCCGAGGTCCGCGACGGCGACATCCTGGTCGGCAAGGTCACGCCGAAGGGCGAGACCGAGCTGACCCCGGAGGAGCGCCTGCTCCGCGCGATCTTCGGCGAGAAGGCCCGCGAGGTCCGCGACACCTCCCTGAAGGTGCCGCACGGCGAGACCGGCAAGGTCATCGGCATCCGCGTGTTCTCGCGCGAGGACGACGACGAGCTGCCCCCGGGTGTCAACGAGCTGGTCCGCGTCTACGTGGCCCAGAAGCGCAAGATCCAGCCGGGCGACAAGCTCGCCGGCCGGCACGGGAACAAGGGTGTCATCGGCAAGATCCTGCCGGTCGAGGACATGCCGTTCATGGAGGACGGCACGCCCGTCGACATCATCCTGAACACCCACGGTGTGCCGCGTCGTATGAACATCGGCCAGATCCTCGAGCTGCACCTGGGCTGGCTGGCGTCGCAGGGTTGGACGATCGAGGGCGACCCGGACTGGGCGAAGAACCTTTCGCCCGAGCTGCGCGACGTCGCGCCCGGCACGAACACCGCCACCCCGGTGTTCGACGGCGCGAAGGAGGAGGAGCTCACCGGCCTGCTCAGCAGCACGAAGCCGAACCGCGACGGCGAGCGCATGGTCAAGGAGAACGGGAAGGCCAACCTGTTCGACGGCCGCTCCGGCGAGCCGTACCCGTACCCGGTGTCCGTCGGCTACATGTACATCCTGAAGCTGCACCACCTGGTCGACGACAAGATCCACGCCCGCTCCACCGGTCCGTACTCGATGATCACGCAGCAGCCGCTGGGTGGTAAGGCGCAGTTCGGTGGCCAGCGCTTCGGTGAGATGGAGTGCTGGGCGATGCAGGCGTACGGCGCCGCCTACACGCTGCAGGAGCTGCTGACGATCAAGTCGGACGACGTGGTCGGCCGCGTCAAGGTGTACGAGGCCATCGTCAAGGGCGAGAACATCCCCGAGCCGGGCATCCCGGAGTCGTTCAAGGTGCTCCTCAAGGAGCTCCAGTCGCTGTGCCTCAACGTCGAGGTGCTCTCCAGCGACGGTGCGGCGATCGAGATGCGCGACTCCGACGACGAGGACCTCGAGCGCGCCGCGGCGAACCTCGGCATCAACCTGTCCCGCAACGAGTCGCCCTCGGTGGACGACGTCGTGCACTGATCCGGTGTCGAGCGGGGACCTGCCTCCCGTGGGTCCCCGCTCCACCGCCAACCCCTCTAGCCGAAACAACCCCAAGGGGATCTAGACGTGCTGGACGTCAACTTCTTCGATGAGCTCCGCATTGGTCTCGCCACGGCCGACGACATCCGTCAGTGGTCGTACGGCGAGGTCAAGAAGCCGGAGACCATCAACTACCGGACGCTCAAGCCCGAGAAGGACGGCCTCTTCTGCGAGAAGATCTTCGGCCCGACCCGGGACTGGGAGTGCTACTGCGGCAAGTACAAGCGCGTCCGCTTCAAGGGCATCATCTGTGAGCGCTGCGGCGTCGAGGTGACCCGCGCCAAGGTGCGCCGTGAGCGGATGGGCCACATCGAGCTGGCCGCCCCGGTCACCCACATCTGGTACTTCAAGGGTGTTCCGTCCCGCCTGGGCTACCTGCTGGACCTGGCGCCGAAGGACCTCGAGAAGATCATCTACTTCGCTGCTTACGTCATCACCGGCGTGAACACGGAGCTGCGCCACAACGACCTGCCGACCCTCGAGAACGAGATCGGCGTCGAGCGCAAGAACCTCGAGACCAAGCGTGACGCGGACATCGAAGCCCGCGCGCAGAAGCTCGAAGCCGACCTGGCCGCGCTGGAGGCGGAGGGCGCCAAGTCCGACGTCCGCCGCAAGGTCAAGGAGGGCGGCGAGCGCGAGATGCGCCAGCTGCGCGACCGCGCCGGCCGCGAGCTGGACCGCCTCGAGGAGGTCTGGACGACCTTCACGAAGCTCGACACCCGCCAGCTGATCGCCGACGAGCTGCTCTACCGCGAGCTCGTCGACCGCTACGGCGAGTACTTCACCGGCGGCATGGGCGCCGAGGCCATCCAGAAGCTGGCCACGGAGTTCGACGTCTCCGCCGAGGCCGACAACCTGCGCGACACCATCCGCAACGGCAAGGGGCAGAAGAAGCTCCGCGCGCTGAAGCGGCTCAAGGTCGTCGCGGCCTTCCAGGCCACCGGCAACGACCCGCGCGGCATGGTGCTCGACGCCGTCCCGGTGATCCCGCCGGACCTGCGCCCGATGGTGCAGCTGGACGGTGGCCGGTTCGCGACGTCGGACCTGAACGACCTGTACCGCCGGGTGATCAACCGGAACAACCGCCTCAAGCGGCTGATCGACCTCGGCGCGCCCGAGATCATCGTCAACAACGAGAAGCGGATGCTGCAGGAGGCCGTCGACGCGCTGTTCGACAACGGCCGCCGCGGGCGTCCGGTCACCGGCCCGGGCAACCGGCCGCTGAAGTCGCTGTCCGACCTCCTCAAGGGCAAGCAGGGCCGGTTCCGCCAGAACCTGCTCGGCAAGCGCGTCGACTACTCGGGCCGTTCGGTCATCATCGTCGGCCCGCAGCTCAAGCTGCACCAGTGCGGCCTGCCGAAGGACATGGCGCTCGAGCTGTTCAAGCCGTTCGTCATGAAGCGGCTGGTCGACCTGAACCACGCGCAGAACATCAAGTCCGCCAAGCGGATGGTGGAGCGCTCGCGGCCGCAGGTGTGGGACGTGCTGGAAGAGGTCATCACCGGCCACCCGGTGATGCTGAACCGCGCGCCGACCCTGCACCGCCTCGGCATCCAGGCCTTCGAGCCGCAGCTGGTCGAGGGCAAGGCCATCCAGCTGCACCCGCTGGTCTGCGAGGCGTTCAACGCGGACTTCGACGGTGACCAGATGGCGGTGCACCTGCCGCTGTCGGCCGAGGCGCAGGCCGAGGCCCGGATCCTGATGCTGTCGGCGAACAACATCCTGTCGCCGGCGTCGGGCCGCCCGCTCGCCATGCCGCGGCTGGACATGGTCACGGGTCTGTTCCACCTGACCCGCCTCACCGAGACGGCCGAGGGCGCGGGCAACGCGTACTCGTCGACGGCCGAGGCGATCATGGCCTACGACCGCAAGGCGCTGAGCCTGCACGCTCCGGTCAAGATCCGCATCACCGACCGTCAGCCGGCGAAGGCCGACGAGGCGCGGCTCGCGGAGAAGGGCTGGGAGCCGGGCAAGGCGTGGCTGGCCGAGACCACCCTGGGCCGCGTGCTGTTCAACGAGCTGCTGCCGGCGGACTACCCGTTCATCAACGAGCCGATGCCGAAGAAGCGGCAGGCCGCGATCGTGAACGACCTCGCCGAGCGGTACTCGATGACCCAGGTCGCGCAGACCCTGGACCGGCTGAAGGACGCCGGCTTCTACTGGGCGACCCGGTCGGGTGTCACCGTCGCCATCTCGGACGTGCTCACCCCGGTGGGCAAGAAGGCCATCCTCGACGAGTACGAGGGCAAGGCCTCCCAGGTGGAGAAGCGCTACCAGCGCGGTCAGCTGTCGCACGCCGAGCGCAACAACGAGCTCGTCAAGGTGTGGACGCAGGCCACCGAAGAGGTCCACAAGATCATGGAGACGGCGCTGCCGGACGACAACCCGATCGCCATGATCGTGAAGTCGGGCGCCGCCGGTAACATGACGCAGGTCCGGTCCCTGGCCGGGATGCGTGGCCTGGTGTCGAACCCGAAGGGTGAGTACATCCCGCGTCCGATCAAGGCCAACTTCCGTGAAGGCCTGTCGGTGGCGGAGTACTTCATCGCGACGCACGGTGCCCGGAAGGGCCTGGCGGACACGGCGCTCCGTACCGCCGACTCGGGTTACCTGACCCGGCGTCTGGTGGACGTCTCGCAGGACGTCATCGTCCGCGAGACCGACTGCGGCACCACCCGCGGCATCATGATGCCGATCGGCGAGGACATCGGCGACGGCAAGGTCCTGCGCGACCAGCACGTCGAGACCAGCGTGTACGCGCGGAACCTCGCGACGGACGCGGTGGACGCCAAGGGCAACGTCGTGCTGAATGCCGGCGACGACATCGGCGACCCGGCCATCGACAAGCTGATCTCCAGCGGCATCGCGAAGGTCAAGGTCCGCTCGGTGCTGACCTGCGAGTCGGTCGTCGGTATCTGCGCGACCTGCTACGGCCGCTCGATGGCGACCGGTCTGCTCGTCGACGTCGGCGAGGCCGTAGGTATCGTCGCGGCCCAGTCGATCGGTGAGCCGGGTACGCAGCTGACGATGCGTACGTTCCACCAGGGTGGTGTCGCCGGTGACGACATCACGACCGGTCTGCCGCGTGTCCAGGAGCTGTTCGAGGCCCGCGTCCCGAAGGGCAAGGCGCCCATCGCCGACGTCGACGGCCGCGTGCGGATCGAGGAGAGCGAGCGGTTCTGGAAGATCACCCTCATCCCGGACGACGGGGGCGAGGAGATCGTCTTCGACAAGCTGTCCAAGCGGCAGCGGCTCGCGAACACCCCGAACGGCCCGCTGGGCGACGGTGACCACGTGCACGTCGGTCAGCAGCTGCTCGAAGGCACGCCGGACCCGCACGAGGTCCTGCGGGTCATGGGGCCGCGCGAGGCGCAGATCCACCTGGTGGACGAGGTCCAGAAGGTGTACCGGGCGCAGGGTGTGTCGATCCACGACAAGCACATCGAGGTCATCGTCCGGCAGATGCTGCGCCGGGTGACGATCATCGACTCCGGGGCCACGGACTTCCTGCCGGGCGAGCTGCCCGAGCGGACCAAGTTCGAGGCGACGAACCGGGCCGCGGTCGCCGAAGGCGGCGAGCCGGCTTCGGGCCGCCCGGTGCTGATGGGGATCACGAAGGCGTCGCTCACCACGGACTCGTGGCTGTCGGCGGCGTCGTTCCAGGAGACCACGCGAGTCCTGACCGACGCGGCCATCAACGGCCGCTCGGACAAGCTCGTGGGCCTCAAGGAGAACGTGATCATCGGTAAGCTGATCCCGGCCGGTACCGGCATCAACCGGTACCGCAACATCCAGGTGCAGCCGACCGAGGAGGCCCGGGTCGCGGCGTACGCGATCCCGTCCTACGACGACGGCTACTACACCCCGGACGTGTTCGGGACGGGCACCGGTGCCGCGGTCCCGCTGGACGACTACGACTTCGGCCGCGACTTCCGCTGACGAGGTTTCTGACGGGAAAGGCCCTCGCCGGGTTTCCGGCGGGGGCCTTTCCCCTTTTGTCACCCGATCAGGTATTCACCCGCCCCGAATGCGGCTAGAGTGAGCCGGTTCACGCGGTTCGGGGGCTTTGCGCGTTTCCAACGGGTAATCAGGGGTGACTGTTCGTGAACATATCCAGAAGCGCGAGATCCGTCGCGCGCGGTTTCGCCGCGCTGACGGCCGCGGCCGTGCTGACCAGCGCGTTCGCCGGCCCGGCGGCCGCGGACCCGGCACCGGAATCCCCGGCCGCGCCGTCCACATCGGAGGCGCCGGCCGATCCGCCGGAATCGACGCCACCCGCGCCGAGTCCCACCCAACCGGAGAGCAAACCCGCGGCGGCGCAGCCGCGGGCCGAGCGGGCCCAGGTCGCGGTCTCGCTCGTCTTCGACAAGGACTCCTACCGGACCGATGAGGACATCCGGTTCACCGTCAAACTGACGAACACCGGCGCGACGACGGCGGCCGGCCTCACGATGTACCAGATGGTGGTCGACTCGACCGACGTGCAGGTCCTGTACGGCGGCTGGGGTCAGCTCCAGGACAAGCCGGGCGTGACCCTCGAGCCCGGGAAGTCGTTCGAACTGGCGGTTTCCGGGAAGGTCCGGGACCTCGAGGCGACCACCGCGACCGTGCGCGGCATCCTGTTCGACGAGAGCGGGAACAGCGCCGGGTCGCAGTTCGGGTTCACCGTTCCGGTGACCAAAGCGGCCGGGCACGCGACGGGCACCGTGTACGGCGACAAGAACGGCAACGGGGTGCTCGATGCCGGCGAGCAGCTGGCGGGCACCAAGGTGACGCTGCGGTACGTCCACGGTTCGGGCACCTACACCGCGACGACCGGCCCCGACGGGAAGTTCGCCCTCGACCTTCCGGCCGCGGAGTACTACCTCGGCGGCGAGGTGATCGACGGCTGGCTGTTCTCCTGGCGGACCGTCCGGATCGGATCGGACACCGACCTGCTCCTCCGCGGGGCACCGCCGCTGAACGGCGCGCTGAAGGCGACCATGGCCTTCACCCAGGACACCTACAAGGTCGGCGACCTCGCGCACGTGACCGTGACGCTGTCCAACTCCGGCCCGATCCCGCTCACCGGCATCGTCGCCGCATGCAACCGCGTCGGCAGCGGCTTCGTCCTGAGCGGCCGCGGCCCGGGGTGGGGCGATCTCGCCGCGGACGGCGTGACGATCGCACCGGGGCAGACGCGGACCTTCGACGTGTCCGAAACAGTGCCGCAGGCCGCCTTCAACCGCGGCTACGTCCTCGCCGCGTGTGACTTCGGCTATCCCGAGGTCGACACCGAGAACCACGCGGAGGCCCAGGACCGGGCGGCGGTGCCGGGGGCCAAGGGGACCGTCGTGGGCGATGTGAAGCAGGGGGAACAGGGCGTCGCCGGGGTCAAGGTCGTCCTGGTGTCCGACCAGCACTGCCCGGTCACCGGTGAGCAGACGACCGACGCGAAGGGACACTTCGAGTTCCACGACGTGGTGCCCGGGCCCGAGTACCGGTTGTACCTCTTGCCGCCGAAGGGCCTGAAGGTCAAGTACGAGAACCCGACCGCCATCGACGTGTGGGGTTCGTCGGAGTCCCGCGTCGGGATCGACGTGGAGGAAGGTGACGCGCCGCTCCCGGTCGTGCCGGTCAACCCGGCCGACTGCACCGCCGGTGCCCCGACCTCGACGACCGGCCCGGCCGGCGGGACCGGCGGCGGCCAGAGCGGCGGCTCCGGCCTCGCCAGCACCGGCGTCGACGCGATCGGCCTCGGCGCCCTCGCGCTGCTCGCCCTCGCGCTCGGTGGTGGCCTGGTGTTCGGCGCCCGCCGCCGTCGCTCGGCCTGACGTTCGAACAAAGCGCCCCGCGGTCCACAACGGACCGTGGGGCGCTTTCCGTTTCACCGCAGGCTGCCCCGGGACACCGGGAAGTCGAAGTAGGTGTCCGGGAACGGTTCGCCGTTCAGCGTGAAGTGCCACCACTCCTCGGGCAGGTTCCGGAAGCCCGCCGCGGCCATCGTCGAACGCAGCAGGTCGCGGTTCTGCCGGGCGACACCGGTGATCGCGGGGTTGTCGGTGTGCGCGAGCGGGTCGAAGCAGTCGTAGCCGGTGCCCATGTCGACGGTGTTGTCCGGGAAACGCTGGTCCCGCGGCGCGAAGCACGCCTCGAGCGGCTCGCCCGGGCGGTACGGCCGCTGGACCGGCGGCGGGATGCGGACCAGCGTGAGGTCCATCGTGCTGCCGCGGCTGTGCCCGGACTTCTCGGCGATGTACCCGTCGGCGAAGAGCCGGTCCTTGGCGACGTTCGGGTAGAACTCCGCCTTCATCTTCTCGTCGGCGAGGTCCTCGGCCCACCGCACGAAGTGGTCGACGGCCCGCTGCGGCCGGTAGCAGTCGTACACCTTGAGCGTGTACCCCTGCCGGACCAGCTGCGCCTGCGCCTTCCGCAGGCCTTCGGCGGCCTGCCGCGTCAGGATGCACAAGGGCTGCCGGTACCCGTCGATGCGGCGGCCGACGAAGTTGTGCCGCGTGTCGTAGCGGATGTCCTGCAGGATCGACGGCGCGATGTCGGAGAGCGCGACGAAGGCCCCGGAAGTGCCGGCCTGCGCGGGCGTGGGCACGGCGAGGCCGCCCAGAGCGGCGAGGGTGACGGCGAGGGCACGCACCCGGCGAGTGAAGATCGGCATCCCTCTCGTCTAGCAGCTCGGCCCCGGGCGCGCAGCCGCCGTCGGGGTCAGGACCAGCCCTCGGACGTCGTCGCGCGCAGGAAGTCGTCCGAGGGCGGCTGCACCGGCCGTCCCTCGAACTGCGTCGACAGCACCACCGACGACCGCAGCTCGCCGTGCTTGCCCAGCCGCTCCAGCAGCCCCTCGAAGTGCTCGAGCGACGCCGCCCGGATCTTCAGCATCGTGCAGTGGTCGCCGCTCAGCCGGTGGATCTCGACGACCTCCGGGTAGTCCTCGGACTTCGACGTCTTCAGCAGGCAGCTGCTCAGCGCGCAGCGCATCTCGACGAACGCCTGCAGCGGCTGGCCCGCGCGCCGCGCGTCGACCTGGGCGCGGTAGCCGGTGATCACCCCGGTCTCCTCCAGCCGCCGCACCCGCTCGGCCACCGCCGGCGCCGAGAGGTTGATCCGCCGCCCGAGCTCCTTGAACGACAGCCGCCCGTCGGTCTGCAGCAGGTCCAGCAGCCGCCAGTCGACGTCGTCCAGCGCCTTTTCCGAACGGAAGGTCATGGGCCTCATCTTCCTTCCGAAGTGCGGGCGGGGCGAGCGAAATCCCGTGCACCGTCCCTTCGAACGGCGGCCCGAAGTCCCTAACGTTGCTGGTCATGGGGACTTCCACGGTGGCCGGCCGGACCCGGTCCATGGGGGCGTTGTTCACCGGAGTCGCGTTGCTCAACACGGCCATGGTCGGCCTGACGACCGCGGCCACGCTGATCGTCGCCGCGGGGAGCGGTGCGGCCTGGAGCGGGCTGCCGAGCGTGGCGAGCGTGCTCGGCACCGCGGGCGGCGCGCTCGGTGCGGGGCTGCTGCTGCCGGTCCGCGGCCGCCGCCGCGTCCTGGTGACCGGGTACGGCGTCGCGGCGCTCGGCGCGCTGGTCGCGTTCGCCGGCGCGCTGGCGACGGCGGTGCTGCCGCTGCTGCTGGGGATCCTGCTGGTCGGCGTGGGCAACGGCGGCGCCCAGCTGTCCCGCTACCTCGCCGCGGACCTCTACCCGCCGGAACGCCGCGGCCGGGCGCTGGCCACCGTCGTCTGGGCCGGGACGGTCGGCGCGCTCGCCGGCCCGGCGCTGCTGGCCCCGGCGGCGCACGTCGTGACCGGTTTCGGCTGGCCGCCGCTGTCGGGGCCGGTCGCGGTCGCGGTGGTGGCCACGGCGGGAGCGGCGCTGGCGGCGGCCCTCCTGCCGCGGGACGTCCCCCCCGCCGGAGGGGAGTCCCGCGCGCGGGCCGGTGCGCTCGGCCGGCGTCGTGCGGCCGCTGGCGGCGATGGTCGCCGCGCAGCTGGCCATGGTCGCGGTGATGACGATGACGCCGGTGCAGCTGGAAAGCCACGGGCACGGCCTCGGCGCGGTCGGCTGGGTGCTGGGCGCGCACATGATCGGCATGTTCGCGCTGGCCCCGCTGTCCGGCCGGATCGCCGACCGCTGGGGTCCGGCCGTGACGGTCAACGCGGGGCTCGGCGTGCTGGCGCTGGCGTCGGCGACCGCGCTGGCGACCCCCGCGTCCGGGCTGCCGGTGGCGCTGTTCCTGCTCGGATACGGCTGGAACCTGGCGTTCGTCGGCGGCAGCGCGCAGCTGAGCCGCACCCTCGCCCCGGAGACGCGCAGCCGGGTGCAGGGCACGGTCGACGCGGTCGTCTGGTCGGCGTCCGCGCTGGCCGGCTTCGGCTCCGGCCAGCTCTTCGCGGGTGGCGGGTACGCGCTGGTCGCCGTGGTCGGCGGGGTGCTGGCCCTGCTCCCGCTGGCCCTGCTCGTGCCCCGTGACGGCCGGTAGCCGGGCCGTTGTCGGCAAATCTCTCGTCGCCGCGGCCGCGGCCCGGCGGCCAAGATGGGCCGTGGCTGACTCGGTGCCTTTCACGGACAACTTCTCGGACCTCTCGAACACGCAGGGGTACCAGTTCGAGTTCCGTTGCGAGCGTTGCGGCAACGGCTTCCGCTCCGCCTTCCAGCGCGACAACATCGAGACCGGCCGAAGCGTGCTTCGCGCGGTCGGCTCGTTCTTCGGCGGGACGCTGCGCGACCTGAGCCATTCGGCCGACCAGTGGCGCTACGACCGCGCGACGAACTCGCCGGCCAAGGACAAGGCCCTGGCGGCGGCGGTCGAGGAGATCACCCCCAGCTTCCGCCAGTGCCGCGGCTGCGGCGACTGGATGTGCCAAGACCAGTGCTGGAACGAGGAAATCGGCCAGTGCCTGCGCTGCTCGCCCAGCGTCGCCGAGGAGATCTCGCGCGCCCAGGCGTCGGCCCAGCGCGACCAGATCTGGGAGCAGGCCCGCGAGAAGGACTGGACGGCGGGCCTGGACCTCGAGACCCGCGCGAAGGTCACCTGCCCGGGCTGCGGCCTGAAGGCCGACGGCGGCAAGTTCTGCGCGTCCTGCGGCACGTCGCTGGCCCTCAAGGTCACCTGCGGCGGCTGCGGCAACGAAGGCAACAAGCCGGGCGCGCTGTTCTGCTCGGACTGCGGCAGCAAGCTCTGACCGGAGCCCGCTGTCCGGCGGATCCGGGTGGTCCCGGGCACCATGGGGGGATGACGCCCGTCACGAAGCGCCTCACGGTGATCGCCGTCGTGCTGATCACCGCGGGCGCGATCCTGCTTTCGGTGGGGGCGATCGGCTTCCGGGCCACCTCCGACCAACCCGACGCCAACATCGGTGCCGGGTTCGCCCTGCTCGCCGGGCCCTACGTCGTCGGACTCGGCCTGGTGTTCGCGTTGTCGGCCGGGCTGACCCACCTCACGACGCGTCGCCGCTGAGGTTCCACAGCGCCGCGGGCAGGTGGTCGGCCAGGTCGGCGAGGTACCGCGCTTCGGCCGTCAGGTTCTGCCGCGTCGCGCAGCCCCGGCCCCAGGTGCGCGCCGAGCCGTTCTCGACCACGACCTCCCGCTGCCCGAACCGCGGGTTCGCCGCCAGCCACCGCGCCAGCTCGGCGTCGAGCGCCGAGTCCGGCGGGAGGGTCGGCATGGACACCGGCCGGCCCGGGACGATCCGCAGCTCCGGGCCCGGCGGCACGCGCACTTGGGTGACGTGGGAGTCGCGGAAGTACACGTGGTCGTCGGAGTGCCGGTAGGACTCCCGCGTGTCGATGCCGAGCACCGGCCGGTCGCCGAGGCGGAACTCGACCCACGGGTCTTCCGGCGCACCCGTCAGCGGTCGCCCGGTCGGGTGAAACACGCCGAACGAAGGCGCCCCGCTGCCGAACGTGCCACCCCGCTCCGCCGCGAACGCCTTGAACCAGTGGCCCTCGCGGCTCGCGGCGGCCTTCCGCTGCGCCCGCCACCAGATCGCGCCGGCCACCGCGGCCACCACCACGAGCACGCCGATCGTGAAGAGCGTCTGCATCGTCAGAAGTCCAGGTCCTCGCGGGTCTCCTCGACGGACTGGTCGCGGCCCGTCCCGTCGTAGTCGCTCGTCTTCTTCGCGTTCTTCACGTGGCTGTTGAGCTTGCCGAGGTGGTCGTTCACCGTCTTGGCCGGGTTGTCGCCGGGGTTGGCCGGGTGGTAGCCGAGCACGCCCTTGACCGCCGCCTCGCCACCCTTCTTCAGCGCTTCGGCGGCGCCCGCCTTCAGCATCGTCTTCCGGTAGTCGACCTTGCCGGCGGCGTCGAGCACCGGGTTTTCGAAGGCCTTCGCCCAGCGCTTGCCGATCAGGCCCTTGTCGCCGGCGGCCTTCTGGAGGAGGTCCTTGCCCTCGTTCTCCTTCGCGATCTTCGTGAGCGACTTGCCCAGCGTGGTCGAGGCGAACTTCTGCTGCAGCTTCCGGAGCCAGTCGAGCACCTTCTGCAGGAGCTCGCGCAGCTTGTTCACCTTCCGGGTGGTCTTCGCGGTCGTCTGGGCGGCCTTGACCTCGGTCACCGGGGCGGCCGCGGACAGCGAAGCCCCGCAGGTCGGCACCGCGGCGGCCAGTGCGGGCACCCACAGCAGGATCAGCCAGGTCACGAACTCGGTGAGGATGGCCTTGACCAGATCCTCGACGAAGCTCATCAGCATGCTGTTGAGCTGCAGCTTCCGGGCCAGGTCGCCGGACTTCCCGGCGACGCCCTCGATGCCGTGCGCGAACTCGCCCAGCGCCGTCTTCGCCGCGTTGCTCGCGTTGCCCTCCCAGTGCTCGAGGGACGTGTCGGCGACCTCGGCGAAGTTCTTGGCCAGCTTGTCCAGCCCGGTGGCGATCGCCCCGAAGTTCTCCGCCGCGACCCCCAGCGCCGGGCCGTCGCCGCTGACGAAGTGGATCGCGTCCTGGACCGGCTGGACGGCGTTGACCAGGAAGTTCAGCCCCTGCCCGACGAGCCAGCCGAGCGGGTCGGTCGCGATGTCGGTGATCGTGCTCGAGCTCGACTGGATGAAGCTCGCCGTGTCGGTGGCGATGGTGCCGAGGGCCAGGGTGATGTCCGCGCCGTCGGGCTGCGGCGCGAAGACGGCCTTCGTCACCGAGACGGCGTCCTTGCCGACGGTGACGGCGCTGCCGGCGAACGGCGTCGCCTTGAGCGCGTTGTCGACGTTGACCCCGAGCACGGTCTTCGGGTCGTCGGGCTTGACGGTGATGCCGCTCGCGACGTCTTCGACCTCGGCCACGTGTTCCCCCTCAGTGCTTTCCCGGGCCGTCGAGCAGGGCCTCGACCTGGCCGAAGAAGATCTTGTGGTCGTCCTCGACGCCCTGGTAGACGTTCGCCGCGTCGGTCAGCTTGGCCTGCGCCGACGCCAGGCCGTCCGCGATGGACGTCAGCAGCGAGTGCAGCTCGCGGAGGGTGTCGTCGTAGCCGCTCTTGGTGAACAGGCCGACCACGCCCCACGCCTTGTCGCCGACGTCGGCCTGCGCGACCTTCTCGGTGATCTTCGCGCCCTGGTCGCGGTACTTGTCGAGCTCGCCGACGTACTTGTGCAGGGCGTCCACCTGGACCCGGTAACCGTCGGGCATCAGTCCTCCTCGTCGAACAGGGTGCGCAGGAAGCGGTCGCCGGCACTCGGGCCGCCCGCAGGCGGCGCCGGCGGCGGATCGGCGGGGCGGAGCACCCGCTGCTCGGAGAAGTCCTGCGGTGCTTCCGCCTCCGCGGTGAGCTTCGACCGCAGTTCTTCGACGGTGGTTCCGAACGCCACGGCCTGCGTCTCGAGGACCTGGTCGACCAGGCCCAGGTCATCGCCCATGTTCTCCTCGACGATGACGGCCTGCCGCCGCGCCGCCTCGCCGACAGCCTCCCGCAGGGTGGCGAGCAGCGTGGCCGAGAGGGCCTGCGGCCCCTTGGCGAGCGCGGCCTCGGTGAAGGTGACGTCCAGAACGGCCCCGCCGGGCCCGGTGACGACGGTGACACCCCCGTCCGCCGACGCGGCGCTCGCCCGCAGCTCGGTGAGCTGTTGGTGCATGGTGCCCAGCCCGGCGAACCGGTCGTCGGCGTCGCGGATGCCCGCCTGGAACCGCTCGAACTCGGCCACCAGGTGCTCGAACTCGCCCGACATGCGCCCGCCTCTCCGTTTCGTGGTGCACCCATCGTGACCCTCCGGCCGCACTGTGACGCACGGAACGGCCGATCCGATCCCACTGCATCACCCGACCGGGTAATGGGTAGGTTTCGGCCCGAGAGGGAAGCAGGGGACAACGCGCGAGGAGTGTGTGATGACCAGCACCGAAGGGGCCGAAGGCGCCACAGAGGAACCGAAGTCGACGGGCAGCCACGCAGCCCCCGAGGGGGCGGGCGTACACCCGCTGATCGACCTGTCCCGCGACCCGAACCCGGGCCGGCCGGACCACGCCAAGCCGGACGAGGACTGAGGTAGCGGCCCGGCCTCGGCTCGCCACGGCTCGGCACGGCACTGGCTCGGGCTCGGCCCGGGCGCGGCTCGGCTCGGCATGGCCCGGTTCGGCACCGGCCCGGCTTGGCACCGGCTCGGCTCGGCTCGGCCGGCATGGCCCGGCCTGGCATGGCCCGGCCCGGCCCGGCCCGGCTCGGCACCGGCGCACCTCGTCGGAGGCGGTGCGCCGGCCGAGCCGGGTTCCCGCGGGCGGTGGCCTGGGTCGGGCGCCGGTTCGGTGGGCGGCCAGCGAAGCAGGCCGCCGGGGGCTCGGTCCCCGCGGCCTCGGGCTGGTGGAAGCTGCTCGGCCCGGGTCGGTCTCGGCGGCCCCGGGCTGGTGAAGCTACCTCGCCGGCAACGCGCTCCGGCGCTCGCGGGCCCTGGTAGGCAAGCCAGCGCCGGTGGGGTTGCCGCACGCCAGCCGGTCCGAGATCGCGCGCCCGCGACGGGCCC
>NZ_MUMI01000426.1 GCF_002155975.1 Amycolatopsis kentuckyensis
GCGCCGGGTCGGGGTGGCCGATCGATGACCTCAGTTGTCGCGACCGCACATGGTGCGCCTCCCTTCACGACCTCGGGCCGGACCGGCTCCGTCACCGGCCGGACACCATGAGTATGCGGACCGGGGGCGGGATTCCGCGCACTGGGCCGCGTATTCGTGACGTCCTCGTGGCACCACGGCACTGGGTGCTGTGGCGCCAGGGCCCGCGGGTGATCGTCTACTGCCTGGCGAGCGAAGTGGCGGCGGTGGCGCTGACGTTGCGCCCGTCCCCGATCGCGGTGGACCGCCGGACGCTGTCGATCCTGCTGGTGCTGCTGGTCCTCGGCGTGGCGCAGTCGGAGACGGGCCGCCGCGTGGAGCGGATCCGCCGTCGCGTGTCGGGGACCCCGCACATCAACATGACGTCGGTCTGGACGTTCGCCGGCGTGCTCCTGCTGCCGCCGCTCCTGCTGGCGGTCCTGGTCGGCGGCCTGTACGCGCACCTGGCGATCCGCAGCTGGTACCGCCTGCAGCGGGTCCCGGCCTCCCGCACGGTCAGCAACGCGGCGATCATCGTGCTGTCGTGTTACGCGGCCCAGTCGGTCCTGCGGGTTTCGGGCTTCGCCGACGTCCGCGCGGCGACGACCCACGGCTGGGCGGGGACGTTCGCGATCGCGGCGGCGGGCGTGACGTTCTTCGCGGTGAACGCGCTCCTGGTCCTCCCGGCCCGCCGCGAAGTCGGCCGGACGCCGGAGGCGCTGTTCGGCACGTGGGCGGACAACGGCCTCGAGGTGGCGACGCTCTGCCTGGGTGCGCTGAACGCGGTGGCGCTGGCGACGTTGCCGGGCCTGGTGGTGCTGGTGTTCCCGCCGTTGCTGCTGTTGCACCGGACGGTGCTGGTGAAGCAGCTGGAGGTGGCCGCGCACCGCGACGAAAAGACGGGGCTGTACAACACGAGCGGCTGGCACGCCCTGGCGGAGCGGACCCTGGCGGCGGCGTCCCGCCAGGGTTCGACGTTCGGCTTGCTGATGCTGGACCTGGACCACTTCAAGCAGGTGAACGACACGTACGGTCACCTCGCGGGCGACGCGGTGTTGAAGGCGGTGGCCCAGTCGATCATCTCGGCGGTCCGCGGCCGGGGTGACGCGGTGGGCCGGTTCGGCGGTGAAGAGTTCGTGGTGCTGTTGCCGGGCATCACGCAGCCGGACATCGGCCCGGTGGCGGAGCGGATCCGCCGGGCGATCAGCGCACTGAAGGTCCCGGCTGGTCAGCTGTCGATCACGGGCCTGACGGTCTCGATCGGCATCGCGGTGTACCCGACGGCGGGGACGTCATTGCAGCGTCTGCTGGACGCGGCGGATACGGCGCTGTACCACGCGAAGGCGACGGGCCGGAACAAGGTAGTCCACGTGGCGGACCTGGTGTGAGGGGTCAGGCGGTCCGCTGCCGCCGCCCGGCGTCGAGCCCGAGCATGGCGAGCAGTTCGGCACAGTCGTGGACGTCCGAGGAGTGACCGGCCACGGTGAGCACGGCCCGATCGTTCTGTTCGCCGAGGCGCACCGCCTCTTCAGCCCGGATAACGCCCATCCGGCTGTCTTCGTCATTGGCAAGGGAACTGCCACTACGCCGGGCCCAGGTCATCTGGCCACCTACTTCCGACTCCGCGGGTGCGGAGCCATGGTTGGACCCCAAGCATGACACTTACACGAATTTCACCCACAAGTGGCCCCCACCACAGGCCGCAACCACCCCGGGCAGAACCGAACACAGCAGGTGAGCGCCCCGGGCGAGTCCATCCACCCACCCGGACGACCCAACACCACCCCCAGCACCCAGCCCCACCACCGGAGCAAAGCACCACCGGAACGACCTCATGCCCCGGAGACCAGATCAAGCGGGCACGTGGAGCAGGCCGCCGACCGTCAACCGCGCAAGCGAATCGGCGGCCCCTCATACCCCGAAGAAGCCCCGGCAACGCCCTGTCTCACCCCCAGAACGCCGGCTCACCACCCAACGCAACCACCCGGGGGTCCAGGGGGGCGGAGCCCGCCCTGGCGGGGGTTTGGGGGTCCGACCCCCAAAGAACACGACAGAACGAAGGGAAGGCCCAGCCCCGAAGGGGCGTGGGCCTTCCAGCGAAGTGCCGTGGAGGTGCCGGGAATTGAACCCGGGTCCTCTGGCGTATCAACAGGACTTCTCCGTGCGCAGTCCGCTACGTCTCTGCTTGGCTCCCTCGGTCACGCGAACAAGCCGAGGTGACGAGCCCAGCCACTGTTTGCTTCACGACTGTTCCCCGTGGCCGGGACAGTCGCTGAGCCTCCTAGCTGATGCCGGTACCCGGGCCGGAGGCGAACCCGGGCCGACAGAGTCGCACTCGCTCAGGCGGCGAGGGCGAACTCGCGCTGACTGGAGTCGGCGCTTATTTGGTTGCGATGACGCTTACGGTGGTCTCTCGCCTGCACCGGCACGCTTCTCCTGAATCAACGTCCAAAGTCGAAACCGTTCACCCCCTTGTTGGGTCGTCGACCATCATAACGCGCGCCGCCACCTCTTTAGTCCGGGTGGGGTGGGGCCAGCCCTACCGCGGGGATGCCCGCTCGCACCATGTCGCCGACCTCGGGAAACCGCGATGCTGGTCTCCGTGGAAGGGAGTGCGGTCATGGTGAGCGAAAGGCGGGATCCGCCGTTCGGTGGTTCGGTGGTGTTCTTGCTGATGAACCTGCCGTTGGGGGTGCTGGCGTTCGGGTTCCTCACGGCGTTCGTCTCGGCCGGTGCCGGGACCGCCGTGGTGTGGGTCGGCGTGGGTCTGCTCGCCGCGGTCGTGCTCGCCGTGCGGGGGGCCGCTCGCCTGGAGCGGGCGCGGGTCTACGCGCTGCTGGACCGCTACATCGACCTGCCTTACCTGCCGTTGCCGGCCGGCAAGCAGGCCGCGCGGTGGAAGGGGCGGCTGAAGGATCCCTCGACCTGGCGGGACCTCACTTATTTCGCCCTGCTCTTCCCGGTGGGCCTGGTCGAGTTCGTGCTCGTGACGACGTTCTGGGCGACGAGCCTGGCGCTGGTCGGCCTGCCGGTCTACTTCCGGTGGCTGCCGGGCGGGGAGTACCGCTTCCCGGCCTGGGAGGTGCCGTGGCTGACCGTGGATTCGACCGTCGAGGCGCTACCGTGGGCGGCACTCGGGGTGTTGTTCGTCGCGTTGTCGGTGGCGCTGACCAAGGCGCTGGCGGGCGTGCACGCCCGGCTGGCGACGGCGTTGCTGGGGCCGACGGTGGCGCAGCGCCGCCGGATGGAGCGCTGGTGGGAAGACGCGGAAGAGAAGAACCTGGTGGCGGGATGAGCGAGGCGCAACAGCTGGAACACCCGCGGCCGCACCCGGCTCGCACGATCCTCTACATGACCGTCAGCTTCGTCTTCCGGCTCCTGCAGTTCGTGCTGATCGTTACCGGGATCGCGGTGGGGGTCTCGACGGCGGTGATCTGGGTCGGGTTCCCGATCCTGCTGGCGACGACGAGCTTCGTGCGCTGGTCGGGTGACCGCGAGCGGGAGTGGGCGGGCAAGCTGCTGAGCGTGCCGTTGCCGCCGGTGGAGCGCCGCTCGGTCGAGGGGCAGACGCTGGTGCGGCGGTGGGTCACCCGGTTGAGCGACCCGTCCACGTGGCGTGACCTGGCGTACCTGATGGCGGTGTTCCCGCTGGCGTGCGCCGAGTTCGCGATCGCGCTGGCGTCGATCGTGCTGCTGCCGATGGCGATCTGGGTGACGCCGTGGCTGGGCTGGCTGCACGGCGAGCTCGCGCTGGCCCTGCTGGGGCCGGACCGCACGAAGCGGCTGGTGCAGAAGGCCGAGCGGCTGCAGGCGTCGCGGGCCCGCGGTGTCGACGCGGCCGAAGCCGAACGCCGTCGCATCGAGCGTGACCTGCACGACGGCGCGCAGCAGCGGCTGGTGGCCGTCGCGATGAGCCTGGGCCGGGCGAAGTCGAAGTTCGACCAGGACCCGCAGGCGGTGCGGGACCTCATCGACGAGGCCCACACGGACGCCAAGCTCGCCGTGTCGGAGCTGCGGGACCTGGCGCGCGGCATCTACCCCGCCGTCCTCGGCGACCGGGGGCTGGACGCGGCGCTGTCGGCGCAGGCGGCGAAGTCGCCGATCCCGGTGGACGTCTCGGTGGACGTCGACCCGCGCCCGCCGGCCGCGGTCGAGACGACGGCGTACTTCATCGTCGGCGAGACGCTGACGAACATCGCGAAGCACTCCGGAGCGACCGAGGCCGGTGTGAAGGTGTGGCGGACCGACGACCACGTCGTCGTCGAGATCACTGACAACGGTCACGGCGGCGCCGAAGTGCGGCCCGGCGGCGGGCTGGCCGGCCTGGCCGACCGCGCCGCGACCATCGACGGCGTGATCACCGTGGTGAGCCCGGTGGGCGGGCCGACCGTGATCCGGGCTGACCTCCCTTGCCAGTGGTGAATGGATAGGCTGGACCCCGTTCATCCACGAGCTTGGGGGCCGGATGCGGGTAGTCATCGCCGAGGACGCCGTGCTGCTGCGGGCCGGGGTGACCCGCCTGCTCGCCGACGAGGGCATCGAGACGGCCGCGGCCGTCGACAACGGGGACGACCTGCTCGGCGCGATCAAGGAACACCGTCCTGACCTGGCGATCGTCGACGTCCGCATGCCCCCGACGTTCACCGACGAGGGCCTGCGCGCGGCGCTGGCGGCGCGCAAGGAGATCCCGGGCCTGCCGGTCCTGGTGCTGTCGCAGTACGTCGAGGAGTCGTACGCCGTGGAGCTGCTCTCGGGCGGCGCGGGCGGCGTCGGTTACCTGCTGAAGGAGCGCGTGGCGGACGTCGCGGACTTCCTGGACGCGGTCCGCCGCGTGGCGAACGGTGGCACGGCGATCGACCCGGACGTGATCGCCCAGCTGATGGCCCGCGGCCGCCGCAACCCCCTGGACGCGCTGACGGCCCGCGAGTCCGAGGTGCTGGGCCTGATGGCCCAGGGCCTGTCCAACACGGCGATCGCGAACTCCCTGGTCGTTTCGCACGGCGCGGTGGAGAAGCACATCGGCAACATCTTCTCGAAACTCGGCCTCGAAGCCAGCGCGGAGGAACACCGCCGCGTCCGCGCGGTGCTGACTTACCTGGGTCGTTGAGCGACGGACGGTGACCGGAACTCCCGTAGGGTGGACAAGGAGTCACCCGTTCCGCGGGCGGCACCCGGGTGAGCGCTCACCTACCATGAGCGGACCTGTCGGCGAGAGGAGCGCGCAGATGTCCGACGAGACCCGCTGCGTCCGCTTCTTCGGCGGCCCGCTCGACGGCCGCGTCCAGGAGCTCGGCGACGCCGAGCCGATCCCCGGCACCGTCATCCGGCACATCCACCTGCACGGCGGCCCGAAGATCGAGACCCGCTACGAGCTCGGCCTCACCGAGCGCGGCTGGGAGTACCGCCTCGCCGCCACGCAGCACGAACCCGAACCGGACGGCCTGCGGTAGTAGGGAGAACCCCCGTTTCCACCGGGGGTGAACAGGACCCCCGACAGACCGGGCAGCACCGCTGTTTTCGGCGGTCGGACCGGCCAGGCTGAACGGCATGCAGACAGCGGGCCGGGACAGATTCCTCGACGTCGTCCGGGCGGGGGCCATCCTCGCCGTCATCGCCCAGCACTGGACCATGCCGGTGCTCTCCTACTCCGACGGGCACCTCGCCACCGGCAACGCCCTCGCGACGCCGGGCTGGTGGGTCGTCACGTGGCTCAGCCAGGTGATGCCCCTGGTCTTCTTCGCCGGCGGCGCGGCCAACCTGATCTCCTTCCGCCGCGCCGCCTCCACGCGGCTGTGGCTCGCCGGGCGCATCAAGCGCCTGATGGTGCCCGTGCTGCCGCTGATGGCCGTCTGGCTGATCGTGCCGGACTTCCTGCGCGGCCTGGGCGTCCCGCCGCAGCCGTTGCAGGTCGGCAGCGCGATCGCCGCGCAGCTGCTGTGGTTCCTCGCGGTGTACGTGCTCGTGGTGCTCCTGACGCCGCTCATGGTCGCCGCGCACCGGCGGTGGGGGCTGAAGGTGCCGCTCGTCATGGGGACCGCAGGCGTCCTTGTCGACGTCGCGCGCTTCAACGACTTCGGCTACATCGGTTACGCCAACGCGATCTTCGTCTGGGTCGCCGTGCACCAGCTCGGCTTCCACTACGTCGAAGGCCGCCTCGGCTCGCTGACCCGCCGCGGCGCGCTGGCGCTGTCCGCCGCCGGGTTCGGCGTCACGGCGCTGATGGTCGCGTTCGGACCGTACCCGGCCAGCATGATCGGCATGCCGGGCGCGCCGGTGTCGAACATGAGCCCGCCGACCGTGCTGCTCGCCTTCCTCGCCGTCGGCCAGATCGGCCTGCTGCTCGCCTTCCGCCCGCAGCTCAACGCGCTCGCGGCGCGCCCCGGCGTCGGCGACGCCCTCGGCTGGCTCGGCGCGCGGTTCATGAGCGTCTACCTCTGGCACATGCCGGCGCTGGTCGTCGTGGCGGGCGTGACGGTGTACGGCCTCGGGTACGAAACCCCGGCGCCGGGCACGGTGTTCTGGCTGGTCATGGCGCCGGCATGGTTCGCGGCGTGCGGGTTGGTACTGTTCGGCCTGCTGCGGTTGTTCGCGCACTTCGAGATGCGGCGCGACACCGGCGAACTCACCGCCGGGACGCCGCAGCTCGTCGTGGCGGGCCTGCTGGCTTCCGGCGGCCTGCTCGGCCTCGCGGCGCACGGGTTCGCGCCGCTGTCGGACGGCATCGCGGGCGGCCCGGTGCCGTGGGTGGTCCTCGCGACGGCCGGGTTCCTCCTGGCGGGCAAGCAGATCCCGGTGGTCGACCTGCTGGGCCGCGCGGTCACCGTGAGCGAGCGGGCGGCGCTCAAGCGTTGAGCAGCCGCAGCGGGGTGTCGTGGAGGACCGCCCGCAGGAACGGCTCCCCCAGGCGATCGTCGGCCGCGGCCCAGCCGGCGATCGCCTGCAGCTGTGTCACGTACGGGTACGGGATGTTCGGGAAGTCCGTGCCGAGCACGACCCGGTCGGCGTACTCGGCCAGCCGCGCCGTCCAGTCCGGCGGCAGCGGCGACATCGCCTCGGCGAACGGCACCCCGACCATCGTCGTGTCCAGGTGCACCCGCGGGTACTTCGCCATCAGGTCGAACGCCGTCCCGAACTCCGGCATCGCCGCGTGCGCGAGCACCGCCGTCAGGCTCGGGTGCCGCGCCAGCACCTCACCGAACACCGACAACCCGGTGAAGTCACCCCGCAACGGACCGTGTCCACAGTGGACGACGACCGGGACGCCGGCGTCGGCGAGGGAGCCCCACACCGGCTTCAGCAGGTCGTCACGCGGGTCGTACGCCCCCACCTGCACGTGCGCCTTGAACACCCGGGCGCCGGCCCGCAGCGCACCGTCCACAGCGGACCCGGCGCCGGGCTCGGGGTAGAACGTCCCGGTCGGCACCGCGTCCGGCACCCGCGCGGCGAACTCGAGCGCCCACTCCGTCAGCCACTGCGCCATCCCCGGCTTGTGCGGGTAGACCAGCGGCGCGAAGCGGGTGACCCCGAGCGACCGCAGCGTCTCCAGACGCTCCTCTTCGGACGTCCGGTAGAACACCGGCCACTCGGTGCCGTAGTGCGTCGAGGCCGCGTCGAAGTACGCCCAGACCTTGTCCATCACCGGCTTCGGCAGGAAGTGGACGTGCAGGTCGACCAGGCCCGGCAGGCCGAGTGCCGCCGTCCAGCGCGCGACGTCCGCGTCGGAAGCCGGGCCCGGCGTCACTCCGTGAACCGGCCCTTCAGCGCGCGGCCCATGGCCTTCCTGATGTCGCGCTCCGCGTCGCGCTTGGCGAGCGTCTGCCGCTTGTCGTAGGCCTTCTTGCCCTGGGCCAGCGCGATCTCGACCTTGACCTTGCCGTCCTTGAAGTACATCGACAGCGGGACCAAGGAGAGCCCGCTCTCCTTGGTCTTGCCGATGAGCTTCTCGATCTCGCGCCGGTGCAGCAGCAGCTTCCGGGTCCGCCGCGGCGTGTGGTTGGTCCACGTGCCCTGCGTGTACTCCGGGATGTGCACGTTGCGCAGCCACACTTCGCCGTCGTCGACCGTCGCGAACGCGTCCGCCAGGGACGCCTTGCCCTCGCGCAGGCTCTTCACCTCGGTGCCGACGAGCACGAGACCGCACTCGTAGGTGTCGAGGATGGAGTAATCGTGCCGCGCCTTGCGGTTCGACACGATCACCTTCTGGCCACGTTCCTTGGGCATACGACCACTCTACGTGATTCCGACGGCAGCGAGCAGCGGGTTAAAACTAGTGCCGGACGTACAGCCGCAGCGTGACGTAACCGGTGATGGCGGAGATCACCACGGACACCCCGAGCAGGATCGGCGCGACCGGGAACAGCAGTTCCAGCGTGGTGATCTTCGGGAAGACGTCGCCGGTGAACACCGAGTCGAGGAAGCTCACCTTGGTGAGGACCAGCATGATGATCCCGAGGACCGCACCGACCGCGCCGGCGACCACCGCCTCCAGCAGGAACGGCAGCTGCGTGTACCACCGCGTCGCGCCGACCAGCCGCATGATGCCGACCTCGGTGCGGCGGGTGAACGCGGACACCTGGATCGTGTTGGCGATCAGCAGCAGCGCGGCGATGGCCATGATGAGCGCGGCGCCGAAGGCCATGTTGCGGACGCCGTTGAAGGCGTTGAAGACGCGGTCGAGGAACTTCTTCTGGTCGTCGACCTTCCGCACGCCCGGCTTGTTCCCGTACTCCTGCACGATCGCGTCGCTGCACGCGAAGCTGAAGGACCCCGACCGCAGCCACGCCATCCTGCAG
>NZ_MUMI01000427.1 GCF_002155975.1 Amycolatopsis kentuckyensis
GCCCGTCGCTGAGCCGGACGCCCGGCTGGACGTTCGGCGGCATCGTCCTTTCGCTCGCGGTGTGGGCCATCTGCCAAGCCGGAGCGGCGTTCCCGGTGGCGTGGCTCCGGGAACGAAACCGGCTCCCGGCGCCCGCGGCGATGGCCATCGGCGCGGTCCTGTGCGCCACCGGGCTCGTGACGCTCGGCCACGCGACCAGCCTGACCACCGTCTTCCTCGGCTACTCCGTGCTCGGCGAGCACGACGAAGGGAACGCTGCCGTAGGCGAACGCCCCGCTCACGAGGCCGGCGCGGGGGCCGGTGCCGTCCGGGAACCAGGCGAGCACCGCGCCGACGCAAGTGGCGTACACCATGCCGGTGCCGAGCCCGCCGAGCACGGAGTAGCCGAGGAAGACGGTGGTCAGGCTGGTCGCGTGGCCGAGCGTCACGAGCCCGGTGGCGCACAGGACCGCGCCGATGGCCATCGCCGCGGGCGCCGGGAGCCGGTTTCGTTCCCGGAGCCACGCCACCGGGAACGCCGCTCCGGCTTGGCAGATGGCCCACACCGCGAGCGAAAGGACGATGCCGCCGAACGTCCAGCCGGGCGTCCGGCTCAGCGACGGGACGATCGCGCCGAAGCCGTACTGCTGCACCCCGGCGGCGAGCATGGCCGCCGCGGCGAGCCAGGTGATCCACGTCCGCGGCCGGCCGAGCAGGTCCCGGTCGGACTCGCCGACGCGGTACCGCCGTCCGTAGACGTCCCGGAGCTCGCGCACCTCGCCCACGGCGACCACCTCCCGGCAACTGAAGATTGTATGCAGTATGAAGTAGTCTGAGTGTGCGCGTGCCGGGCACAAATGTCTACCGGGAGGTGCGGACGGCGCCCGAATGGTCGAGCGAAGCGGCTCTCACGCCGCGAGGGGGGCGACCCGGACTCAGCCCAAGGGCCGCAGGGTCGGCGAACTACCCGCGCCGCAGCTCACCCCATCAGCGGGGAGGCGGCCCGGTGGCCATCGAGGGAGGAGGCGGCCACCGGACCGGTGCTCCGCCGCGGTACCGGCCGCGCGGAGCACTGACAGTCTGGCCATCGGAGCCGCTCTCCGACAAGCTTTTCGCCGCCAACCGGACGGTGCGATGCCCGTTTGGCGGCGTCGAAACCGGCCCAGCGTCCACATCGAACCGGACGCGTGACGGTGTGACACCGGAGGAATACCGACCGCCACCGGAAATCGGTCAAGTGGCGACCTTCCGGCTGAGCGGCACCGGACGGCGCCGCTCAGCCGACAGGAGCACAGCCTTCAAGACTTCTTGCGAGTCGCTCGCTTGCGCGCCGGCTTGGCGTCGACCGGCTCGGCCGCCGCGGCCTGGTCGGCCTCGAAGCCCGCGATGATCTCACTGGACAGCCGGCCACGCTCGGCGACCTCGTAGCCGTTCGCCTGCGCCCACTCGCGGATCTGCCGGTTGCGCTCGCGGTCGGTGCCCGAGCCGGACGGGCCGCCCAGCGACTGGCCGGTCGCGAGGCGGACCTTGCGGCCGCCGATGCGCCGCGCGGAGGCGACGTAACGAGCCAGTTCGTCCCGCAGCGCGGAGGCGTTCTCCTCGGACAGGTCGATCTCGTACGTCACCCCGTCGAGGCTGAAGGGGACGGTCTGCGAAGCCTCGCTGCCGTCGAGGTCGTCCACCATCTGGACCTGTACCCGTTGCGCCATGATTCGTCGTTCCTCATCTTCTCCAGAACACGGTCGGACAGACCCTAACGTGTCGAATCATGCCCGGCACGCGCGACACCCGGAAGCGTCCACAATGGCCGCTCGGGCGAGCGGGTCGTCCGCGTCCAGAGTGACCGCAACCGGGCCGAAATGCTCGCCTTCTTGGCCACTATTCAATTTTGTGATATGCTCGAAATCGAATCGGTACCGTGCCGCCGTGAACTTCGCCGGGTTTCCCGCTAATGCTGCCCGCATCAGCCGGACCGCCTTCACGGCCGCCGCCGCACGCGCGGTACATTTGCTCACCGACGCCGGCCCGTTCACCTTCTCCACTGCCTTCGCGGCAGGCCTGCTCGGCCTCACGCGAAGGAACTCCCGGCCTGCCACCGGCTCTACAGTACCTGCCCGATCCTGAGAGATGCCCGCGCCGAAGCGGTCTGCCGGAGCCGGTTACCCGAAGCGCGCCCGATGCGCGGCAATTCCGGTATAGACCAGTATGCGATTCTCGGCGCCGGACTCGATTCGTTCGCGCACCGGACCCCGTCGCGACGATTCCGGTGTTCGAGGTCGACCATCCGGCGACGCAGGTGGCCAAACGGGAACTACCGGCCGCCGCCGACGTCGCCGAACCGGGCTTCGGTCACCTTCGTCCCGGTCCGCTCCGCAGCCGAACCGCCGCGGGAACGGCCCGTCCAGAGTGGACTCGACCCGTTTCTCCCCGTGTTCGCCAGCTGGCTCGGTGTCACCACGTCCCCGAGGCGAACGGCGATTGCCGCGGCATTGCGGAAGCTCGGCGGATTCGCGCCGGGATCGGAAATCGCGGCCGATCACCGGCCCCGGCCGCACTGCTTTCCCCGCCCGCGCATTCCGCGCCGGCTGACGCTCAGTCCGGCAGCATCGGCACTTCGAGGTCGTCCGGACGGCCGAGCAGCACCGCCCGGGTGACCGCGGCCCTCCCGAACCGGTCGCGCACCGCGTCCAAGGCGGTGTCGAGTTCGGTCGCCCGCTGCCGCTCGAACGGCAGCGCCGGCTGGAACGGGTTGTCGTCGGCCAGGTTGGACAGCGCCGCGCCCAGCAGGGTGAGCCCGCGGTCGGCGATCACCGGCAGCGCGGCGACGAGCAGCTCCCGCGCCGCGGCGAGCAGCACGCCGGTGCCGGCGGTCGGGTCGGTCAGCGTGTGCGAGCGGGTGGCGCGGGAGAAGTCGGCGAAGCGCAGCCGGATCGTCACGGTCCGGCAGACGCGGTGGACGGCCCGCAACCGGCGGGCGATCCGGTCGATCAGCGCCACCAGGACGACGTCGAGCTCGGCCGGGGTCCGCCTGCCGCGTCCGAGCGCCCGCTGGGCGCCGATCGAGCGCCGCCGCACCCCGATCTCGACGCGGCGCGGGTCTTCGTTGTGCGCCAGGTCGTGCAGGTGCGCCCCGGCGGCCCGGCCGAGCAGGCCGACGAGGTCGACGTGCTCGGAGGCGGCCAGCTGGCCGACCGTCGTGATCCCGCGCGCCCGCAGCTTCTCGGCGGTGACCTTGCCAACGCCCCAGAGCGCCGAAACCGGCAGCGGGTGCAGGAATTCGAGTTCGCCGTCGTGCGGGACGACGAGCAGGCCGTCGGGCTTGGCGACGCGGCTGGCGACCTTGGCGAGGAACTTCGTCCGCGCCACCCCGACGGTGATCGGCAGCCCGGCCCGCTCGGCGACGGCCGCGCGCAGCCGTTCGGCGACGCGGCTCGGCCGCCCGCCGATCCTGGCCAACCCCCCGACGTCGAGGAACGCTTCGTCGATCGAGATGCCTTCGACCCACGGGGTGGTGTCGTGGAAGACGTCGAACACCGCCCGGCTGGCGGCCAGGTACGCCGACATCCGGGGGCGCACGACGACCGCGTGCGGGCACAGCCGGCGGGCCTGCGCGCCGCCCATCGCCGTGCGCACGCCATAGGCCTTGGCCTCGTAACTCGCGGCGAGCACGACCCCGCCGCCGACGATCACCGGGCGCCCCTTGAGCGCCGGATCGTCGCGCTGTTCGACCGAGGCGTAGAACGAATCGAGGTCGGCGTGCAGGATGGGCCCCTCGTCGGTCATAGAACATATGTTCGCATACCCGCGCGCCGAAGTCCGCTCGTCCGCCTACCGCGGGTGACGTGCCGCCGGTCGAAATTGCGCGCTTTTCCGGTTGTCGACGTTCTGTTGCCGCGCTCACACTCGACGCAACGAACGGCCCGACCACTGGGGGCGACATGACCGAGAAGTGCCGATGCGGGGATCACCACGCGTGGGCCGCACCGAGCCTGGAAGACCGGCCGGCCGCGCCGCGCCACCCGCTGCTGGCGGCCACCCTGGCGCAGGAAGACCGCGTCGAGGACGCCGGCGGCCTGGATCCGACGGACCGGGTGACGTGCCGGACGCACCGCCGCTGGCTGCACGACTGCGTGGCGTCGCCGGTGCACACGAACCCGGCGATCGGGTACCGCTGGTGCCGTCGCTGCGACCACCAGGCCCTGGTGGCGGTCGACGAGCTGGCGGGCGAGGTGACGATCCGGTGCGGGCTCTGCGGCACGATCCCGCACAGCCGGGCCAACCAGGAACTGGTGGAGCTGTGCCGGCGCAGCCTGGCGCTGGCCCGCTCGGGACGGTTCCCGGAAGTGGCCGTCGCCTGACTGCCATGATGCGGTGGTGCCCTCCCTCGGAACCACCGCGCTGGTGATGCTGTTGCCCGCTGCCGAGCCGGCGCTGGCCGCGGCCCGGCGGGTCGACCCCGATCTGGTCCGTCCCGGGTTGCCTGCCCACGTGACGGCGCTGTACCCGTTCTTGCCGGACGCGTCGCTGACCGACGAGGTCCTGGCCGAGGTCCGCTCGCTGGCGGCCGCGGTTTCCCCGCCGGACGTGGAGCTGGCCGAGCTGGTGGTGGCGCCGGGTTTCGTGGCTCTTGCCGCTCCCGCCCTGCAGGCCGTGGCCGATACCGTCTGTGCTCGGTGGCCTTCGGTTCTGCCGTACGGCGGGCGGTTCGGTGCACGTCCGGCCGCGCACATGACGGTGGCGATGGGTGGCTCGGAGGAGGCGCTCGCGCGGGTCGCCGAAGACGTGCGGCCGCTGCTGCCGCTGGCCGATCGCGCGGAGGCGCTGCAGCTGGTGGCGTTGACGGACCGGGGCTGGGAGCCGCGACTGGAGGCCCCGTTCGGCGGGTGAGCCGCTCACCTTCGCCCCTGCACTCACCGGCCGGTGGCGTCGGGCGCCGGTGTGCCCTCCAGGTTCCGGTAGGCGCGGGCGATCGCGCGCAGGCGGGCGACGTCCGCGGCGAACGGTTCCGCTGCCGCGGTGGGCGGCTCGGTCTCGGACGGCTCGTCCGGGAGGTCGCGCACCAGTCTCGCCGCCGTCGCGGGCGCGAGGTCCGGGGTCGCGCCCGCGAGGATCAAGCCGTCGTTGGTCTCACTCATCGCCGTCAGCAGGCGCTCGCGACGGGACGACCCCGACGGATCGATGCGGATGATCTCCGGGAACCGCCGCGTCAGGTGGGCCCGCAGGGGCCGGAGCAGGCGGAGCGTGCGGGCGTCGCGGCGGGCCGCCGCCAGGCCCGGGACGGCCGGGATCGTCAGTCCCAGGACGATCAGCAGCACCGACACCGCCGGGAACCCGACGTCCAGGGTGCAGGGCAGCGTCGAGAACGGCCCGCGGCACAACGCCTTGACCGGGTGGTCGGCTTGCAGCGCGCGGATCGTCCCG
This sequence comes from Amycolatopsis kentuckyensis, assembly GCF_002155975.1. Taxonomy (GTDB): domain Bacteria; phylum Actinomycetota; class Actinomycetes; order Mycobacteriales; family Pseudonocardiaceae; genus Amycolatopsis; species Amycolatopsis kentuckyensis. The sequence continues at coordinate 5,401 of NZ_MUMI01000427.1, forward strand.
ACCACCTTCCCGGCCAGGTAGGCGACCGCGAACGCCGACGCCAGCAGCAGCAGGGCGAGCCCCGCGCGCAGCGCTCCCCCGCTCGCCCGGATCGTCACCGCCGCCATGAAGCCGATGTCGAGGACCGCGAAGCCCAGGTAGACCGTGTAGGTGAAGACGTAGACCACGAGCGTCGGGTGCGTGCGGTACAGCTCGTCGAACACGCCGATGCCGCGCGGCAGGTCCGCGGTGCTGAAGAACGTCACCACCAGCACCGTCAAGGCGACGCCGAGCGCGACCAGCCGGGTGCGGCGGCCGCGGTCGCGGGTGCCGCTGATCTCCGCGACGGTCAGGCCGATGCCGTAGGCCGCGACCATCGTCGCCAGGTTCGACAGCAGCCGGCCGAGGCTCGGGTAGAGCTCGCTCTCGAACTGCTGCGCCCGGTTCGACAGGAAGCAGAACGCCGCGCCCAGCGCGATGAGCGAGACGGCCAGGCCCGCGCCCGCACCGGTGCGCCGGGCCCGGACGGCGCGCCAGATTCCGGCGAACAGCGCGAACAGCCCGACTCCGACGAAAAGTATGTCGATCACGGGACGCGACTATCCCAGGAGTGCCGCCAGCCGCCTAGCCTGGTCCGCCGCCCGGCCGGACGCGCCCGGCTGAACGGCGGGCGGCTCGCTCGTCGCCGCGCTCATCAGCAGCACGGCGATCAGCTCCGCCTCGTACTCGTCGGTCCCGCTCGTGACGCGGGTGAGCAGGTGCGACAACGCCCGCGGCGCCAGGTCCGGGGCGAGCTCGGCGGCCTCGGCCTCCGACATCAGGCAGGTGCCGGTGTGCGCGCACAGCATGTGGGCGAGCTCGTGGGCGATGATGTGGTCCTGGTGCAGCGCCGACGTGTGCTCGGTGTAGGCGATCAGGTCGTAGTCCGGGCGGGCCTGCCACGCGCCGGACGGCTGGCCGGGCCGGTAGGCGATCGGGACGAGGTCGATCTCGCGGCCGCGCCAGGCTTCGAGGCCGTCGACCCAGGCGTTCATCGACCACGGCCGCGGCAGCGGGACGGCGGCGAGCACCGTCCGCACGCGCTCGCGTGCCCGGTCGCGAAGGCCCGGCAGGCCGCGCTCGTCGATGGGTCCTCCCTGGTCACCGGGCGCCAGCCGGGTGCACCGGGGCGCGAACACGGACAGGGTCATCGTAGCCGAGCCGGACGCGGTCACTCCGGCTTCCGGCGCCGGCCGGTGCGCCGCCGGGTGTCGTCGTAGCTGCCGAGCTGGTCCAGCAGCGCGGTGACGGTTTCCCGGTCGCGCGGCGAGAGCCGCATGGCTCGCTGCGCGAGGTTCCGCGCCTCGCTGTCCCGCCACGCGACGACGTCTTCGACCTGCCGGTCGACCTGGCCGGCGACGTCGTCGTCGAAGAAGTACGTCACCGGCACGCCGAAGAACTGGGCGAGCGCCTGGATGTGCGAGCGCTTCGGGTCCTTGCGCGCGCCGACGGCGAGCTGCTGCACGTGGGTGGCCGACATCGTGACGCCGGTCTGTTCGGCGACGCCGTGCGCGATCTCCCGGTAGGAGTACGGCTTGCGGTCCGGCGGGTGCACGGTCGCGATCAGGTGCGCCAGCCGTTCGGCGAAACTGCGCTCTTCGCTCACCACACACCACCCGCAGACATGAAACGTGACAACAGCCAGGGTAGCTGTTCCGAAAACTTGACACAGCCTGTGCCGGAAAGACTACGATACCCCTGTCCGGTGTTTCGGAAACGTGACACCGGCCCGGGGTGGCGCAGCGGCCCGCGGGTGACTCACGTGGCCGCTGGGGGTGGCCACGCGCCTAACCCCGCCCGCCGCGCCGCCCCTTTCTCGCATGTCGGCACGACCGCGGACGATGCGGCCGGACGGCCGGCACCAGGGCATGGGCAGCGAAGTGATCGAGACGGGACGAGCGCCCGGCCGCGGATCGGCGGCCTGCTGCATGAGCCCGCGTATGGGGTCGCCTGAGGGGGCACGGCCGCCGCCGGGGTCGCTGCGGCCGCCGAGGCAACCGCCCGCGCTTGGTCTTCACCCCGGCCCAGCCATCCGCCTCATCACGGGAAGCATCCACCTCGGCCCAGCCGCGCGCCTCACCACCCGACCCCTCACTGAGCCAACAGCCGGCGTACCACCCCCGGCGGCGCTCCAGCGTGCTCCCGCACCGTCCGCGTCAAGTGCGCCTGGTCCGCGAACCCCAGCTCGGCCGCCAGGACCGCCAGCTCCCGCTCCCCCGCCTCCAGCCTCGCGAGCGCGCGGCCGACCCGGACCCGGTTGCGATAGCGCGTCAGTGAAACGCCCACCTCCCGCGAAAACGCGCGGCTCAGCCGGTACGGCGACACCCCCAGCGCCTCCGCCAACGAAAACAACCCGGCCGCCGCCGGGGTGTCCGCCACTATGGCCTCCCTCGCCCGGGCCACCAGCGCGCGGTCGTCCGCCTGCCTCCGCGTCGCCTGGGTGATCGCGGTACCCACCAGCACCAGCAGCTCTTCCGCCAGCGCGTAGTCCGGATCGGCCGCCGAGGCCACCACGCGCCGGTGGGCCAGCTCGAGCGCGCCGTCGACGTACACCGTCGGTGGCAACGCCCGCTCTCCAACAAGGCGGTGCCACAGCCGCTCCCCGAACTCCACCGACGTGCAGACGTCTCCGCCCGCCGGGTGCGCGAACCGCTCCTCGTCGCCCGGCGCGACGAGGTAGGCCGCCGTCGGGTCGGCGTCCGTGGTCACTCCGCGGACGCTCCTGCGGAACCGGCCCCGGCGGACGAGCACCATCCGGTGGCCGGCCGACTCCTCCGCCGCCGACCAGCCGGTGTGGTCGTCGGCGCAGCGGACCACGCTCACCGAATACCCGGGGCGGGCCACGACTTCGACTGCTTCACGCACGAGCCGGACGGTACGCCGGGGGTCCGACAGTTCCCGGGCCGCAAGGATCTTCAAGACCGCACCCCGGGACGGCGGGCAGGCTGCCACACGACGAAAGGAGCCCTCCGTGCCCGCAGAACTCACCACCGTCGTCCTCGACTGCGCCGATCCGGCCGCGCTCGCCGCCTTCTACGCCAAGGCACTCGGCTGGGAAGTCACCTCCGAGGACGAAGACACCGTCCAGCTCGGCGGTGGCCCGGTCGGCCTCGGCTTCCAGCGCGTCGCGGGCTACCGCGGTCCCGCCTGGCCGGACGCCGCCAAGCACGCGCACCTCGACCTGCGGGTCGGCGACCTCGCCGGCGCCACTGCCGAGTTCGTCGCACTCGGCGCCACCAAGCCGGACTTCCAGCCCGGCGGCGACTGGGTCGTCCTGCAGGACCCCGAAGGGCACCTCTTCTGCCTCTCCGAGGGCTGACGTCGTGGTGGTCCCCCGGCACCGGGGGACCACCGCGCACGGCGATATCCGCTCGCGGGCCTCACCCCCGGCGCGCCACCATGCGCTCATGGCCCCCTCGTTCATCCCCGGACTGGAACTGTCGCGCCGCTTCTACGAAGAGGCCGTGCTGCCGATCATCGGGGACCGGCCCCACACGGCCGCGCGGATCGGCACCGGCTCGGAAGTCCTCGGGTTCGACACCGCCCGCTCCGCCGACCACGAATGGGGGCCGCGCCTGCAGGTGTTCCTGCGCCGCCAGGATGCCGGCCGGGACCTCGTCGAAGCGCTGAGCCGGAAGCTGCCCAAGACGTTCCACGGCTACCCCACGCACTTCGCCCCCACCGGGAACGAGCGCGTACGCCGCATGGAAGTCACCGACGGGCCGGTCTTCCACCGCGTCGACGTGACCACCCTCGACGAGTGGCTCACCGGTCACCTGGGATTCGATCCGCGCGAAGGCGTGACCACCCGGGACTGGCTCGCCACCCCGACCCAGAGCCTGGCCGAGATCACCGCGGGCGCGGTCTTCCACGACCCGGCCGGTGAGCTCACCGCCGTCCGTTCGCGGCTCGCCTGGTACCCGGAGCCGGTCTGGCGCTACGTCCTGGCCTGCCAGTGGCAGCGGATCTCCCAGGAAGAGGCGTTCGTCGGACGGTGCGGAGAAGTCGGCGACGAACTCGGCTCGGCCGTCGTCGCCGCGCGCCTGGTGCGCGACCTCATGCGGCTGAGCCTGCTGATGCACCGCCGTTACCCGCCTTACGGCAAGTGGCTCGGCAGTGCGTTCGCCCTGCTCCCGTTCGCAGCCACGGTCACGCCGGCACTGACCGGCGCGCTCGCGGCCACGACCTGGCCGGACCGGGAAGCTCACCTCGCCACGGCCTGCTCGGCCGTCGCGGGGCTGCACAACCGGCTCGGGCTCACCGAGCCGCTCGACCCCGGCACCCGCCCGTACCACGACCGGCCGTTCCGGGTCCTGCACGCCGAACGGTTCAGCCAGGCGCTCGTCGCCGGCATCGGTGACGCCGGGCTGCGCGGTCGCCCGCTCGTCGGTGCCATCGACCAGTTCGCCGACAACACCGATCTGCTCGGTGACCGCGCAGCCGCTCGTGCCGTGACCACCGCGAGCCTCAGTACGTGACGGTCACCGGGCCCTGTCCCGGCCGGGCCGGCGCGGTCACCGTCAGCGTCTTCGTGGCCGCGTCCCACTTCCACGCCGTCGACGGCGCCCAGCCGGTGCCCACCTTCACCCGGCTCGGGGCCGCCGCCACGCCGAGGAACTTCACCGTCCACTCGCGGGGCGCCACCCGCAGCGAGCCCTGCGCGGGAGCCACCGTCACCGTGTGGGCCCCGGAGTGCTCGCTGTAGGTGATCTTCGTCGACGCCGAGCGCGACGACGAAACGCCGTTGTCCTCGTACAGCGAGAACGTCCCCGGGCCGCCGGGCGCCACCGTCACCGTCACCCGGTTCAGCGGGTTCTGGACGTCGTTGGTGACGTCGGCCGTCCGGGTGGCCGTGATACCGCCCGCGCGGAGGAACACCGGCATCGTGCCCAGGTCGGACGTCACCTGCTGGGTCGTCCCGCCCGGGTACGTCTTGCCGGTGAAGTAGTCCGTCCACTGCCCCGGCGGGAACCACACCGACGTCGTCGCCGGCGTGCCCGGGGACGTCACCGGCGCCACCAGCATGTCCGGCCCGTAGAAGTACTCGCTCTGGGCCGCCGCGTACGCGCCGGGCTCGTCCGGGTACTCCAGGTACGTCGGCCGCACGACGGGAACGCCCGTGGTCGCGGCTTCCTGGGCCAGCGTGTACGTGTAGGGAACCAGGTTCTCCCGCAGGTTGAGGAACTTCGTCGCCGACGCCTTCGCCGCGTCGCCGTACTGCCAGGGCAGCCGGTCGCTGTGGTTGCTGTGCAGGCGGTCGATCGGCTGGAACGTGCCGAGCTGCACCCAGCGCGCGTACAGGTCGTCCGGCAGCTTGAACGTCTGGCGCTGCTGGCCGCCGGAGGTGTAGGTCTCGCTGCCGCGCAGGCCCGTCGTGTCGTTGTGGCCGCCGATGTCGTGGCTGATCGCCGACATGCCGGTCGCCGCCGACTCGGCCGGCGTGATGCCGACCTCCATGCGCAGCGTGCCCCACGTCGAGGACGTGTCGCCGGTGAAGTGCAGCGTGCTGCGCTTGTCCGCCCACGGCCCGGTCGCCAGCCCGGTCGGGCCGCCGTAGCCACCCGCCTGCAGCGAGCCGTACGCCCGCGAGATGACGAACCCGCGGCCGGTCGCGGGCGCCGCGAGGTCGGCGTACTGCTGGTTGATCCAGGCGTCCGGGGTCACGCCGGGCAGGCTCGAACGGGAGGCGTCACAGCACCAGTCGAGCCACCAGAAGTCGTTGCCCTGCCGCATCATCCCGGCGTGCAGGTCCAGGTAGGCCTTGAGCTGGTCGGGGTCGCCCCAGTCGAAGACGTAGCAGTCGCTGCCGCAGTTCGACTTGACCAGCTTGCCCTTCGCCGTCGCCTGGGCGCGGGCGAACTGCGGGTCCGAACCCATGATGCTGGGGTGGATGTTGAGGTTGTTGTGCAGGCCCTGCGCCTTCGACCAGGCGAAGAAGCCCGCCGGGTCGGGGAACTTCGTGGTGTCGAACTGCCAGCCGTTCCACGTGTCCGGTGCCTTGAAGTCGGTGTCGGTCACCAGGACGTCCAGCGGGACGCCTTCGCTGCGGAACCGCGGCAGGATCCGGTCGCGGTAGTCGGCCGCCGTGCGGTCGATGTACTCGGAGTACCAGACGCCGTAGGCCCAGCGCGGCAGCAGCTGCGGCGGTCCGGTCAGGGTCGCGAGATCGCGCAGCCCGGCCTTGTAGTCGTGGCCGAACGCGAAGAGGTAGCCGTCCTGGTAGGGGTTCCCGCCGTGGGACGGCCGCTGCGTCACCGCGCGGGTGCGCGTGTCGTACAGCGCGGAGGGGGTGTCGTCGAGCAGGTACCAGCCGTCCCGGTGCAGGAGGCCTTCGGTGGTCGACGGCGCGCCGTTGTCGCCGTTGACGCCGTCGAGGCCACGCCGGTAGCCGCCGAGCGCGAGGTGCGGCGGCGGTGCCGTGCCCCCGGCCGGCGTGACGGCGACGGTGTCGATGTTGACGTGGCAGCTGGTGTCCTCGGGACAGCCGAGGACGACGTCGTTCGTTCCCGCCTTCAGGTCCACCGGCACCGACGCGCTCGTCCACGCGTCCCAGTTGTCGGTGATCGGCAGGCTCAGCGTGCGGGTGACGCCGTTCGCGGTGACCGGCGCGGTCCGCGTTTCGTGGCGGCCGTCGCCCCCGGTTCCGTTCGCGTAGCGGACGTGCAGCAGGTACGTGCCGTCGGCCGGGACGTCCGCGACGCGGTGCGTCAGCGTCGAGCCGCGGTTGAGCTCGGCGACGAACCCGCGTCCGGCGTACCCGGTGTGGTCGGTCGCGACGACGGCGGACCCCGAGCGGAGCCCGGCTTCGGCCTCACAGCTCACGCCGGCCGGACAGCCGGTGAACGCGCGCGCCGACGCCGGCGGGAACGGCGCGCCGGCGGTCAGGACGGCCAGGCCGTCGAGGTTGACGTTGCCGGAATCGGCCGAGGTCCGCTCGAGGCGGACGCTGTGGTGACCGGCGCCGAGGGTGACCGGGACCGAGGCCAGGGCCCACGCGTTCCAGTCCGCCGTCACGGGCAGGCTGAGCTTCTGCGCCGCGCCGCCGTCGACGCTGACACTGAGTGTGCGGGTGACGTGCTGGCCGTCGCCGCCCTGGCCGTTGGCGTAGCGAGCGGTCAGCGAATACGTCCCGGCGGTGGGCGCGAGGACGTCCGCGGTCACCGAGTTGCCGGTGCTTTCGAAGCCGGCCAGGAAGCCTTCGCCGGTGTAGCCGGAGTGGTCGGTCGCGACGCCGAGCCCGTCGGTCGTGAGGTCTTCGGCCTCGCACCGCGCGCCGGCCGTGCAGGTCAGGTGGTGCCAGGGGGCCGCGAGCGCCGTGTTCGTGCGGAGTTCGAGGTTCCCGCCGTCGAACGGGCCGGAGTTCAGCCGGTAGGTCAGCGTCGCCGCGCTCGTCCGGATGGTGAGCACGCCGCCGGAAACGGTGCTGGTGTAGGACGTCGGCGTGAACGCGCCGCGGCCGACGGCGTTGAAGGTGGCGGCGTCGGTGAAGCGGCCATCACCCGCGTACTCGGTGCGGATCAGGGTCGGGGACAGCACCTGGAAGCGGGCGTTCCCGGCGGTGACGGTCTGGCGCGCGGGCCCGGCCACGGCGGGCGTCGCGACGGTCACCGCCGCGACGGCGCTCCCGGCGACGGCGAGCGCGCAGGCCCGCCGGATGGTTCTCGCTGTTCTGGTCCGCACGGCGGAACTCCGTTCCGGTGAAGGGGACTCGGCGGCGTTACAACGTTGGAAAGCTGAGCACAGCGGCTCCGCCGATGTCCAGACCACTGAGGGGAACTTGTCCCGGACAGATCAGCGGCCGGTCACCCCGTCGATCTGTTCCCGCAGGATGTCGGCGTGCCCCGCGTGGCGGGCGGTCTCGCTCGTCATGTGCGCCAGCACCCACCGCAGGGTATGGAACTTGCCGTCGATCGACACCGCCAGCGGAGTGTCCGGGTCCCCGGCGGCCCGGATCACCGCGTCGCTCTCCTCGATCGCCGCGCGGTAGCCGGCCAGGACCTCGGGGGCGGACAGCCCCGCCGGGACGTCCATCCCCGCGTCGCCGGGATCCGGGCCGCCGGCGACGTGGTGGCCGAACCAGACCCGTTCGGCGAAGGTCAGGTGGTGGACGAGGCCGAGCAACGTGGTGCCCGAGCCGACCAGGACCCGGCGCAGCTGCTCCTCGGTGAGCCCGTCGGTCTTCTTGAGCACGCACTCGCGGGCGAACGAGAGGAACGCCGTCGCGGTGTCGAGCTCACCGCCGTCGTTGCGCGGCACGGGCTTGCGCTGGGTTTCGAGCATGCCTTCGAACCTAGTCGTCAGGCCCAGCGGCGGGCCACCAGTCCTGGGTCAAAGATCACCGACTCGACGCGCCGGGGCCGGGTCGGCCCTGTGCGTCGAGCACCGTGCGGGCCGTCACTGCGCCCACCTCCTCGACCGGCTGGCGGACCGTCGTGAGCCAGGGTGACAACTGAGCGAGACGCGCCTGTCGTCGAAACCGACCACCGCCACGTCGTCCGGGACGTGCCTGCCTTCCTTGCGAAATACCGTGAGCGCAAGGTACGCCATCAGGTCGTTGCCCACGAACAGCCCGTCGAGCGCGGGCCCCCGGCCAGCAGGCGCTCCATCACGCGTTCGTCGCCCTGTTCGATTAAGTCGCCCTCGGCAACCGCGACGTACGCGTGGCCGTGCCGGGCCATCGTTTCGCCTAGGCCGGCCAGCCAGTGCTGGCTCACCGGGTGCCCGCCCGTCTCGCGATCGTGGCGACGCGGTGACAGCCATGAGCCGCTTCGCCGCGAGCCGTCCTGGTGAGCGACGTCGACGTAGCAGACTGGCGCCGGCCGGGCCGGGCGCGCAAACAACTCCGTGGGGACGCCCGCGCCGGTCAGCACGCGCGGCAGCGGGTCATCCGCCGCGTGCATCGACATCAGCAGCGCTCACCTGCTCCTAGCGCAGCTTCGGAACCAGCTTTTCCTCGCGGGCTACGAGCATAGGCCCGCCGTGCTGCGGCACTTCAGCGGCAGACCGTCACTTCACGCTCGCAGCCGCGTTACCTTCTCGCGCTAACGCCGTGGCAAGACGGGGCCAGTCACCGATCCACAGCACGTGAGCTGGCGCTCACCACCGCGGCGCCCTCCGCTCACGACAATGCGCTCTTCCTAGCCACTGCCCTCCTTCCCTTAGCTCCCTTAGCTCCCTTAGCTGCGACAATAATCTCGTGAGCTCCGTCGCGAAGACTAGAATACCTACACGGTCGTGCACCTTGATGGCAATTTTTTAACATCCCCACCTTGCACAGTACTGTAATGACCAAACTGGCCAACTCGCATATTTTTTGCTAAAATTGACACCGGCAGTCGACCGTGGGAGATGTCGTGACAGGGATTGAATCTGCAATAGCCAGCAAGATCGTATCAGAGGCAGCGAAGCCCCTTATTGCAGGAATGAAACGTACACTCGCTCGACGCGGCTACGGAAAGACTGAATTCTTCTCGGCTATTACATCCACGCAAGAGAGCTCTGCAAACTTCTCGGCATTCAGCATCCTAGATGCACTGCCGAGAGGTGTAACCAATCGAGACGTGCGAAGAATTATTGACAGTCCTGACTTCTTGAGAATTGCCCGCACGTTATTGGCAGCGGAATTTGCACAAGATACTACCATACGCCAAAAGCTTCGAACAGAGTTGAAGGATCTATTCTATCGAGAAATCAAGGTGAGCGACAGGAACTGGAATAACCTCGAGGGATCGAAAAGTAGTCTCGAAAACTATTGCGAGAATCTATCTAAGATTCTAGAGAAGCACTGTCTTTCAAAGGTGTCAGAGACCGTCAAACGGCTTCAAAATCCGTCCGAAATGCTCGACTGGGCTTATAAAACTACATCTATTGAATACCTTAACTCCATTGCACAACAGGTTTCTGACCTGGCCACCGAAGGTGACGAAAGAGACATCGCCAGTTGGCAGGACAAATACATTAAGTCCTTCACTGCCCGACACTCCGAGATCAATGTTCCTGACCTCATGAACCGACGTAAGGTTCCTTACAATGATCTGTTTGTCGGAAGTACTTTTACGGCCTTATCTCAATACTCCGAGGATCTGTGCGCAAGAGTTCGCGGCCGAGTAACAGACCAAAATATTCTCCCACTGCTTCACCGTGCAGTATTTCTTGGCGACCCGGGAGCCGGAAAATCGACCACATCAACATTACTAGCCCTCCGCTTCTGGCGTGAATATTCACTGATTCCAATTATCATCATTCTAAAAGAGGTTCAATTTGCCAACGGCGGATTCTCGCTCATTGACACCATAAAAGTAATATTGAGGTCAAAATATCAATGCCCACTACACGAAGCTCAGCTTAACAATCTCTTACTCGACGGGCGCATCGTGCTGGTATTTGACGGCCTTGACGAGTTGATTGACGGAACTAACCGAAAAGACACCGTAGAAATAATTGAGACTGCCGCACTACTATACCCTCTCTCAAAAGTGCTCGTGACCTCTCGAAGTATAGGTTATACCGTTGCGTCGCTGCGCAAGTCAATCTTCGACGAATTTCAAATAAATAAGTTTGATGATAACCAGGTCAAAGACTACGTGACAAAGTGGCTCACACTTCAAGAAGACACTGACAAAGATAGTGTCTCTGCGTTAGTGAAAGACTTCATGCAAACGAGCGAGTCGATGACCGATTTGCGCTCAAACCCTCTTTTGCTGGCGTTCATATGCTTACTATATCGAGGCCATAAGACGATTCCAAGACGAAGGCCGGAACTCTACAGGAAATGCGCAGAACTCCTTATATCCGAATGGGACAAGTCAAGGGGTATCGTTAAGGACGTATTTGACTTCGATCTATACGAGATTGTTTTGACAAGGTTAGCATTTGACGTCCTGACGATGAAGCGGACATCCCTGACCGAGTCTCAAGTATTTGAGATATCCGTGCCGGCACTAATAGAGGAAGAGGTCCCGAATGAACGCTCTGCCCGTTCGATCATCGACGATATCCTGCACTTATGCAGAGGGCGCGCCTGGATATTCACTGATGTAGGTTTAGATGATGACGGGTCCGATATATTCTTCTTCACGCATCCGAGCTTCGTAGAATACTTCGCGGCTCGACACATTCACAGATTTAGTAACTCACCCGAAGAAATGGCTGATCTTCTACTTCCAGAGATTGAAAATGGAAGCTGGGGCGTACTAGGACAAATCTGCCTCTCTCTTAGCAGGCATGGTTGGGTTGCGGGAGCTTCACGCGGATCGATCCGCATGCTGGAGCGAGCAGATCACCTCCTACGAACAAAACGCAAGCGAGAAAGGGCCAAACTACTGTCGCCTGGTCACAGTGCAGTCAACCCAGGAACAACCTTGGATAAAAATGCAGATGTCGCAATAGTAGAATTTCTCATGAGAACATCAGACCTTATTTCCCTAAGCTCGGAGGCTTTGAATCATCTGATCGACCTATCCTTTAGTCAGCTAGTCGACGGGCGAAGCAAAACGCTTGGGATACTTCTTGAACCACACTACCGTTATCACGAGGAAGCCCTCAAGCGAATAATCGAAACACTAAATGAGATACTAGCAAAGGCCGCCATCTACGACGGAAAAAGCGACATCGACTCCGCGAGAGCTTGGATTGCCACTCACTTTTCATACCTACCGAGCTTCGCACGAGGTATTGAAATATCCCCCGAGGCACACGAAAAAGTATGCAAGTCGGTTGAAGTCAAGCACGGAAACTGGAGCCTTCTCGCTGAAAAGTCCCGAGTTTGGAGAAACATCTGCATTCACCTCGGAAGGATCGATCTTGATACTTACAATGAGGTATTCGAGCCGACCGGCCGACCATTCCCAGGCTTTGGCCCGATCTCAACAGTTGATTGGATCATGGATTGCTTTACCGGCAGCCACGCTCAACTCACCAACAAGAAGGTGGCGGCCAGCATTCTTCGGAGAGTTTATCATCTAGTCCATGATGATCCGTACAGTTTTGGCCTTCGTCCAGTTTCAGGCTTGGAACACAAACAGAGTGGGGCTTTTTCACGTGTCTTGAATCGACTAACCGGTTACGGTGAGGCTGTCGTCGGAGGTTGGACCTACATCGCAATGGGAGCGATTGAACTGAGCGAAAGCTCATTCAATTCCGATCGAGCAGAGAGAGTCAAGCAGGAGGGGCTTCAAGAAATACTCGAATATCTAAGCAAGAAGGAAATCATCAGGGAGCTCGATCAATGGATTACCGGCTCGAAGAATATATGGAACGAGATGGAGTTCGGCGTCTCGTAAGTTCGCGCGGGTCTACTGTTAAGCGGAAATATAAAGAAACGCATGTCGGCATTTCTCACTAGAGAATAGTGTGCCAAACGAGTTTCATGTAACCATTTCTTCTTCCTGGGCTAGATCGCAGGAGTCAACGCGGTCAGCTTACAGCAGATGAACGCGCGCCTCGGCCGCGTCCCAGTCGCCCACGCCCGAGGGCTCGTAGCGGCGGACTTCCTGCGTCTCGCGCACCAGCGCCCGCATCGCCGCCAGGTCCGGCAGGTCCTCCCCCAGCGCCCTGGCCTGGACCAGCACGTTCCCCAGCGCCGCCGCCTCGACCGGGCCCGCCAGGACCGGGACACCGCACGCGTCCGCCGTCGACTGGCACAGCAGCTCGTTGCGGGCTCCGCCGCCGACCAGGTGGATGACGTCCACGCTCCGGCCCGTCAGGGCGGCCGCGGAACGGATTGTGCGGCGGTGGGCCAGCGCCAGGCTGTCCACGATGCACCGGACCACCGCCGCCCGGTCCGCCGGCGGGCGCTGGCCCGTGGCCCGGCACGCCGACTCGATCCGGGCCGGCATGTCGCCCGGGGGCAGGAACGCCGGGGCGTCGATGTCCACCACCGCCGCCAGCGCGGGCGCCGCGGCCGCCGCGGCCAGCAGCGTCGGCAGGTCTTCCGGGCACGACCACGTGCGCAGCGTCTCCGACAGCACCCACAGGCCCATCACGTTGCGCAGGAACCGGATGGTGCCGTCGACGCCGCCCTCGTTCGTGAAGTTCGCCGCCAGCGCCTCGTCGCTCAGCTCCGGCGCGGGCAGCTCCAGGCCGGCCAGCGACCAGGTGCCCGACGAGATGTAGGCGAAGTTCGTGCCGGGTGAGGCGGGCACCGCGACCACCGCCGACGCCGTGTCGTGGGAGCCCACCGCCACCACCGGCAGGCCGGCCAGCTGGTCCGCCGTGCCCACCACGGTCCCCGGGTCGCGCAGCGGCGGCAGCAGCCGCGGCGGGATGCCGACGCGCGAAGCCAGCGAGGCAGCCCAGGTCCGCGCGCGGACGTCGTAGAGCTGCGTGGTCGACGCGTTCGTCCGCTCCGCGCCGATCGACCCGGTGAGCCAGTGGTTCAGCAGGTCCGGGATGAGCAGCATGGTGGCCGCCGCATCGAGCCGGTCGCCTTCGGAGACCAGCTGGTACAGCGTGTTGAACGGCAGCTGCTGCAGCCCGGTCACGTCGTAGAGCTCGCGCGCGGACACCTTCGCCGCGACCTGGTCCGGCACGCCGTCGGTGCNNCGACCGTCAGCACCGACGGCCCGGCGGTCCCGGCCATCACCCGCCCGCTGGACGCGCCGAGGTCGACGGCCGCGACTCGCTTCACGGGCGGACCACCGTCAGGTCCAGGCCGAGCAGGTCCGCGACGGCGGTCAGTTCGGCGACGCGGTGGCCGGTGCCGAGCGCCCAGTGGTGCGCGATGCCGCTGGCGGACCAGGCGTCGGTCCACTCCCCCGGGTCGCAGCCGAAGTCGACGCGGGAGGTCGTGTTGCCGATCCGCAGCAGCGGCCCGGGCACGACCGTGCCTTCCGACGCGATGAGCGTGAACGTCCCGTCGCGGCGCTGGCCGAGCCCGCACAGCGTCACCGGCCCGTGCTTGACGTCGAACTCCACCGACACGCCCCAGCCGCGCTTGCCGTGGTAGACGCCCAGGCCGCGCAGCAGCGGCTTGCGGGCGCTGATGCCGAGGTGCGCCGGGCCGTCGTGGCCCATCTCGACCACGCCGTCGCGGAAGTTCAGCGCCTGCAGCTCGGTGAACGAGCCACCCGCGCCGAGCCGGTCCATCACCAGCATGGCCAGCGACGTCCGCAGCTCGTACTCGCCGACGGCCGGGATGCCGCGCGCGGTGAGCAGGGACGCGCCGAGGATGAACCCGGCGCCGACGCGTTCGTGGGTCTCGCCGTCGAGACCGCGGTGGTAGTAGGCCAGCGAGTCGAGCGAGAAGTCGTCGACGAGCCGGTCGAGGGCCACCGAAACCCGGGCACCCCAGGCGAAGTCTTCGTCCACGACGGACTCGTCCACGGTGAACACTTCGCGGGCCAGTTCGACGCGGTCCTTCGTTTCGGTCTCGGTGACCTCCTCCACGCGCACCCGCAGGTCGTCGACCTCCAGGATCTCGACGTGCCCGCCGAGCTGGGCCGAGACCAGCGTCGGGTCGGTGGAGACGTCCATCATGCCCGGGTAGAGGTGCCCGAGCAGGCCGTGCCGGCCGTGCCGCAACGCCGCGCGGACGCCCGCGGCCTTGATCCAGCGGGAGATCCGCGTCCAGGCGCGCTCGTCTTCCAGGTACCCGGACACCGAGCGGAACTCGACGCCGAGGCGCCGGAAACTGTTGGCCATCTCCGGCAGCGGGCAGGCACCGCAGTAGGCCAGCCACGCGCCGGTGTCGAAGGACTCGTGGTCCATCGCCTCGGTGGGCTGCAGGTTCAGCAGCAGCACCGGCGCGCCCGAGCGCTGCGCGACCGGGGCCAGCATGCTGGACGTCAGGTAGGTCGTGAGGAAGCCGACGATCAGGTCGCACCCGGCCACCCGCAGCTTCTCGGCCGCGGCCGCGCCCTCCTGGGCGTCCGAGACGAACCCGGCGTCGACGACCTCGCAGTCCATCGTGGACAGCCGCTCGGTGACGCGCCGGGCCGAAGCCCGCAGCTGGGGCAGCAGCGCCGGGAACTGCGGCCAGTACGCCCCGAGCCCGCCGGAAACCAGGCCGACGCGGGTGCGCCGCGGGGTGATGCGATCCAGGGTCATCGGTCCTCCAGCGAAGTCAGCGCAGGAACGCGGCGGCCACCCCGGCGTCCACCGGCACGTGCAGGCCGGTGGTGTGGGTGAGCTCGCCGCCGGTGAGGGCGAACACCGCGGCGGCGACGTGCTCGGGCAGCACTTCCCGCTTGAGGATGGTCCGCTGGGCGTAGAACTCGCCGAGCTTCGCCTCCTCGACGCCGTAGACGGCGGCGCGCTGGGCGCCCCAGCCGCCGGCGAAGATGCCGGAGCCCTGGACGACGCCGTCGGGGTTGACGCCGTTGACGCGGATGCCGTGCGCTCCGAGCTCGGCGGCCAGGAGCCGGACCTGGTGGGCCTGGTCGGCCTTCGCGGCCCCGTAGGCGACGTTGTTCGGGCCGGCGAACACCGAGTTCTTGGAGGAGATGTAGACGATGTCGCCGCCGATGCCCTGGTCGATCATCGCCTTCGCCGCCGCCTTCGCGACGAGGAACGAGCCCTTGGCCATCACGTCGTGCTGGAGGTCCCAGTCGCGTTCGGTGGTCTCCAGCAACGGCTTCGAGATGGACAGCCCGGCGTTGTTGACCACCAGGTCGATGCCGCCGAAGGCGAGCACGGTGGCGTCAACCGCCGCCTGGACCGCCGCGGCATCGGTGACGTCGGCGGTGACCGCCGTGCCACCGATCTCCGCCGCGACCTCCGCGGCCGCGTCGCCGTTGAGGTCGGCGATCGTCACGCACGCGCCCTCGGCCGCGAGCCGCTGCGCGATGGCCTTGCCGATCCCCGACCCCGCCCCGGTGACCAGCGCGATCCGCCCGGCGAGGGGTTTGGGCTTCGGCAGGCGCTGGAGCTTGGCCTCTTCCAGGGCCCAGTACTCGATCCGGAACTTCTCGCTCTCCGGAATCGGCGCATACGTCGACACGGCCTCGGCGCCGCGCATGACGTTGATGGCGTTGACGTAGAACTCCCCCGCCACCCGCGCGGTCTGCTTGTCCTTGCCGAAGGAGAACATCCCGACACCGGGGACGAGCACGATCGCGGGGTCGGCGCCCCGCATCGCGGGCGAATCGGCGTCGGCGTGCCGCTCGTAGTAGGCGCGGTACTCGTCGCGGTACTCGGCGTGCAGCTCCTTCAGCCGCGCGACGACGTCCTCGAGGGGCGCGGTCGCGGGCAGGTCCACGACCAGCGGCCGGACCTTGGTGCGCAGGAAGTGGTCCGGGCAGGACGTGCCCAGCGCGGCGAGCGGCTGGAGCTTCTCGCGGGAGAGGAACTCCAGCACGACGTCGCTGTCGGTGTAGTGGCCGACCTGGCGCTGGTCGGTCGAGGCCAGGCCGCGGACGACCGGCGCCAGGGCCGCGGCGCGCGCTCGGCGTTCGGGTTCGGGCAGCGCTTCGAAGCCGGGAACGACCGGGCCGAACGGCTCCGGAGCACCCCGGGACGCGAGGAACTCCTCGGCGGTCCGGATGATGTCGAGGGAGTTCCGCTCGCACTCCTCGGAGGTGGCGCCCCAGGCGGTGATGCCGTGGCCACCGAGGATCACGCCGATGGCCTGCGGGTTGGCCGCCTTGACCGCGGCGATGTCCAGGCCCAGCTGGAACCCGGGCCGCCGCCAGTCCACCCAGGCGACGCGGTCGCCGAAGCACTCCTTCGTCAGCGCCGGACCGTCGGCCGCCGTGGCCAGCGCGATTCCGGAGTCCGGGTGCAGGTGGTCTACGTGCGGGGCCTCGACGAGGCCGTGCATCGCGGTGTCGATCGACGCCGCCGCCCCGCCCCGGCCGTGCAGGCAGTAGTCGAACGCCGCGACCATCTCGTCCTCGCGCTCGACACCCGGGTACACGTTCACCAGGGACCGCAGCCGGTCCAGCCGCAGCACCGCCAGGCCCGCCTCGGTCAGCGTCCCGAGGTCGCCGCCGGAGCCCTTGACCCACAGGACGTCCGTCGGCGAGCCGGTGACCGGGTCGGTCACCGCCCCCTTGGCG
>NZ_MUMI01000428.1 GCF_002155975.1 Amycolatopsis kentuckyensis
CTCGTGCGTACGCCGGTCCGCCGCGCCGCACGAGTCGCCGTCGCCACCGAAAACTGGGCCGGGCTCGACGCCGAAGAAGCCCGCGGAAAGCTCCTGGATCTGGTCCGCAAGCACGTCGCGGCGGTGCTGGGCCACGCGAGCCCCGAAACGGTCGACCCGGCGAGGGCGTTCAAGGACGCCGGGTTCGACTCGCTGACCGCGGTGGAGCTGCGCAACCGGCTCGCCACCGCCACCGGCCGCACGCTGCCCGCCACGCTCGTCTTCGACTACCCGAACCCCGCGGTGCTGGCCGAGTTCCTGCTGGCCGGCACCGAGTCCGCCGCGGCCCCGGTGGCCCCGGTGGTCCCGGCGGCCCGCGTCCCCGGCGACGATCCGATCGCCATCGTCGCGATGAGCTGCCGCTTCCCGGGCGACGTCGACTCCGCCGACGCCCTGTGGCGGCTGGTCGCCGAGGGCCGCGACGCCATCGGCGGCTTCCCGGCCGACCGCGGCTGGCCCGTCGCCGAGCTCTACCACCCGGACCCGGCGCACCCGGGGACGTTCTACGCCACCGGGGGCGGCTTCCTGCCCGGCGCCGCCCGGTTCGACGCCGGGTTCTTCGGCATCTCACCACGCGAAGCCCTGGCCATGGACCCGCAGCAGCGGCTGCTCCTGGAAGTCTCGTGGGAGGCCATCGAACGGGCGGGCCTCGACCCGGGCACGCTGCGCGGCAGCAACACCGGCGTGTTCGTCGGCGCCGCCCACTCCGGGTACGCGGCCGGAGCGCCGGCCGCGGACGGCGTCGAAGGGCACCTGCTCACCGGCAACGCGGGCAGCGTGCTGTCCGGGCGCGTCGCCTACCACCTCGGGCTGGAGGGCTCCGCGGTCACCGTGGACACGGCGTGTTCGTCGTCGCTGGTCGCGTTGCACCTGGCCGGGCAGGCGCTGCGGGCGGGCGAATGCGACCTGGCGCTGGCCGGCGGCGTCGCGATCCTCGGCACGCCGGACATCTTCGTCGAGTTCAGCCGCCAGCGCGGGCTGTCCGCGGACGGCCGGTGCAAGGCCTTCGCGGACGCCGCCGACGGCACCGGCTGGAGCGAAGGCGCGGGCATGGTCGTCCTGGAACGGCTGTCGGACGCGCGGCGCAACGGCCACGAGGTCCTCGCGCTCCTGCGCGGCTCGGCGGTCAACTCCGACGGCGCGTCGAACGGCCTGACCGCGCCGAACGGGCCGTCGCAGCAGCGGGTGATCCGCGCGGCGCTGGCGAACGCGGGCCTGGCACCGTCCGATGTGGACGCCGTCGAGGCGCACGGCACCGGAACCACCTTGGGCGACCCCATCGAGGCGCAGGCGGTGCTGGCCACCTACGGCCAGGACCGGTCGACGCCGCTGTGGCTCGGTTCGCTGAAGTCGAACCTCGGGCACACGCAGTCGGCTGCGGGCGTGGCCGGGGTGATCAAGATGGTCATGGCCATGCGCCACGGCGTGCTGCCGAAGACCCTGCACGTCGACGCACCCTCGACCCGGGTCGACTGGGCGTCCGGGGCGGTCGAGCTGCTCACCGCGCAGCGCCCGTGGCCGTCGGTGGATCGCCCGCGCCGGGCCGGCGTCTCGGCGTTCGGCATCTCCGGCACCAACGCGCACGCCATCCTGGAACTGCCCGCGGAACCGGCCTCGGCACCTGCCGTGGTTCCCGAGCCGCCGGTGGTCGCCTGGGCACTGTCGGCGAAGGGCGAACCGGCGTTGCGAGCCCAGGCCCGCAAGCTGGCCGCCGTCGACGCCGCCCCGGCGGCGGTGGCCGGAGCGCTGCTCGCCCGCGCCCGGTTCGACGACCGCGCGGTCGTGCTCGGCAGCAGCCGGGCCGAGCTGCTGTCCGGGTTGCACGCGCTGGCCGCCGGGGAACCCGCACCCGGGGTCGTCCGCGGTACGGCGGCACCGGGCAAGCTGGCGGTGCTGTTCACCGGCCAGGGCGCGCAGCGGGCCGGCATGGGCCGTGAGCTGTACGACCGGTACCCGGTCTACGCGGACGCGTTCGACGAGATCTGCGCCGAGTTCACCGTGCCGGTGCGGGACGTCGTGTTCGGGGACGCGCCGGGCCTGGACGAGACCGGGTTCACCCAGCCCGCGCTGTTCGCCGTCGAGGTCGCGCTGTACCGGCTGTTCGAGTCGTGGGGTGTGCGGCCGTCGTTCGTCGCCGGGCACTCGATCGGGGAGCTGGCCGCGGCGCACGTCGCCGGGGTGTTCTCGCTCGAAGACGCCTGCCTGCTCGTGGCGGCCCGTGCCGCGCTCATGCAGGCGCTGCCGAAGGGCGGCGCCATGGTGTCGATCGCGGCGCCGGAGGCCGAGGTTCGGCCGCTCCTGAGCGATCGGGTGGCGATCGCCGCCGTCAACGGCCCGGCATCGGTGGTCGTCTCCGGCGACGAGCCCGATGTTCTGGCCGTCACCGCAACGTTCGCGGACCGGGGCGTCCGGACCAAGCGGCTCAGCGTCAGCCACGCGTTCCACTCGCCGCACCTGGACCCGATGCTCGACGAGTTCCGCGCGGCCGCCGACAAGGTCACCTACCACCCGGCGCGGATACCGGTGCTCTCGAATGTGAGCGGTGCTCTCGCCGAGTCGTTCACGGCGGACTACTGGGTCCGCCACGTCCGCGAAGCGGTCCGGTTCGCCGACGGCATTTCCACTTTGGCCGCCGCCGGGGTGGGCATCTTCCTGGAGCTGGGCCCGGACGGCGTTCTCAGCTCGATGGCCCGCGACACCGTGCCGGACGCGGTGGTGGTCCCGTCCCTGAGGCGGGACCGCCCCGACGGCGAGGCGGCGCTGACCGCACTGGCGACGCTGTTCGCGCACGGCGCGCCGGCCGACCTGGGCGCGGTCTTCCCGCCCGCCGGGCGCGTGGACCTCCCCACGTACGCCTTCCAGCACGAGCACTACTGGCTCGAAGCGGCGGCCGCCCCCGCGGCGGACACGGCGTTCTGGTCCGCGGTCGAGCGCGAGGACGTCGGTGAGCTGGCTGGGGCCCTGTCGATCGACGAGGACCAGCGCGCGTCCTTGACCGCCTTGCTCCCGGCGTTGTCGTCCTGGCGACGGCAGCAAGGCGATCAGTCCGTTGTGGACGGATGGCGCTACCGGGTGACCTGGGAACCGGCCCGCGCCACGGCCGCGACGCTTCCGGGGCACTGGCTGCTGGCCGTCCCGGCCGGTGAAGCCCTCCTGGGTGACGAGGTCGCGGCAGCCCTCACCGCGGATGGCGCCGCGTTCACGCGCCTCGACGACCCGACCGCCGACGACCTCGCCTCCGCAGCGCGGACCGCGGACGCCGTCCTGTCCCTGCTCGCGCTGACGTCCGGCCCGGCGGCGGCCGTCCCGCCCGGAGTGGCGGCGAC
>NZ_MUMI01000429.1 GCF_002155975.1 Amycolatopsis kentuckyensis
GGCGCGTCCAACGGCCTGACCGCGCCCAACGGCCCGGCCCAGCAGCGCGTCATCCGCGCGGCACTGGCCGACGCCGGCCTGTCCGCTTCGGACGTGGACGCCGTCGAGGCCCACGGCACCGGAACGACCCTCGGCGACCCGATCGAAGCCCAGGCGCTCCTGGCGACCTACGGCCAGGACCGTTCGACGCCGCTGTGGCTGGGCTCGGTGAAGTCGAACATCGGCCACACCCAGGCGGCGGCGGGTGTCGCCGGGGTGATCAAGATGGTGCTGGCGATGCGGCACGGTGTGCTGCCGCGGACGTTGCACGTGGACGCGCCGTCGTCCCATGTGGACTGGACGGCGGGCGCGGTCGAGCTGCTGACCGAGCCGCGCGAGTGGACGGCCGACCGCCCGCTGCGGGCCGCGGTGTCGTCGTTCGGCATGAGCGGCACCAACGCGCACACGGTCCTGGAAGCCTTCCCCCAGGACGCAACCCCGCCAAGCCCCGAGCCGGGACCGGTGCCGTGGGTGCTCTCGGCCCGGTCGGCCGAGGCGTTGCGCGGTCAGGCGCGGGCCCTGCTCGCCAAGGTCGACGAGTCTCCGGCGGACATCGGGTTCTCCCTGGCGACCACCCGGGCTTCGCTGCCGCACCGGGCGGTCGTGATCGGCGACTGCGCCGCGGGACTGACCGCACTGGCCGAGGGCACCCCGGCGGCCGACGTCGTCACCGGCGTGGCCGGGGTGCCCGGCAAGGTCGCCTTGGTGTTCCCCGGACAGGGTTCCCAGTGGGCGGGCATGGCGCTCGAACTCGCGGAGTCGTCGCCGGTGTTCGCGGCCCGGCTGGACGAGTGTGCCGTGGCTGTCGAATCCTTTGTGGACTGGTCGTTGCGGGAGTTGCTGTCCGATGCGGAGGCGTTGAGCCGGGTCGATGTGGTGCAGCCCGCGTTGTTCGCGGTCATGGTGTCGCTGGCGGAACTGTGGCGTTCGTTCGGTGTGGTCCCGGACGCGGTCGTCGGCCACTCGCAGGGTGAGATCGCTGCCGCGGTGGTTTCCGGTGCACTGTCGCTCGAGGACGGCGCTCGCGTGGTGGCATTGCGCAGCAAGGCGATCCTCGCACTGGCCGGGCTCGGCGGGATGGTCTCGGTGGCAGCGCCGCTCGGCGATGTGGAAGCGAGGCTGACCGACGGGCTGTCGATCGCGGCGGTGAACGGCCCCGCCGCGGTCGTGGTCTCCGGCGAACCGGACGCGCTCGATGCCCTGATCAAGTCCTGCGAAGCCGACGGGATCCGCGCGAAGCGGGTCCCGGTGGACTACGCGTCCCACTCGGCGCAGGTCGAGCAGCTCCGCGACGAACTCCTCGACGTTCTGGCCCCAATCGCACCTCGCGAAGGTGAGACCGCCTTCATCTCGACGGTGACCGGGGAGTGGAACGAACATGTGGATGCCGAGTACTGGTACACCAACCTGCGCAGCACCGTCCGTCTCGACACCGCGGTCGAGCGGCTGAAGAGCGAAGGTTTCGGTACGTTCATCGAGGCCTCGCCGCACCCGGTGCTGACCATGGCACTCGGCGAGGACGTCGTCGCGCTGGGAACTCTGCGCCGGGATGACGGCGGCCTGCCCCGGTTCCACGCCGCTCTCGCCGAGGCCCACGTCCGCGGGGTCGCCGTCGACTGGACCCCGGCCTTCCCGGACGCCCACGTCGTCGACCTCCCGACGTACGCCTTCCAGCGCAAGCAGTACTGGCCCCGCCCGGCCGCCCGCACCGGCGATGCCGCCGGGCTCGGCCTCGGCGCCGTCGACCACCCGCTGCTCGGCGCCGCCGTCACCCTCGCCGAGGACGAACGGCTCGTCCTCACCGGACGGCTCTCCCGGCAGACGCACCCCTGGCTCGCCGACCACGAAATCCTCGGCACCGTCCTGCTGCCCGGCACGGCGTTCGCCGAACTCGCGCTCCACGCGGGTGACCACACCGGGTGCGGCACCGTCGAGGAGCTCACCCTCGGCGCGCCCCTCGCCGTGCCCGCCACCGGCGGCGTCCAGCTCCAGGTCGTCGTCGACGCACCGGGCGAAGACGGCCGCCGCGGCCTGGCCGTCAGCGCCCGCCCCGACCGGCCCGGCGCGCGCTGGACCCGGCACGCCCAAGGCGTCCTGGCCCCCGGTACCCCCGCACCCGCCGAAGTTCCGGCCGAATGGCCGCCCGGCGCGGAAGTCCTCGACGTCGACGGCCACTACGCCGCGCTTGCCGAGGCCGGCTACCACTACGGGCCCGCCTTCCGCGGCCTGCGCGCGGCCCGGCGGCACGACGGCGAGGTGTTCGCCGAGGTCGAGCTGCCCGGTACCGACGCGTTCGCCGTGCACCCCGCCCTGCTCGACGCCGCCCTGCACGCGCTGGGCCTCGGCGGGTTCTTCCCCGACGACGGCCGGGCGCGGCTGCCGTTCGCCTTCACCGACGTCGCGCTGTTCGCCACCGGAGCCACCGCCCTGCGCGTGCGCCTGGCCGCGGCCGGCCCGAACGCGGTCTCGGTCGTGGCCACCGACCCGGCCGGCCATCCGGTGGCGAGCATCGGCTCCCTCGCGTTCCAGGTCACTTCGTCCACAGTGGACGAGGTGCCGGACGCGCTGTTCCGCACGGAATGGACCCCGCTCACGACCGCCGGGGACGCTCCGGAGTTCACCTGGCTCTCCGGGCCACTGGCCGATCTCGACGTCGTGCCGCCCGCGGTGGTCCTGCCGGTGACCGGTGTCGACCAGGTCCTTGCGACCGCGCAGGAGTGGCTGGCCGGCGAGCGGTTCGCGCACGCCCGGCTCGTCGTGCTCACCACCGCCGCGCTCGCCGCGCTGCCCGGCGACCCGGTGCCCGGCCTGGCCCAGGCCCCGGCCTGGGGCCTGATCCGCTCGGCCCAGTCCGAACACCCGGGCCGGTTCGTGCTCGTGGACGTCGACGACCGCGCCGACCCGAACGCCGTCATCGGAACCGCCCTCGCCTCGGGCGAACCGCAGGTCGCCGCCCGTGCCGGGACGTTGCTGGTCCCGCGTCTCGCTCGCCCGGCGACCGAGCTGACCTTGCCCGCGGACGACGCCTGGCGCGTCGGCACCACCGGCAGCGGCACGCTCGACGGCCTGGCGACGTTGCCGGTGCCGGAGACGGCGCTCGGACCGGACGAGATCCGCGTCGAGGTCCGCGCGGCCGGGCTGAACTTCCGCGACGTCCTCATCACCCTCGGGATGTACCCGGGCCAGGCCCTGATGGGCGGCGAGGCCGCGGGTGTCGTGCTGGAAACGGGCGAGCGGGTGCGCGGGCTCGCGGCCGGCGACCGCGTCACCGGGCTGTTCACCGGCGCGCTCGGCCCGGTCGCGGTCACCGACCACCGCCTGGTGACGCCGATGCCCGCGAGCTGGAGCTTCGCCGAGGCCGCGTCGGTGCCCGTCGCCTTCGCCACCGCCTACTACGGGCTGTTCGACCTCGGCGGTCTCGAAGCGGGCCAGTCCGTGCTCGTCCACGCGGCCGCGGGCGGCGTCGGCCTGGCCGCCGTCCAGCTCGCCCGCTGGAAGAACGCCGAGGTGTTCGCGACCGCGAGCGCCGGTAAGCACGACGTGCTCCGGGAGCTCGGCTTCGACACCGTCCACATCGGAGACTCCCGGTCCCTGTCCTTCGAGGACCACTTCCGCACGGCGACCGGCGGCCGCGGCGTCGATGTCGTGCTCGACGCCTTGGCCGGCGAGTTCGTGGACGCGTCGCTGCGGCTGCTGCCGCGCGGCGGCCGGTTCGTCGAGATGGGCAAGGCCGACGTCCGCGACGCCGAAGCCGTCGCCCGCGCCCACGAAGGCGTCCGGTACCGCGCCTTCGACCTCATCGAGGCGGGACCCGCACGCCTGCAGGAGATCCTGCGCGAACTCGCCGGGCTCTTCGAGGCCGGCGTGCTCACCCCGCTGCCGCGGCGGACCTGGGACGTGCGGCAGGTGCCGGAGGCGTTCCGGTTCATCAGCCAGGCCCGGCACGTCGGCAAGAACGTCGTGACCCTGCCGCGGAAGCTCGACCCGGACGGCACCGTGCTCGTCACCGGCGGCACCGGCACGCTCGGCGCCCGGATCGCGCGCCACCTGGTGACCGCGCACGGTGTCCGGCGGCTGCTCCTGCTCAGCCGTCGCGGCCCGGACGCTCCCGGCGCCACCGCGCTGGCCGGCGAACTGACCACCCTGGGCGCCGAAGTCACCCTCGTCGCGTGCGACGCGGCCGACCGTGCCGCGCTCGCCGCGGTGCTGGCCGACCAGCCGCTCACCGGCGTCGTGCACACGGCCGGCGTCCTCGACGACGGCCTGCTGACCAGCCTCGATCCGGCGAAGCTCGCGGCCGTGCTGCGGCCCAAGGCCGACGCCGCGGTGAACCTGCACGAGCTGACTCGCGACCAGGATCTCGCGCTCTTCGTGCTCTTCTCGGCCGCCGCGGGCGTGTTCGGCACGGCCGGGCAGGCCAACTACGCGGCCGCGAACACCGCCCTCGACGCCCTGGCCGCGCACCGCCGCGCGCTCGGCCTGCCGGGCGTCTCCCTGGCCTGGGGCCTGTGGGCGGAGGCCAGCGGCATGACCGGCCACCTCGGTGCCGCCGACCTGGCCCGGATGTCGCGGGGCGGCATGACCGGGCTCTCCGACGCCGAAGGCCTGGCGCTGTTCGACGCGGCCATCGCCCGCGGCGAAACCACGGCCGTCCCGGCCCGGCTCGACCTCTCCACGGCGGCCGGCCCGGTGCCGCCGCTGCTGCGCGGGCTCGTCCGCGGCACTCGCCGGACCGCCACCGCGGTGACGGCGGGGGACGACCTGGCCGCCCGGCTCCGGACGCTGCCCGCCGCCGAGCGCGACCGCCGGCTGCTCGAACTGGTCCGCGACCACGTGGCCGCGGTGCTCGGGCACGACACAGCCGGCGAGATCGAGCCGGGCCGCCCGTTCGCCGAACTCGGCTTCGACTCCTTGACCGCCGTCGAGCTGCGCAACCGGCTCGGCGCCGCGACCGGCCTGCGGCTGCCCGCGACGCTCGTGTTCGACCACCCGGCCCCGGCGGCGCTCGTGACCTTCCTGCGCACCGAGCTCCTCGGCGGCCCGTCCGAGCCGGCCGCGGGGGTCCCGGCCGGTGCGACCGGCGACGATCCGGTCGTCATCGTCGCGATGAGCTGCCGCTACCCGGGCTCGGTCGGCTCACCGGAGGACCTGTGGTCGCTGGTCGCGGACGGCGTCGACGCGATTTCGCCGTTCCCCGGCGACCGCGGCTGGGACCTCGACGGCCTGTACGCGCCGGAACCCGGGACACCGGGGCGCATCTCCACGCGCAGCGGCGGGTTCGTGGCCGACGCCGGCCGGTTCGACCCGGAACTGTTCGACATCTCGCCGCGCGAAGCGCTGACCATGGACCCGCAGCAGCGGTTCCTGCTGGAAGCGACGTGGGAGGCGTTCGAGCGCGCCGGCATCGACCCGCTGTCGGTCCGTGGCAGCCGGACCGGCGTGTTCATCGGCGCGGCCACCTCCGGCTACGGCACCGGCGCGGCCACCGACGGCCTCGAAGGGCACCTGATGACGGGCGGGACGTCGTCGGTGGCGTCGGGCCGGCTGTCGTACGTGTTCGGCCTCGAAGGCCCGGCCCTGACCGTGGACACGGCGTGTTCGTCGTCGCTGGTGGCGCTGCACCTGGCGGTCCAGGCGCTGCGGCGCGGCGAATGCGACCTGGCGCTCGCGGGCGGGGTGACGGTCATGCCGACGCCGGGTGTCCTGCTCGCCTTCAGCCAGCAGCGCGGCCTGGCCGAGGACGGCCGGTGCAAGGCGTTCGCCGAGGGCGCGGACGGCACCGGCATGGCCGAGGGCGTCGGCCTGCTGCTGGTGGAGCGGCTGTCGGACGCGCGCCGGCACGGGCACGAGGTGCTGGCCGTGGTGCGCGGTTCGGCGGTGAATTCCGACGGCGCGTCGAACGGCCTGACCGCGCCGAACGGCCCGTCGCAACAGCGGGTGATCCGGGCGGCCCTGGCCGACGCGGGCCTGTCCGCGTCCGAAGTGGACGCCGTGGAGGCGCACGGCACCGGCACGAAACTGGGCGACCCGATCGAAGCCCAGGCGCTGCTGGCGGCCTACGGCCAGGACCGCACCACGCCGTTGTGGCTCGGCTCGGTGAAGTCGAACCTGGGCCACACCCAGGCCGCGGCGGGAGTCGCGGGCGTGATCAAGATGGTGATGGCGATGCGGCACGGGATCCTGCCGCGGACGTTGCACGTGGACGCGCCCACGTCCCGAGTGGACTGGACGGCGGGTGCGGTCGAGCTGCTGACGGAGCCCCGTGCGTGGACGTCCGACGGGCCGCGACGCGCGGGTGTGTCGTCGTTCGGCATCTCGGGCACCAACGCCCACACCATCCTCGAACAAGCCCCGGATGTCGTGGTCGGCGCGCGCTCGCCGGTCACCGGCCCGGTGCCGTGGCTGCTGTCGGCCAAGAGCCCGGCCGCCCTGCGCGCCCAGGCGGCCCGGCTGCACGAGTTCCTCGGCGACCGCGAGGTGCATCCCGCCGACGTCGCGCTGAGCCTGGCCACCACCCGCGCCGACCTCGGCCACCGCGCCGCGGTCGTCGGCGAGACCGGTCCGGAGCTCCTATCCGGCCTGGCCGCGATCGGCGACCTCGGCGCCCTCACCGGCAGCGGGACACCCGGCCGCCTGGCCGTCCTCTTCACCGGACAGGGCACGCAGCGACCCGGGATGGGCCGGGAGC
Organism: Amycolatopsis kentuckyensis; assembly: GCF_002155975.1. Lineage (GTDB taxonomy): Bacteria > Actinomycetota > Actinomycetes > Mycobacteriales > Pseudonocardiaceae > Amycolatopsis > Amycolatopsis kentuckyensis. The sequence goes on from NZ_MUMI01000429.1 coordinate 6,728, forward strand.
TGTGCGCACGGTTCCCGGTCTTCGCCCAGGCCTTCGACGAGGTCCGCGGCCTGCTCGGGGACATCGGACAAGGCGACCTCGACCAGACCGGGCACGCGCAGCCCGCGCTCTTCGCCCTCGAAGTCGCCCTCTTCCGGCTCGTCGAATCCTGGGGCGTCCGCCCGGACTTCGTGGCCGGGCACTCAATCGGCGAACTGGCCGCCGCGCACGTCGCCGGGGTGCTGTCGCTGCCCGACGCGTGCACGCTGGTCGCCGCGCGGGCCGGCCTGATGCAGGCGCTGCCCGGGGGTGGCGCGATGGTCGCCGTCGGCGCGCCCGAAGCGGACGTCCGGGCCGCGTTGCCGGACGGCGTCGGCATCGCCGCGGTCAACGGGCCCGCGAGCGTGGTGATCTCCGGCGACGAACCGGCCGTCCTGGCGCTCGCCGGGGAGTTCGCGGCCCGCGGCGTCAAGACCAAGCGGCTGCGCGTCAGCCACGCCTTCCACTCGCCGCTGATGGACCCGATGCTGGCGGAATTCGGGGCGGTGGCGGCGAAACTGACCTACCGCGAGCCGGTCATCCCGGTCGTGTCGACGCTGACCGGTGCGCTCGCCGAGCCGTTCACCCCGGACTACTGGGTGCGGCACGTGCGGGAGACCGTCCGGTTCGCCGACGCGGTCCGCACCCTCGCCGGCCAGGGGGCGCGCACCTTCCTGGAGGTCGGCCCCGACGGCGTCCTGGCGGCGATGGCGGCCGAGACCGCCGACGTCCCGGCGATCCCGACCCTGCGGGCCGGCGAGGACGAGCCGCGGGCCGTGGTCACGGCGTTCGCGCGGCTGTGGACCGCCGGCTTCCCCCTCGACGCCTCGGCCCTCCTCGACGGCGCCCGGCGGACCGAGCTGCCGACGTACGCCTTCCAGCGATCGCACTTCTGGCTCGAACCCGCGGCCCCGACTCCCGCATCCACTGTGGACAGCTGGCGGTACCGGGTCGGCTGGCGTCCCGTGGCCGCGTCCACGGGACGGCTGACCGGCCGCTGGCTCGTCCTCGGGGACACCCTCGTCGACGACGTCGCGCGGGCGCTGGCCGCCCACGGCGCCGAGCCGGTGATCGACGCCGGTACCGGGGATCGCGCCGCACTGGCGGCCCTGCTGCGCGACCACGCCGACGTCGAAGGGGTCGTGTCCCTGCTGGCCCTCACCGGCGACGCGGAGGCCGGGCTCGCCGCCAACCTCACGCTCACCCAGGCCTTCGCCGACTCCGGCGTCCCGGCCCGGCTGTGGTGCCTGACCCAGGGCGCGGTGCGCGACGTTTCCCGCCCGGACCAGGCGACCACCTGGGGCTTCGGCCGGATCGCGGCCCTCGAGCTGCCGTCCGCCTGGGGCGGCCTCGCCGACCTGCCGGAAACCCTCGACGCGGCGGCCGGCACCCGGCTCGCCGCGGTCCTCGCCGACGGCACCGAGGACGAGGTGGCCATCCGCCCGGACGGCGTCTTCGCCCGCAGGCTCGCCCCCGCCCCGGCCGTGGAAAGCCGGGACTGGCGGCCCCGCGGCACGGTCCTGATCACCGGCGGCACCGGCGCGCTCGGCGCCGCTGTCGCGCGGGAACTCGCGAAGACGGGCGCCGAACACCTCGTCCTCACCAGCCGGCGCGGCACGCAGGCACCCGGCGCGGCCGAGCTGGCCTCGGAGCTGTCCGCCCTCGGCGTCCGCGTCACACTCGCCGCCTGCGACGCGGCCGACCGGGACGCCCTGGCGGGAGTTCTCGCGGCGATCCCGGCGGAGCTGCCGCTGACCGCGGTGGTGCACGCCGCCGGGACGGGCCAGCACGGCCCGCTCACCGAGATCACGCCGGAGGAGGTGGCCGCGGTCCTGGCCGGGAAGGTGGCCGGCGCGCGGCACCTCGACGAGCTGACGCACGACCTCGACGCGTTCGTGCTGTTCTCCTCCATCTCCGGGGTGTGGGGCAGCGGCGAGCAGGCGGTTTACGGCGCGGCCAACGCGTTCCTCGACGCGCTGGCCGAAGAACGCCGTGGCCGCGGGCTGGCCGCGACGGCGATCGCCTGGGGCCCGTGGGCCGGATCGGGGATGGCGGCCGACGCCGATGCCGTCAAGATGCTGAACGGGCGCGGCCTGCCGCCGATCGACCCGGTCCACGGCGTCGCGGCCTTCCGGCGAGCCCTGGCCGCCGGTGACACGACCGTCGTCGTCGCGGACGTCGACTGGGCCCGGTTCGCGCCCGTGTTCACCGCGGCCCGGCCGCGCCCGCTGCTGGCCGGCCTCCCGGCGGCGCGGGCCGCACTGGCCGAACCGGAGCCGGCGTCGGCCGGGTTCGCGTCGCTGCCCGCGGGGGAGCGGCCGAAGGCGCTGCTCACGCTGGTCCTCGACCAGGTCGCGGGCGTGCTCGGGCACGCCGCGGGCGCGGCGATCGGGCCCGAACGCGCGTTCAAGGAGCTCGGCTTCGATTCCCTGATGGCCGTCGAGCTGCGCAACCGGCTCGGCACCGGGACCGGGCTGAGCCTGCCCGCGTCGCTCGCGTTCGACCACCCGACCGCCGCCGACCTGGCCGAGGAACTCGACCGCCGGCTCGGCGGCCCGCCCGCCGAGGTCCGCCTGCTCGACGAACTCGACCGGCTGGAGGCCGCGTTCGAGACCGTCACCGAGGCGGACCTGGCCCGCGTCCCGGCGAGCGACGAAATCACCGCGCGCCTGAGGGGTTTCCTCACGCGGTGGACCGAGCTGGCCGGCGGGACCGACCTGAGCGGCACCGGCGACGACGAGCTCTTCGACTTCATCGACAGCACCTTCCGGACTTCTTGAGACAGTGGGGCTTCCATGGCCAACGAGCAGAAACTCCGTGACTACCTCAAGTTCGTCACGGCCGATCTGAAGGACACCCGCGACCGGCTCGCCGACGTCGAGGCCCGGGACCGGGAGCCCGTCGCGATCGTGGCCATGAGCTGCCGCTACCCGGGCGGCGTCGCCTCACCCGAAGACCTGTGGCGGCTGGTCGAAAGCGGCACGGACGCGATCGGCGGCTTCCCCGGCGACCGCGGCTGGCCGCTGGGCTCGTTCCAGGGCGGCTTCCTCCACGACGCGGCCGAGTTCGACGCGGACTTCTTCGGCATCTCACCCCGCGAAGCCCTGGCCATGGACCCGCAGCAACGACTCCTGCTGGAGACGTCGTGGGAACTCCTGGAGCGGGCCCGGATCGCACCGAAGTCGTTGCGGCGCAGCAGTACCGGCGTGTTCGTCGGCGGCGCGGCGTCCGGGTACGGCACCGCCGGCGCCGAGGAGGTGGCCGGCTACCTGCTCACCGGGACGGCGGGCAGCATCCTCTCCGGACGGTTGTCCTACCACCTCGGCCTGGAGGGCCCGTCGGTCACGATCGACTCGGCGTGCTCGTCGTCGCTGGTCGCCCTGCACCTCGCGGCTCAGGCCCTGCGCCGCGGCGAGTGCACCCTGGCCATCGCGGGCGGGGTCACGATCATGGCCACCCCGGGCACGTTCGCCGAGTTCGACCGCCAGGGCGGCCTGGCCGCGGACGGCCGCTGCAAGGCGTTCGCCGACGCGGCCGACGGCACGGGCTGGGCCGAAGGCGTGGGGTTGCTGCTGGTGGAGCGCCTGTCGGACGCGCGGCGCAACGGGCACCCGGTCCTGGCGGTCCTCCGCGGTTCGGCGGTGAACTCCGACGGCGCGTCGAACGGCCTCACCGCGCCCAACGGCCCCTCCCAGCGCCGGGTGATCACGGCGGCCCTCGCGGCGGCCGGCCTGTCCACATCGGACGTCGACGTCGTCGAAGCACACGGAACGGGCACAGCCCTGGGCGACCCGATCGAGGCCCAGGCCCTGCTGGCCACGTACGGCCAGGACCGCTCGACCCCGCTGTGGCTGGGCTCGGTGAAGTCGAACATCGGCCACACGCAGTCGGCGTCCGGCGTGGCGGGCGTGATCAAGATGGTGCTGGCGATGCGCCACGGCGTCCTCCCGCGGACGTTGCACGTGGACGAGCCATCGTCCCAAGTGGACTGGTCCGCGGGCGAGGTCCGGCTGCTGACCGCAGCACGCGAGTGGCCGGCCGATCGACCCCGCCGCGCGGGCGTGTCGTCGTTCGGGATCTCGGGGACGAACGCGCACGTGATCCTGGAAGAGGCGGAGCAGGCGGCCGCTGTGCCGCCTTCGCCCACTTCGGGACCGGTCCCGTGGCTGGTGTCGGCGCGCGGGGCGGAGGCGCTGTGTGCCCAAGCTGCGGCTCTCGTACCTTTCGCCGACGGTCCTCACCCGGAGATCGGTGCCGCGTTGCTGTCCGGCCGGACGGCGTTCGAGGACCGGGCGGTCGTGTTCGGTTCGTCGGCGTCGGAGTTCCGGAACGGGCTTTCGGCGCTGGCAACCGGCGTCGACGCGCCCAACGTGGTGCGCGGTCGCGTGGTGCCGGGCGGCTTGGCGGTGTTGTTCACCGGCCAGGGGGCGCAGCGGGTCGGGATGGGGCTGGGTCTCTACGAGCGTTTTCCGGTGTATGCGGCCGCGTTCGATGCGGTGCTGGCGCATTTTGATCCGTCGTTGCGTGCGGCTTTCGATGATGCCGAGTTGTTGGATCGGACGGAGTTCACTCAGCCGGCGTTGTTCGCTCTCGAGGTCGCCCTGTTCCGCCTGGTTGAGGCTTTCGGCGTCCGTCCGGATTTCGTGGCTGGTCATTCGATCGGGGAGGTTTCGGCGGCGCACGTGGCCGGGGTGTTGTCCCTTGAGGACGCTTGCCGTTTGGTCTCTGCTCGTGCCTCTTTGATGCAGGCGTTGCCTGCCGGTGGTGCGATGGTGTCGATCGCTGCCCCCGAGTCGGCGATCTTCTTGACTGAGGGTGTGTCGATCGCGGCGGTGAATGGTTCGGAGTCGGTGGTGATCTCCGGCGAGGAGGCCGCGGTCTTGGCCATCGCCGCGGAGTTCGCCGAGCGCGGTGTGAAGACCAAGCGCCTGTCGGTGAGTCACGCGTTCCACTCCCCGCTGATGGATCCGATGCTCGAGCAATTCCGTGCGGTAGCGGAAACCCTCACCTACCACCCGGCGCAGATACCAGTGCTCTCGAATGTGAGCGGTGCTCTCGCTTCGGCGTTCACGGCCGACTACTGGGTGCGGCACGTACGGGAGACAGTCCGCTTCGCCGACGGCGTGTCCACTTTGGAGGCTGCCGGGGTCGGGGTCTTCCTGGAGCTGGGCCCTGACGGGGTGCTAAGCGCGATGGTCGGCGGCACGGCGATCCCGGCGTTGCGGCGAGACCGCTCTGAAGAGAGAGCACTGCTCACAGCGTTGAGCACTGCTCACGTGCACGGTGTGAACGTCGACTGGACACGATTCCTGCCCGCCGAGACCACCGCGGACCTGCCCACGTACGCGTTCCAGCGGCAGCACTACTGGCTGACCGGTCCGTCCGAGGTGTCCACAGAGGACCAGACGTTCTGGGCGGCGGTCGAGAGCCCGGACCTCGCCGCGACGCTCGGTCTCGATGAAGAACTGACGGAAGCCGTCCGCCCGGCGTTGTCGGCGTGGCGCCACCGGAGCCGCCGGGACAGCACGGTGGCGTCGTGGCGATACCGGGCCGAGTGGAAACCGCTGCCGCCGTCCCCAGGCGCACCGGGCGACTGGTTGCTGATCGCGCCCGAGGGCAACGAAACGGCGGCGGAACTGGCGGCCCTGCTCACCGGCGTCGTCTCACTGACAATGGCAGGAGAGTCCCGCGCCGCACTGGCCGACCGCCTCGGCAGGCTGCCGGCCCGAGACTGGACAGCGGTCCTCTCCGTCGGCGACCTCCCGGCCACGGCGACCTTGGTCCAGGCCCTCGGCGACGCGGGCATCAGGGCGCCGCTGTGGTGCCTGACCCGCGGCGCGGTCACGATCGGCCGATCCGACGAGCCGAAGGCCCCGGAACAGGCGGCGCTGTGGGGATTCGGCCGGACGGCGGCCCTGGAGCACCCCGACCGCTGGGGCGGTTTGGTGGACCTCCCGCAAACCCTGGACAGCCGCGCGGCAGGCCGGTTGCTGGCGGCCCTGGGTGGTGCAGAGGACCAGCTGGCGATCCGGGCATCGGGAACCTTCGCCCGCCGCCTGGTCCCCGCCCCGCCGGGCCCCCTCCGGGACTGGCGCCCCCGCGGCACGGTCCTGATCACCGGAGGAACAGGCGCCCTCGGCTCCCGAGTCGCCCGCTGGGCCGCCGCCTCCGGAGCCGATCGGCTCGTCCTCACTTCCCGCCGCGGTCCCGACGCCCCGGGCGCGGCCGCGCTCGCCGCCGAACTCACGGAGGCGGGCACCGCAACGACGGTCGAAGCCTGCGACGTCACCGATCGAGCCGCCCTGGCTGCCCTGATCAACGAAATCGGCGACGACCTCCGCGTCGTGGTCCACACGGCCGGCGTACTCGACGACGGCATCCTCGACACGCTCACCCCCGAACGCCTGGCACACGTCGAAGCCGCCAAGGTCACCGGCGCCATCCACCTCGGCGAACTGACCGGCAACCTCGACGCATTCATCCTCTTCTCCGGCCTGGCCGGAACCCTCGGAGCGGCGGGCCAAGCCGCGTACGCGGCCGCCAACGCCCGCTTGGACGCCCTCGCCGAAGCCCGCCGCGCCGCAGGCCTGCCCGCACTCGCAGTCGCCTGGGGCCCATGGTCCGGAGGAGGCATGGCCAGCGCAGACGTCACAGCACGGCTCGGCGCCGCAGGCCTCCGCCCGCTCGATCCGGACCTGGCGTTCGCGGCTCTCGAAGGCGCCTTGGCCGCGGAAGACACCACGATCGCGATCGCCGACATCGACTGGGCGGCGTTCGGCCCGGCATTCACGGCGGTCCGGCCGAGCCCCCTGCTGGCCGAACTCCCGGGAGCAGGCCACAAGGCGGGAGGTTCAGCCGACACCGCAACCACCTTCCCGGCGGCCGCCACCCGCAACTCCACAGCGCGCGCCTTGACGGCGCCGGCCGCCGGCGCCTTCCGCGCGGCCGCCGGCAACTCCGCTGCGGCCGGCGCTCTCAACCCCGCAGCGGCCGCCACCCGAAACTCCGCCGCAGCCGCAGCCGCAGCCGCAGCCGCTGCCGGTGGCCTCGCCGCAGCCGCCGCCGGTGACTTCACCGCGGCCGGCGCCCACAACTTCGCTGCCGCCAGCGCTCGCAACCCCGCCGCAGCCGCCGCCCATAACTCCGCCGCGGTCGCTGAGCACAACGCCACCGCCGCCGGAGTTCGTGACTTCACCTCCGCCCGTGTGCTCGATCTTGTCCGCGAACAGGTCGCCGCCGTGCTTGGGCATGCCTCTGCCGCCTCTGTCGATCGGGGGCGGGCCTTCAGTGATCTCGGGTTCACCTCGCTCTCGGCCGTCGAACTGCGCAACCGGCTGCGCGCTGCCACTGGGCTCGACCTGTCCGCCACCCTTACCTACGACCACCCCGATCCGGCCGCCCTCGCCCGGCATCTGTGTGCACTGCTCTCAGGTGAGAGCAGTGCTCTCGAAATGGAGCACCCTTTCGCGGCGCGCGGCGACGACGAACCGATCGCCATCGTGGCGATGGCGTGCCGGTTCCCCGGTGACATCCGCTCGCCCGAAGACCTGTGGGACCTTGTCGCCCGTGGGGCCGATGCGCTGTCCGCTCCGCCGGCCGATCGCGGCTGGCCGTCCGGGCTGGCCGCCGTCAAGGCGGGCGGGTTCCTCGCCGGTGCGGCGGACTTCGACGCCGAACTCTTCGGCATCTCCCCGCGCGAAGCCACGGCCATGGACCCCCAGCAGCGGCTCCTCCTGGAGACCGCCTGGGAGCTGTTCGAACGCGCCGGCCGGGACCCGCGCTCGGTGCGCGGCGAACGCATCGGCGTCTTCGCCGGCACCAACGGCCAGGACTACCCGGCACTGCTCGCCGACGCGGGCGAGGACGTCGCCGGCTACGTCGGCACGGGCAACGCCGCCGCCGTCGTCTCCGGGCGGATCGCCTACGCCTTCGGGCTGGAAGGCCCCGCGGTCACCGTGGACACGGCGTGCTCGTCCTCGCTGGTCGCCCTGCACTGGGCGCGCCAGGCGCTGCGGGCGGGCGAGTGCGACCTCGCCGTCGCCGGCGGCGTCACGGTGATGGCGACGCCGGGTGCGTTCGTGGAGTTCGACCGCCAGGGCGGCCTCGCCCCGGACGGCCGCTGCAAGGCGTTCGCCGAGGGCGCCGACGGCACCGGCTGGGGCGAAGGCGCCGGCCTGCTGCTGGTGGAGCGGCTGTCGGACGCGCGCCGCAACGGTCACGAGATCTTGGCCGTGGTCCGGGGTTCGGCCGTCAACTCCGACGGCGCGTCGAACGGCCTGACCGCGCCGAACGGCCCCTCTCAGCAACGGGTGATCCGGGCAGCCCTCGCCGACGCGGGCCTGAAGCCGTCCGAAGTGGACGCCGTCGAGGCGCACGGCACCGGGACGAAACTCGGTGACCCGATCGAGGCGCAGGCCCTGCTGGCCACCTACGGGCAGGGGCGCGAAGAACCGCTGTGGCTGGGTTCGGTGAAGTCGAACCTGGGCCACACGCAGGCCGCGGCCGGGGTCGCTGGGATCATCAAGGTGGTCATGGCCATGCGGAACGGCGTTCTCCCGCAGACGCTGCACGTCGACGCGCCATCGTCTCATGTGGACTGGTCGGCCGGTGCGGTCGAAGTGCTGACCGAAACTCGGAAGTGGCCGTCCGACCGGCCGCGGCGCGCGGGTGTGTCGTCGTTCGGGATCTCCGGCACCAACGCCCACACCATTCTCGAGCAGGCACCGGACGACGTCGTCGTGCACGACACCGCCCCGGTGGGCCTGCTCCCGGTGCCGGTTTCGGCGCAGACCGAGCCGGGATTGCGCGAACAGGCCCGTCGCCTGCTCGCCGCCGAGCGCGGCGCCCTACCGGACGTCGCTTTTTCGCTGGCGACCGGCCGCGCGGCCCTGCCTCGGCGCGCGGTGGTGCTCGCCGAGGACGACGGCGACCTGGTCCGCGGCTTGACGGCGCTGGCGGAAGGGGCACCGGACCCGGGCGTGCTCCGCGCGGACGTCCAGCCGGGCTCGCTCGCCGTGCTCTTCACCGGGCAGGGCGCGCAGCGGGCCGGCATGGGCCGCGGGCTGTACGACCGGTTCCCGGTGTACGCCGAGGCGTTCGACGCGGTGTGCGCCGAGTTCGACCGGCTTTTGGAGCGTCCGCTGCACGACGTGGTCTTCGCCGGGTCCACTTTGGACGACACCGGATCGGCGCAACCCGCGCTGTTCGCGGTGGAAGTCGCGCTGTACCGACTTTTCTCGTCGTGGGGTGTTCGCCCGGACTTCGTGGCCGGGCATTCGATCGGCGAAATCTCGGCAGCGCACGTCGCCGGAGTATTGTCCCTTGTGGACGCCTGTCGATTGGTGGCGGCGCGGGCATCGTTGATGCAGGCGTTGCCCGCAGGTGGGGCGATGGTGTCGATCGCCGCGCCGGAGTCGGCCATCACCCTGAGCGAGGGTGTTTCGATCGCGGCGGTGAACGGTCCGGAGTCGGTGGTGATCTCCGGTGGCGAGTCCGAGGTCTTGGCCATCGCCGAGGAGTTCGCCGAGCGCGGTGTGAAGACCAAGCGGCTCGCGGTGAGTCATGCGTTCCATTCGCCGTTGATGGACCCGATGCTCGACGACTTCCGTGCGGTAGCGGAAACCCTCACCTATCACCCGGCGCGGATACCGGTGCTCTCGAATGTGAGCGGTGCTCTCGCCGAGCCGTTCACGGCGGAGTATTGGGTGCGGCACGTGCGGGAGGCGGTCCGGTTCGCCGACGGAGTGGCGACGCTGCGAAGCGCAGGTGTGGACGTGTTCCTGGAACTGGGCCCCGACGGGGTGCTCAGCTCGATGGTCCCGGGCCGGGCGATCCCGGCGTTGCGCCGCGACCGCGACGAGGAACGGACCTTCTTCACGGCCTTGGCCGGGTTGTACACCGCCGGGGTGCCGGTCGATTGGACGGGACTCCCCGGCCACCGGATCCCGGTGCCCACGCACGCTTTCCAGCGCGAACGCTTCTGGCCGGCCCCGCGCCCGGCGGGCGGCGAGATCGACGCGCGGTTCTGGTCGGCGGTCGACCGCGCGGACGTCGCCGGGCTGGCGGCCGGGACGGGCGTGCCGGAAGCGGACGTCGCCAAGGTGCTGCCGGCGCTGGCGTCCTGGCGGCGGGACCGGGCCGAAGCCGCGGAGACCGAATCGTGGCGCTACCGGGTGACGTGGATCCCGATCCCCGAGCCGGCCCCGGCCACCCCCGCGGGCCGCTACGCG
>NZ_MUMI01000043.1 GCF_002155975.1 Amycolatopsis kentuckyensis
CGGCGGGCACCCCTGGTGTGGCTGGCGGTCCGCGACCGCTGGGAAGACGTCTGGCGCAGCTTCGCCCAGCTCGTGTTCGGCACGTACATGGTCCTCGACGCCCGTCACCAAGCCCTGTGCTCGACCTACTTCGCCGGAGGCAACCGATGAGCCCGTCCGAAGCGGCACCGGTCTTCTTCCTCGCCGTCGTGGCGATCCTCGTGGTCGTGCGGCTGGTCTGCATGGTCGCCGTCAAGCTCGGCCAGCCTCCGGTGGTCGGCGAGATGATCGCCGGCGTGCTGCTCGGCCCGTCGCTGTTCGGGCTGGTGCTGCCGGACGTCCAGGCGGCGCTGTTCCCGGACGCGATCCGGTCGCTGCTCTACGTCGGCGGCCAGATCGGCCTGGTCATCTACATGTTCGGGGCCGGCTACGAGTTCAACCTGAACAGCATCCTGAAGTCGCGGAAGTCGGTCGCGGCGATCTCGTCGGCCGGGACGCTGGTGCCGCTGGCGCTCGGGGTCGGCGTCGCGGTGCTGGGCACCTCGTGGGTCGGCATCGGCAAGGAGGGCGTTTCGCTGGTGACCTCGGCCGCGTTCGTCGGGGTGGCGGTGGCGATCACCGCCTTCCCGATGATGGTCCGGATCATCACCGAACGCGGGATCGGAGCGACGCGGTTCGGCTCGCTGGCGCTGGCCTGCGGCGCGCTCGACGACGTTCTCGCGTGGCTGCTCCTGGCGGTCGTGCTGGGGATGCACGCCGGGTCGCTGGGGCCGATCGCGCTCGCCCTCGGCGGTGGGCTGCTGTTCGCGCTGCTGGTGTTCATCGTCGGGCGGCGCCTGCTGGCCCGGGTGATGGGCAGCGAGCGGATCACCGTCGACCAGCGGGTGCTCATCACCGCGATGACGCTGTTCGCGGCCGCCTGGTTCACCGACACCATCGGGCTGTACGCGGTGTTCGGGGCGTTCACCGTCGGGGTGGCGTTCCCGCGCGGTGCGGCCTCCGACGCCGTGCTCGCGAAGATCATGCCGATCGGGGCGATCGTGTTCGTTCCGCTGTTCTTCACCTACTCCGGCCTGAACACCCGGTTCGCGCTGCTCGCCGACCCGAAGCTGCTCGCCTTCGCGCTGGTGACGGTGGCGGTCGCGATCATCGGCAAACTGGGCGCGTCCTGGGGCGCGGCCCGGCTGGCGGGGGAGCCGCCGGCGATCGCCACGCGGGTCGGCGTGCTCGTCAACGCCCGTGGGCTGATGCAGCTGATCGCGCTCAACGTCGGGCTCGCCGCCGGCATCGTCTCGCCGGCGCTGTTCACCGTGCTGGTGCTCGTCGCGCTGGTCACCACGATCATGACCGCGCCGGTGCTGGCCTGGCTCGACCGGCGCGATGCCCGCAAGGGGAGCACCGAGCTACTCCTGACGGCCGAACCCGTTCCGGTGACCGGGAAAAGTTGATTCTTCAAGTTCGGAAATAACTGCCAAGATGGATCGGTGCGCGACGGGGTGGCGAAGCCGAGGGTGCTGCTGGTCGAGGACGACCGGGAACTGGCGGGCATGCTGCGGGAGCTGCTCGCGGACGAAGGCTACGAAACCGAAGCGGCGTACGACGGCCAGCGGGGCCTGCACCTCGGGCTCACCGGGCACTACGACGTGATGGTCATCGACCGGCGGCTCCCGGTGCTCGACGGGCTGGAACTGCTGCGGCGGCTGCGGGCCCGCGCCGTGACCACGCGGGTCCTGGTGCTCTCGGCGCTGGGGGAGGTGGCCGACCGCGTGGCGGGCCTCGACGCCGGCGCGGACGACTACCTCGTCAAGCCGTTCGAGGCCGAGGAACTGCTCGCGCGGCTGCGCGCGCTGGGCCGTCGTGACCTCGACGGCGCCGAGTGCCTGCCGCTCGGCACGGCGGCCCTCGACCTGCAGCGCCACGAAGTCGTGCTGCCGCGCGGGGAGCGGATCACGCTGTCCGGGCGGGAGTTCGAGCTGCTGCGGACGCTGGCGCAGCGGCCCAAGGCGATCCACCCGCGGGCGGCGTTGCGCACGCGCGTGTTCGCCGACTCGACCGGTGAGTCCATTGTGGACACGTACGTGTACTACCTGCGGCGCAAGCTCGGCCGGGACGCCGTGCGGACCGTGCACGGCCTGGGGTACCAGATCGGCGTGGTATGAGCCCGGATCCCGAGGAACGGGCCCTGCGGCGGGCGCGGTGGGTGATCACCGCGCAGATCGCCGTGGTGGTGTCGCTGCTCGTGGCCGTCGCGGGCGCGATCGCGTACGGGATCCTGCTGTCCGGCCAGCACGCCGACGCCGACCGCCTGCTGGCCAGGACGATCCAGCTCGGCCCCGGCACGACCCCGCCCGGCTGCGTCTGGCTGTTCACGCCGAGCGCGCACGCGCCTGCGGGGCCACCGCCCGCGGGGATGCCGATCCCGGAGCTGAACGCGCTGGTGCCGTCGGCGGGCGACGTCCACACCGAGCGGCGGTCGATCGACGGGATGACGTACACGTTCCGGGTGGAGAACCGCGGCGGCGTCGTCTCGCAGGCGTTCTTCGAGGAGCGGTACCAGATCCAGGACCGGGCGTCGCTGGTGTTCGGGCTCGGCGTCGCCGAGGTGCTCGCGCTGCTGGCGGCCCTGGGCTGCGGGCGCGTGCTGGCCCGCCGGGCGATCCGGCCGCTGGAGGACGCCCTGCGGCGGCAGCGGACGTTCGTCGCGGACGCGTCCCACGAACTGCGCGCGCCGTTGACCCGGCTGCACACGCGCGCGCAGCTGCTGGCCCGGCGGGCGTCCGGCCGCGACGCGGCCGAGCTCGACCAGCTGGTGCGCGGCACGCGGGAACTCGGCGAAGTCGTCGAGGACCTGCTGCTGTCGGCGCAGGCGTGCGGCGAACGGCCGTCGCTGGAGCTGGTCGAGCTGGGGGTGCTGGCCGAGGAGGCGGTGGCGGCGGAGGCGGTGCGCGCCTCGGAGGGCCGGGTCCGGCTGGCGGTGACCCGCGAGCGGCGGCCGTACCTCGTCCAGGGTGTGCCGACGGCGTTGCGCCGGGTGCTGTCGGCGTTGCTGGACAACGCGCTCGGCCACACCCCACCGGGCGGCTCGATCGAGGTCTGGCTCGGCGTCCCCGACGAGCGCCACGTGGAGTTGCGCGTCCGCGACACGGGGGTCGGCTTCCCGGCCACCGACGCGGACCGCATCTTCGAGCGTTTCGCCCGAGGCTCCGACGGCGACGGCCGCCGCTTCGGCCTCGGCCTCGCCCTGGTCCGCGAAGTGGTGACGGGCCACGGCGGCACAATCGCGGCAGCGGCCCGCCCCGGCTCCGGAGCCACGTTCACCCTCCGCCTCCTCCGCGCCGACCCCTCGTGATCAGGAGGTCGACACGCGTGATCAGGAGGTCGACACGCGTGATCAGGAGGTCGACACGCGTGATCAGAGGGTCGACACGCGTGATTGGGGCGACGACACGGCAGGGCACACCCGGTTTCGCCGTGTCGACCCTTCAATCACGCGTGTCGACTGCTCAATCACGCGTGTCGACCCTTCCTGCACGCCGGCCCGGGAGGTGGGGTGGTTATGGGAGCAGGGCTTGGACCGCTGCCGGGGCGTCGGCGATCGGGACCGGGTTCTGCTCACGGGTGGCCAGGCTGCGGACCGTCACGTTCCCCGCGGCCCAGTCCTCCTGGCCGACGATCACCACCGCGGCCGCGCCCGCCTTGTCCGCGCGGGTCAGCTCCTTGCCCAGCTTGCGGTGCTCGATCGGCGTCGACGTCCGCAGGCCCGCGCCGCGCAGGGACGCCGCCACCGAGCGGGCCGCGTCCGCGAGGTCCTCGGTCACCGGGATCACCATGACGTCGACCTCGCTGCGCGGGGCCGGGGTCAGGCCGTGCGTGTCGAGGAAGTCGATCAGCGTGACGTCGCCCATGCCGAACCCGATGCCCGGGATCTGCTGCGGCGTGAACATCGACGCGAGGTCGCTGTAGCGGCCGCCGCCGAAGAGGGCACGGCGGTTCTCCGGCGAGGTGTCGAAGACCTCGAACACGGTCGACGTGTAGTACGCCAGCCCGCGCACGATCATCGGCTCGTACTTCACCAGCGAACCCGCGCTGCTGTTCAGCACGCGGACCAGGTTCGACTGCTCCCGCACCTCGGCCGGCAGCTCGTCCAGCAGCGCCTCGCCCGCGTCGAGCGTCTCGGACAGCTTCTCGAACTGCTTGTCCGAGAGCCCGATCTCCCCGGCGCTCTCGGCCAGCTTCTCGCGCGGGTACTTCTCCCAGCGGTCGACCAGCGCGAACACCTGGGCCAGGTGGTCCGCCGACACGCCCGCGACGTCGGTGAGCGCCGACGTCAGCAGGTTCCGGTCGTTGACGCGCAGCACGAACATGTCCGGCGTCGCGCCCAGCGCGGCCATCATGTCGTGCACCAGCTCGAAGATCTCGATCTCGCAGTTGGCGCTGTCCGAGCCGAAGATGTCCGCGTTGATCTGCCAGTGCTCGCGCACGCGGCCGCGCTGCGGCGCCTCGTAGCGGTGGCAGTTCGGGTGGCTGTACCAGCGGACCGGGAACGACAGCGACTTCGCGCTGCCGGCGATCATCCGCGCCACCGACGGCGTCATCTCCGGCCGCAGCGCCAGCCGCCGCCCGCCCTTGTCGGTCAGCGTGTACAGCTGCTTGTCCGCGAGCTCCTGCCCGGACTTCCGCTCGTAGATCTCGGCCGATTCGAGGATCGGGCCGTCGTAGCGCAGGAAGCCACGGCGCTCCAGGACGTCGTAGAGATGACCGAACACCTGGGTACGCACGGACATTTCGGCGGGCAGGAAGTCCCGGGTCCCCTTGTAGGGCGCGGTCGGCAGGTATTCAGGCACGTCACCAGCTTAACGACCGGCCGCATCCGGGTTTTCAGGGGAAGGCGACTCCGTACGCGGTGAGCAGTGTCGCCGCGGCCAGGAACACCGCGCCGACGGACGTCACGCGCCCGCCGAGCTTGCCGCGGTTCGGGATCAGGTGGAGGAAGAATCCACCCGATTGGGCAAGGATGCCGAACAGCAGCAGGAAGCAAGTGATCCACAACGTCGGGTCGGACAGCGTCGTGCGGCTCAGGATCTGCAGCGCGACCAGGGCGAGGATCAGCAGGACGCCGGCGTGCGCGTGGCCGGCGCGGAACATCGCGCGCTGGTGCTCGGTGAGCTTCCGGTCGCGCATGACGCCCATCAGCGCGTAGCCGCCGTACATCACGGTCGGCAGGGAGACCAGCGCGATCACCGTGAACAGCTGGGTCGGTCCGTGCATCGGGGGAGCTCCTTCGAGGTGGGGTGGCGCAACAGTAACACTGTTTTAAAACGCTGTCACCAAACTGGGCATTCCCCGATCGGGGACCTAGGCGAGGCGGCCCTGGGCCAGCACCAGCACGGGATTGCGGAGCGCGGCCAGCGACGCGAGGGGGTCGCCCTCGACGACCAGGACATCCGCCGCGAGCCCGGCTTCGAGCCGTCCGGTGACGTCGCCGAGGCCCAGCCCGGCCGCGCTGTCCTCGGTCGCGATCTCCAGGATCCGGCGCCGCGGGAAGCCGAGCCACTCGTACAGCTCCAGCGCGCCGACCGGGTCGTCGAACACCGAGCCGGGCAGGCCCGCGTCGGTCCCGGAGAGCAGCCGGACGCCGTGTTCTTCGAGCCACGGCAGCCGGCCGTACATCGCCTGCGCGACGTCGTCGCCGAGCTTCTCGACGATCACCCGCCAGTTGCGGCTGCTCGTCGAGCACGCCGAGATGCCGTCGGCGGCCATCCGCGCGGCCACCTCCGAGCGGCGGTCGAAGGAGCGAGGCCCGGTCATGAAGCTGCAGTGCTCGACCGTCGAGACCCCGGCTTCGACGGCGGCCTCGATCGCGTCGGCGCCGTGGGCGTGCGCGGCGACCGGCAGCCCGAGCGACGCCGCGTGCTCGGTGATCATGCGCAGCTGCCGTGCGTCGAACTGCGACTCCCACATTTCCGCGCCGCCTTCGGTGATCTGGCCGCCGCCGGCCATCACCTTGATCACGTCCGCGCCCGCGGCCGCGTTCGCGTCGATCAGGGCACGGATTTCGCTGTCCGAAGCCGTTTCCCCGCCGAAAAAGTGGCCATGGCCGCCCGGGACGGTGATCGGCGGCCCCGACACGAGCAGCCGCGGCGCGGGAGAGCCCTCGAACGAGCGCCGGACGGCCGCGCCGAGGTGCCCTCGGTCCCCGAGGTCCCGCACGGTCGTGACGCCGCTGCGCAGCATCGCCGTGAGCCGCGAGCGCGCGCCGTCCAGGAGCTCTTCGGTTTCGGAGAAGCGGGCCAGCATTTCGCGGGACGCGTCGAACGCCAGGTGCACGTGGACGTTGAACAGCCCGGCCAGCGCGGTCCCGGTGGGGAAGTCGTGCCGGACCGCGTCCGGCGCGGCCTGCGCGACGACGTCCGCGCGCGGGCCCGCCGCGACGATCACCCCGTCGCGCACCAGCACGGCGCCGTCTTCGACCGGGGTGGCGGGCCGCGGCAGCACCCGGCCGGCGGTGATCAGGGTGTCCACGTCACTTCCCGTTCGTCATCGCGGCCGACAGCGCGAGCAGGGGCCGGACGTCGGATTCGATGTCGTCGGCTCCGGCCGGCAGGACCTGCTTGGCGCGGCCGTCGCTGGCTTCGCCGTCCGCGTGCCGCCGCAGCGCCGTTTTCAGCGCGGCCGCCGCGGCTCCGGGATCGGCGGCGACGACCTCGCCGAAGTCCGCGTCCAGGTACGGCGACAGCTGCACCAGGCCGTCCCGGATCTCGATCACCCGGCGGTAGTGCACGCGGTGGATGCCGCGCGGGGAGAGCCGGTCGCCGCGGCGCGGCGGGGTCCGCAGCACGATGCTGGGGAACGCCTCGACCAGGACTGTCCACAACGGAGCCAATGCCTCGTGTTCGCGCCGGTGCTGGCGGCGGCGCCGCAGCGCCGAAACCCGTGCCCGCAACCCGGGGTAGGTGACGCCGGCGAGGAACAGCATCCCGCCGACGATCACGAACGGCACGCCGAGCAGCAGCAGGATCTTGACGACCGGGCCGAACACCCACGCCACCACGATGTACAGCGCGCGGAAGATGCTGCCGACGGCCGCGCTCGCCATGCCGATCGCGCCCAGCCGCAACCCGATCCGCAGATCCCGGTCCGCCACCCGCAGATACCGCACGATCCAGGCCGTGCAGGCGATGAGACCGTAGATCAGGTACAGCCCGGCGCCGAGGTAGAAGACCGCGACGCCGCTGTCGTGGATCGTCGACGGCCCCAGCGGCAGGCCGCGCAGCTCCGGCCGCGTCAGGTCCATCGCGACGACCATCAGCGCGATCGCCGCGGCCAGCGGGATCAGTTCGGCCACCACCCGGCGGTACCGGCGGGGGCCCAGCGTCGAGCCGAGGAAGAAGATCACCAGCGCGCAGATGCCGCACGCCAGCAGCGCGTTGTTCGCCACCCGCGCCGCACCGCGGCCCAGCAGCGCGTCGACGTCGTCGGAGAGCACCGGTTGCTGCAGCAGGAACGCGGCCGCGAACCCGGCCACGCACGCGGTGACGGCCCAGTTCGGCACGGTCGGCGCGCGCGTCACCTGGTAGATCCGCCACGCCAGCGCGGCGGAGAACAGCACCAGAGCAATCAGGTTGACCGGGCTGAAAAGTGTGCTCACAACCACCCTTGGTGATCGCCGAGCGCCCCCTGGATCCGGCGGAGATCCCGGTCCGCAGCGCGCCGCGGGATCGTGTAGTTCAGGACCGACGCCCACTCGAGGATGATGGTCGCGACGGTCTCGGCTTCCCACTCGTGCGCGTCATCGTAGGACGAGCGGCGCAGGGCGCGGTGTACGGCATCCGGGTCGAGCTCCGTCGCCGGGCCGCGCAGGAAGTCCGCCGGCTCGGCGTCGCCGTGCGGGTGGTGATCCGCCAGCATGTGCCCGAGCTCGTGCAGGATGATGTGGTCCTGGTGCGATTTCGTCGTTTCGGCCTGGTAGAAGATGTAGTCCGCGGACGACGTCGCGATCCAGCAGCCGAACGGCCCCGGCACTTCGAGCGGGTACGCCAGCAGCCGGATCGGCTTCCCGCGCCGCTCGCCCAGCCGCGCGCACAGCACCTCGACGTCCAGCGGCGGCCCGATGTCGAGGTCCTTGAGCAGCTTCCGGCAGCGGCGGCGCAGCTCGCGCTCCTTCATCGCACCGCGCTTCCCGGGCCCCGGTCCTCCGGGTTCCGGCCCTCGCGTTCGGCCCGCTCGTAGCGCTCGACGAGCTCCAGCAGGTCCATCACCTGCCGCCGGCCCTGCGGGGACAGCTCCTGGGCCCGCATCGCCATCAGCTGCGCCTCGCCCGCCGGCGGCGCGGCCGCCTCCGCGTCGAAGAAGTACGTCACCGGCACGCCGAACAGCCTCGCCAGCGCCTCGACGTAGTGGATCTTCGGGTTGACCCGCTTGCCCGTGGCGAGCTGCTGCAGGTAGGCGGGCGACATCGCCGGCCCGCCCGCGCGCTCGACGGCGGCCGAGATCTCCCGGTAGCTGTGCGGTGCGCGGCCGTCGACCCGAGCGGCCTCGATCAGGGCGCTCAGGCGCTCCGCAAAGGTGCGCTCCCGTGCCATCTCCACCCCCTGGGAATCCAGCCGCGGAAATTCTAACCGCAAACCACTGTACGCACATGTTGACAGCTGTCGTATGCAGTGGTTTACAGTTGGCTCGCCTCTCGCCTGGCTCTCCGTGCCCTGGGGGTGCACGGAACAGCTCAGGCGAGAGGTTGTCGCGCCTTCGACTCGTCATGATCGGCCGTCTGTAGTACGCTTCAGAGGTCAAGGTTGATCGCCCTCGGGCGAACCCTTGGCCACGGCCTGTTGCCGGAGGTCGACCCCCAGGGCTTCCGGTGACAGGCCCCTTTACGTTTCAGCCCATGAGCGTGGCGGCCAGCGTGCCGCCCAGTTCGGTGCACGCTTCGAGCGTCTTTTTGTCCGGATCACCCGTCGTGATGACGGATTCCGCCGCTTTCGCCCACGCCAGCCCGGTCGTGATCGCCAGCAGTTGCCGTTCCGTGCCCGAAGTGTCGCTGTTGCCGTGAATCCAGTACCCGAACGGGCGACCGCGCGTCTCGTCCAGGCACGGGTAGTAGATCGTGTCGAAGAAGTGTTTCAGCGCGCCGCTCATGCTGCCCAGGTTCGCCGGCGTGCCCAGCAGGTAGCCGTCCGCTTCGAGGACGTCGGTGGCGGTGGCCGCCAGCGCGGCGCGGCGGACCACCTCCACCCCTTCGATGTCCGGGTGGGTCGCCCCGGCCACGACCGCTTCGAACAACGCCTGCGTCGACGGCGACGGCGTGTGGTGCACGATCAGCAGCCTCGGCATCAGGCGAGCAGCTCCTCGACGTCCGCCCGCAGCGCCGTCAGCCGCTCCTGCGCCGCGTCGCGCACGCTGTCCACCACCTGCAGGTATGCCTTCAGCTTCGGCTCGGTCCCGGACGGCCGTACGACCACACGCACGCCCTCACCGGTCAGCCGCACGACGTCGGCGTCCGGCAGCAGGTCTTCGAGCGTGACCTCGACGCCGCCGAGCCGGGCCGGCGGGGTCGCGCGCACCTTCGCCATCAGCTGCCCGCGGACGGCGAGATCGGTGACCCGCAGCGAAACCTGGTCGGTCAGGTGGACGCCGTGGCGCCGCGCCAGCTCGTCGAGCACGTCCAGCGGCGTGCGGCCCTGGGCCTTCAGCTGCGCGGCGAGGCCCGCGGCCAGCGTCGCGGCGGCGATGCCGTCCTTGTCGCGCACGAAACCGGGGTTCACGCACAGGCCGAGCGCCTCTTCGTAGGCGAACACCAGCCCTTCGCCGGCGCGCACCAGCCACTTGAAGCCGGTCAGCGTCTCGGCGTACCGGGCCCCTTCGGCCTTCGCGATTTCGCCGAGCATCGACGACGACACGATCGTGGTCGCCACCAGCGGGTCCGGCAGCCTGGTCCGGTCCACTGTGGACAGCACGTACGAGCCGAGCAGCACGCCGGTCTCGTCGCCGCGCAGCATGCGCCACCGCCCGTCTCGCTCGCGGACGCCGAGCGCGCACCGGTCGGCGTCCGGGTCGAGCGCGATCGCCAGGTCGGCATCCACATCGGACGCCAGCGCCAGCAGCAGGTCCGTCGCGCCCGGTTCTTCGGGGTTCGGGAACGAGACGGTCGGGAAGTCCGGGTCCGGCGCGGCCTGGGCGCCGACCAGGTGCAGGTCGGTGAACCCGGCCCGCTCGAACGCCGCGCGCAGCGTGCCGGCGCCGACGCCGTGCAACGCCGTCGCGGCCACCCGCACCGCGCGTTCGTGGCCCAGCGGCAGCGTCGCGACCTCGTCGAGGTAGTGGTCCAGCAGGTCGACGACCTCGGCGCCGGGCGCCCGCGGCACGTCGGCGGCGGGCGGCGCGGCCTCGATGGCGCGCTCGATCTCGCCGTCGGACGGCGGGACGATCTGGCCGCCGGTGGCGTCGTAGAGCTTGTACCCGTTGTCCGCCGGGGGGTTGTGCGACGCGGTGATCTGGATCCCGGCCACCGCGCCGAGCCGGCCGACGGCGAACGCGAGCACCGGGGTCGGCAGCGGGCGGGTGAACACCTTGACGTCGAACCCGGCCGCGGCCAGCACCTCGGCGGCGGCCGTCGCGAAGGCTTCCGAGCCGTGCCGCGCGTCGCGGCCGACGACGACCAGCGCACCGGCGTGCCCGTGCGCCGTCAGCCACTGCGCGACCCCGGCCGTCGTGCGGGTGACGACGGCGACGTTCATCCCGTTCGGCCCCGCGCGCACCGGGCCGCGCAGGCCGGCGGTGCCGAATTCCAGCGGGCCGGCCAGCCGGTCGGCGAGGTCTTCGGCGGCCGCGGGGTCGCTGTCCGCCCGGGCCAGGACGGCCTCGAGTTCGGCGCGGGTGGCGGGGTCCGGATCGGCGGCGATCCAGCGGGAAGCGGCGTCACGCAGGGTGGAAATCGATGTCACCGAGCCAGCCTACGGGCTAGGGTCGGGTAGGTGCGCTTACTCTTCACCTCACTGGGGTCCTTCGGCCACACCTTCCCGCTCGTCCCGCTGGCGGTCGCCGCGCGCGAGGCGGGCCACGACGTCGTCTTCGCCACCTCGGAAGACTTCCTGCCACAGCTGACGAAAGCCGGGCTCGAGACGGCGGCCGCCGGGCTCGCCATCAAGGACGCTTTCGGGCAGGCGTTCGCCGAGACGTTCGGCGAAGCGGGCCCGCCCGGCCCGCCGGGGGACATCCCGCGGGAGGTGCTCTTCCCGGTCGTCGCGAAGGTGTTCGGCGAGCTGATGCCGAAGCGGTTCCTCGCCGACCTGCTGCCGCTGTTCGAGCACGTCCGGCCCGACCTGGTGGTGAGCGAGGCGGGCAATTCGGGCGGGGCGTTCGCCGCGCTGAAGGCCGGGCTCCCGGTGGTGGCGCACGGTTTCGGCCGGGTGTCGACCGGCGACCCGATGACCACGAAGATCCGCGACGCGATCCGCTCGCACGCCGATGAGCTGGGCATCGAGATGGGCGATGACCTGGCGTTCGGTGGCCCGTTCATCGACATCTGCCCGGAGTCGGTGCAGGACCGGGACTTCCTGGCGCGCACCCGCCGGGTGCCGCTGCGCCCGGTCGGCTGGAGCGAGCCGGGCGAGCTGCCGGCGGGCGTGCTGGACAAGCGGCGTCCGCTGGTCTACCTGACGCTGGGCACGGCGATGGGCCACGCGGGCGTGCTCACCGAGGCGATCGCCGGTCTGTCCGGTTTGGACGTCGACGTCCTGGTCGCCACCGGCCCGTCGCTGCCCGAGGACGCGCTGGGCGAGGTGCCGGAGAACGTCCGGCTCGAGGCGTGGGTCCCGCAGGCGGCCCTGCTCCCGCACGTCGACCTGGTGGTCCACCACGGCGGCAGCGGCACCACCCTCGGCGCGTTCGGCGCGGCCCTCCCGCAGCTGCTGCTCCCGCAGGGCGCGGACCAGTTCACCAACGCGGACGCGGTCCTCGCGGCGGGCGTCGGCGACCGCCTCCTCGGCCCCGAAGTCACCGCCGAAGCCGTCGCCGCAAAGGCCCGTCACCTGCTCACGGACACCGCGGTCCGCGACGCGGCCCAGACCCTGGCCACCGAAGTCGAGGCCATGCCGTCCCCGGCCGACGTCGCCGCCGAACTCCCCACCCTCGCCTGACACCGTGTCGACCCTCTAATCACGCGTGTCGACCCTTCAATCACGCGTGTCGACCTTTCGCGCACCGAAGTGGTGTGCGGGAAACGTCGACACGCGTGATCAGGAGGTCGACACGCGTGATTGAGGGGACGACACGAGGTCAGGCGCGGGTGAGCAGTTCGCGCAGCAGGGAGCCCATCTTGGTGGCCGCCGCGCGGCCGGCCTCCAGGACTTCTTCGTGGTTCAGGGGCTCGCCGGTCATGCCCGCGGCGAGGTTCGTCACCAGGGACAGGCCGAAGACCTCGACGCCGGCCGCGCGGGCGGCGATCGCCTCCAGGACCGTCGACATGCCGACCAGGTCCGCGCCCAGCGTGCGCAGCATGTGGATTTCGGCGGGCGTCTCGAAGTGCGGCCCGGTCAGGCCCGCGTAGACGCCTTCTTCGAGCGACGGGTCGATCTCGCGGGCGATGTCCCGCAGCCGCTTCGAGTACAGGTCCGTCAGGTCGACGAAGTTCGCGCCGACGATCGGTGAGCGCGCGGTCAGGTTCAGGTGGTCCGCGATCAGCACCGGCTGGCCCACCTGGAAGCCCTCGCGCAGGCCGCCCGCCGCGTTCGTCAGCAGCACCGTCCGGACGCCGGCCGCCGCCGCGGTGCGCACGTTGTGCACCACCGGGTCGATGCCCTTGCCCTCGTAGAAGTGGGTCCGGCCCAGCATCACCAGGACGTTCTTGTCGCCGACCTTCAGCGACCGGATGGTGCCGCCGTGGCCCACCGCGCCGGGCGTGGTGAAGCCGGGCAGTTCGGCGAACGGGATCTCCGTCTCGCACTCCCCGATGACGTCCGCCGCCGGGCGCCAGCCCGACCCCAGGACCACCGCGATGTCGTGCGCGTCCACGCCGGTGCGCTTGGCGATGGCGCTCGCGGCTTCGTGTTCACTCATGCGAGGGAGCGTAACTTGGCGCTGCGCACCACGAGGAACACCACCAGCCCGAACGGCGAGAGGAAGATCGTCAGCAGCAGGATCGGGCTGACGAGCCACGGCGAGAGGCCGGCCGAGCGCCCTTCGAAGTACATCCAGCGGGCGATGAACAGGTCGAACGCGATGAGGTGGGCCCAGACGAGCCCGGCGCCCCACGGCGTCGCGAGCAGTGCCTGCAGGACGCCGAGGTCGGGCCGCAGCATCGCCTGCCCCCACTCGCCGAAGTGCGGCAGCACGAGCGCGAAGTAGCACACCAGCGGCAGCAGCGGCACCCACGGCGACCGCATGATCCGCTCGGTCCACCGCCACCGCGGGGCCAGGATCATCAGCGCCCAGAACGGCGCGGAGAGGGGGAAGGCGAGGTCGAAGAGGGTCATCGGACGCGCACCGTAGCCCACGAACCCAGCCCGACCGCCGCGACCAGCAGCGCGAACGCGCCGAGCGTCGTCGCGTCCGGGTGCACGACGGACTGCGCCCGCAGCGCCTGCCAGGTGACCAGCGCGACCAGGCCCGCGTACCCGGCCGCTCCGATCAGGACGAGCCGTGCGCGGACGACGTCGTCGCGCAGCCGCGGGAACCGCGAGGCCAGCGCCAGCAGCGCGATGGCGAGCAGCGGTAGGGCCTGCAGGGCGTGCATCCCGACGAAGTGCGGGATCCGCAGGTCGCCGCCGACCGTGCTCCAGCCGAGGATCGGCAGGCCGGGGCCGCCGTCGTCGAGTCCGACGGTGTGCCCGCCGACCATGTCCGGCCGTCCGCCGCTCTTCCACTGCGCGAGCTGCCGCGCGGTCGGGTTCGTCATCAGCTGGCCGAGGGAGATCCCGGCCAGCGACAGCGCCGCGCCGGCCCGCACCGCCCAGTACGACGCCCGGTCGGGCACCTTCGTGAACAGCACCAGCACCGTGAGCGCCAGGGTGGCGACCCACAGGACGGCGATCATCGCGGCCATGGTGCCGAAGATCGCGGCGTCCTGCGGGGTCGAGACGTTGAAGTGGCTCGCCCGGCCACGCGCGGCCTGGAACACGAGCAGGACGTACTCGGCCGCGAAGATCGCGACCAGGAGGTTCGTCAGCCCGGCCGCCGTGCGCCGGAACTTCGGCAGCAGCGAGACGAGCCAGCTCCAGGTGGCGAAGTAGAGCGTGCCGGAGACCGCGAACTTGAACGGCTTCGCCCAGATCGGCGCGCCACCCAGGGTCCGCTGGTCGAGGACCATGGCGGCCACGCACAGCAGCGCCACCACCCCCAGCGCGGCGGCCGCGAGCGCGGACGGCCGGTGCCAGGAGTTCGTTCTGCTCCGGAGATCGGCAAGGATGGTCATGGTTCCTCCCAGAACGGATAGTCAAGCTCTCCGTTATGGGAAGTTAAACTATCCATGCTGAGATGTCTTCAGGGTTGTCCCCGAGACAGCCCCGGGATCGGAGCGGAAACGCATGCGGATGGCCGAGCTGAGCGCCGAGTCCGGGGTGCCGGTGGCGACCGTCAAGTACTACCTGCGCGAAGGCCTGCTCCCGCCCGGCGAGCGCACCAGCCCGAACCAGGCGCGCTACTCCCCGGCGCACGTCCAGCGACTGCGGCTGATCAAGGCGCTCACCGAGGTCGGTGGCCTGTCGCTGGCCTCGGTCGGCGTCGTGCTGAGCGCGATCGACGACCACGAGACCCCGCACCGGACGATGGGCGTCGTCCAGCAGGAGCTGGCCGGGCCCGCGCCGAAGGTGTCCGACGCGGCCGCCGAGTGGGCGTCCGGGCGGCTGGCGGACCTGATGGCCCGCCACGGCTGGAAGGCGCACCCGCCCGCGCACCGCACGGTGGCCAACCTCGTCGCGGCGCTGGCGACGGCCAGGGAGCTGGGGCAGGAGACGCTGACGGAACGGCTCGAGGAGTACGCCGACCTGGCGATGCACGTCGCGGAACTCGACGTCGAGGTGGTGGCCGGCCTGACGTCGCTGGACAAGATCATCGAGACCGGGCTGGTCGCCACCGTGCTCGGCGACCGGATCTTCGCCGGGCTGCGCCACCTGGCCCAGGAGCAGGTGTCCCGGAAGGTCCTCGGCGGCGGCTAGTCCGAGACGCTCAGCGTCGGGGCGACCCGGTCGAAGACGTCCTGGCGGCCGGAGTTCTCCTGCTCGGCCGGCACGGTGACCGAAAGGATCCACAGGCTCGTGCCCGCCTGGACCAGGTTCATGAACGTCACCCGGGTGCCGCCGCCCCCGTCGCCTTCGGGGAGGTTGCCGCCCTCGGCCAAGCGGTACGTCAGCGTCGAGCCCTTGCCGCCCGGCAGCGGCGTCGGGTCGTAGAGCTGGAACGCGTTGGGGGGATAGGAGCCCTTCAGCCAGCTGATGTACTCGTCGTCGTCGGGGTACCGGTCGAAGTACTTCACCAGCCGCTCCACGCGCAGCGACCGGCGGCCGTCGGGGGAGACGTACTGGACCGCCGTGCTCGCGCCGAACAACGTGGTGGTGTGCGGGGCGACGAACTTCTCCCAGCCCTCGGGCACCTGGAGGCCGAACTGCCCGCCGTTGCCGGTCACGTAACTCGCGTCGCCGGACTGCTGCACCAGCGACGGCGCCGGAACGTCGGTCACGCCGTTCGACGTGTTCCGCGGGGCCGCGTCCGGCGGCAGCAGCGACTGGCCGCCGACCGCCCTGGCCAGCGCGAACCCGCTGCCCGCGGCGAGCAGGAAGAGCAGGATCGCCACCGCGACGAGCACG
>NZ_MUMI01000430.1 GCF_002155975.1 Amycolatopsis kentuckyensis
GAACTCGGCTTCGACTCGCTGACGGCGGTCGAGCTGCGCACCCGGCTCGCCACCGCGACCGGCCTGCGGTTGCCCGCGACCCTGGTGTTCGACCACCCCACGGTGACCGTCCTCGCCGGGTTCCTCGGCGAGCTGTTCGGCACCGGGACGCCGGCCGAAGCCGCGGTGGCCACGGGGATCGCCGCCGACGAGCCGATCGCCATCGTCGGCATCGGTTGCCGCTTCCCAGGCGGGGTCCGCTCGCCCGAGGACCTCTGGCGGCTGGTCGCCGCGGGCGGCGACGGCATCACGCCGTTCCCGGACGACCGCGGCTGGGACCTCGAGGAGATCTACGACCCCGAGCCGGGTGCCACCGGCAAGAGCTACGCCCGCGAGGGCGGTTTCCTCGCCGACACCACCCGCTTCGACCCCGGCTTCTTCGGGATTTCCCCGCGCGAAGCCCTGGCGATGGACCCGCAGCAGCGGCTTCTGCTCCAGACGTCCTGGGAGGCCTTCGAACGCGCCGGGCTCGACCCGGCTTCGGTGCGGGGCGAGCGGATCGGCGTCTTCGCGGGGACCAACGGCCAGGACTACCCGGCCCTGCTGGAACGCTCGGCCGAGCCCTTGGAAGGCCACGCCGGCGTCGGCAACGCGGCCAGTGTCGTCTCCGGGCGGCTGTCCTACGTGTTCGGTCTCGAAGGCCCTTCGCTGACCGTGGACACGGCGTGTTCGTCGTCGCTGGTGGCGTTGCACCTGGCGGTCCAGGCGCTGCGGCGCGGCGAGTGCTCGATGGCGCTGGCCGGCGGCGCGACCGTGATGGCGACCCCCGGCATGTTCGTCGACTTCAGCCTCCAGCGCGGCCTCGCCGCGGACGGCCGGTGCAAGGCCTTCGCCGAGGCGGCGGACGGCGCCGGGTTCTCCGAGGGCGCGGGCATGTTGCTGGTACAGCGGCTGTCCGACGCGCTGCGCGAAGGACGCCGGGTGCTGGCCGTGGTGCGCGGTTCGGCGGTGAACTCCGACGGCGCGTCGAACGGCCTGACCGCGCCGAACGGCCCGTCGCAGCAGCGGGTCATCCGCGCGGCCCTTGCGGACGCCGGCCTGGAGCCGGCCGAAGTGGACGCGGTGGAAGCCCACGGCACCGGCACGACCTTGGGCGACCCGATCGAAGCGCAGGCTTTGCTCGCGACCTACGGGCAGGACCGCGCCACGCCACTCCGGCTCGGCTCGGTGAAGTCCAACCTCGGGCACACGCAGGCCGCGGCCGGGGTCGCCGGGATCATCAAGATGGTCATGGCGATGCGGCACGGCGTCCTGCCGCGGACGCTGCACGTGGACGAGCCGTCGTCCCGGGTGGACTGGTCGGCGGGGGCGGTGGAGCTGCTCACCGAGTCGCGCGACTGGACTTCCGAGCGGCCCCGGCGGGCCGGGGTGTCGTCGTTCGGCATCTCCGGTACCAATGCGCACACGATCCTCGAGCAGGCGCCGGACGTCGTCGTCGAGGAGCGCGAGCCGGTCTCCGGACCGGTGCCGTGGGTGCTGTCGGGACGGACCGAGGCCGCGCTGCGTGACCAGGCCGCCGCCCTCACCGGGGTGGACGCGGATCCGGCGGACGTCGGGCTCTCCCTGGCTACGGCTCGGTCGCGGTTCCCACACCGCGCGGTGGTGTTCGGCGCCGAGGCGCTGGCCGCCGTCGCCGGGGGAGCACCCGCGGCGAACGCGGTCACCGGCGTCGCCGGGCCACCCGGCAAGGTGGCCTTGGTGTTCCCCGGTCAGGGTGCGCAGTGGGCGGGGATGGCCCTCGAGCTGGCCGGAGCCTCGCCCGTGTTCGCGGCCCGCCTCGACGACTGCGGCGCCGCGCTGGCGTCCTTTGTGGACTGGCAGTTGCGTGACGTGCTGGCCGACGCGGAGGCCTTGGGCCGGGTGGACGTCGTGCAGCCCGCGCTGTTCGCGGTGATGGTGTCGCTGGCCGAGCTGTGGCGCTCCTTCGGCGTGGTGCCGGACGCGGTCGTCGGGCACTCGCAGGGCGAGATCGCGGCGGCCGTCGTCTCAGGTGCACTGTCCCTTGAGGATGGTGCTCGGGTGGTGGCGCTGCGCAGCAAGGCGATCCTGGCGCTGGCCGGGCGCGGCGGGATGGTGTCGGTGGCCGCGCCGCCGGCCACTGTCGAAGAGCGGCTGACCGAGGGAATCTCGATCGCGGCGGTGAACGGCCCGGCCGCCGTGGTGGTCTCCGGCGAGCCCGGTGCCCTCGACGAGCTGATCGCGGCCTGTGCGGCCGACGGCATCCGCGCCAAGCGCGTCCCGGTCGATTACGCCTCGCATTCAGCGCAGGTGGAGCAACTGCGCGAAGAGCTTCTCGAGATGCTCGGCCCGATCACCCCGCGAACCGGGGAGACGGCTTTCCTCTCCACGGTGACCGGCGAGTGGAACGAACATGTGGACGCCGAGTACTGGTACCGGAACCTGCGCGGCACAGTGCGTCTGGACATCGCGGTCGAGCGGCTGAAGAGCGAGGGGTTCGGCACGTTCGTCGAAGCCTCGCCGCACCCGGTGCTGACCATGGCACTCGGGGACGACGTCCTCGCCGTGGGCTCCCTGAAGAGGGACGACGGCGGGCTCTCCCGCTTCTACACCGCCCTGGCCGAAGCGCACGTCAACGGCGTCGACGTCGACTGGACCCCGGCCTTCCCCGGTGCCCGGTTCACCGACATCCCCACCTACCCGTTCCAGCAGGACCGGTACTGGCCACAGTGGACCGCGACGACCGCGGGCGACGCGGGCGGGCTCGGCCTCACCGACGCCGGGCACCCGCTGCTCGGTGCGGCCGTGGCCGTCGCGGGCACCGGCACCACCCTGCTCACCGGACGGCTTTCCCTGAGCACGCACCCGTGGCTCGCCGACCACGCCGTCGGCGACACCGTGCTGCTGCCGGGCACCGCGTTCGTCGAGCTGGCCGTGCAGGCGGGCGACCAGGTCGGCTGCCGGACCGTCGAAGAGCTGACGCTGCAGGCGCCCCTGGTCCTGCCGCGCCGTGGCGGTGTCGCCCTCCAGGTCCGCGTCGAGGCCGCCGACGAACACGGCCGTCGCGCGGTGACCGTCCATTCGCGACCCGGCGACGATCTCGAGTGGACCCAGCACGCGGAAGGCGTCCTGGCCACCGGCGCCGAGCCGGGCACGGCACTCACCGCGTGGCCGCCGCCGGGCGCGGAACCGCTGCCGGTCGACGGCCACTACGACACCCTCGCCGGTCACGGCTACCGCTACGGTCCGGCGTTCCAGGGCCTGCGCGCGGCCTGGCGGCACGGCGACGACCTCTACGCCGAGGTCGTCCTGCCCGACGACCAGCGGGCCGACGCGGCGCGCTACGGCCTGCACCCGGCCCTGCTCGACGCGGCCCTGCACCCGATCGGCCTGACCAGCGCCCAAGCCGGCGCCCGGTTGCCGTTCGCCTGGACCGGCGTCCGGCTGTACGCGACCGGCGCGACCACCCTGCGGGTCCGGCTGGGGGCGCTCGGCGCGGACGGCGTCTCGGTCGCCGTCGCCGACGAAACCGGTGCGCCGGTCGCGGAGGCCGAATCCCTGGTCATGCGGCCGATTTCGGCCGGGCAGCTGGCCGCCGCCGCGGACCACGGTGCCGATGCCCTCTTCGCCCTGACCTGGCAGCGCCTGGACGCCGGACCGGCGGCCCCGGCGGTGCCGCTGGGCGAGTCCGGGCCGGTCGGCTACACGGAGTGCCGCGGCGACATGACGGCCGAAGCGCTCAAGACCCTGCAGGACTTCCTGACCGGCGACGGGCGGCTGGTCCTGGTCACCGAGTCGGCGGTGGGGGACGCGCCCGCCGACCCCGCCGCGGCGGCCGTCTGGGGTCTCGTGCGCTCGGCGCAGTCGGAGCACCCGGACCGGTTCGTCCTCCTCGACGTCGACACGACCGAGAACCTCGCCACCTGGGCCGGTGTGGCCGCCGCGTCCGGCGAGCCGCAGCTGGCGTTGCGCGGCGGCGAACTCCACGTGCCTCGCCTGGCGCGGGCGACGCCGTCGCCGCGGGAGCACACCTGGAACCCGGACGGGACCGTCCTGATCACCGGCGCGAGCGGCGTGCTCGGCGGGCTGCTCGCCCGGCACCTGGTGACCGTCCACGGCGTCCGGCACCTGCTGCTGCTCAGCCGCAGCGCACCCGGCATCGACGAGCTGACCGACGCGTCCGTCACCGTGGTCGCCTGCGACGTCGCCGACCGGGCCGCCCTCGAAGAAGCCCTGGCGACGATCCCCGCCGAGCACCCGCTGACGGCGGTGGTGCACGCCGCGGGCGCGCTCGACGACGGCGTCCTCGAAGCCCTGACCCCGGAGCGGCTCGACACGGTGCTGCGCCCGAAGGCCGTCGCCGCGCGGCACCTGCACGAGCTGACCGAGCACCTGGACCTCGACGCCTTCGTGCTGTTCTCCTCCTTCGCGGCGACGATGGGCGGCGCCGGCCAGGCGGGCTACTCCGCGGCCAACGCCTACCTCGACGCCCTCGCCCAGCACCGCCACGGCCGGGGCCTGCCCGCGACCTCGCTCGCGTGGGGACTGTGGGAGGCGCGCAGCGGCCTGACCGCGCACCTCGGCGACGACGACGTGTCGCGCCTCGGCCGGTCCGGGGTCCGCGCCCTGCCGACCGACCGCGCGCTGCGGCTGTTCGACCTCGCTCTGGGCACGGACGAGCCGCTGCTCATGCCGGTCGCGCTGGACCTGGCCGCCTGGCGGGCCCGTGCGGAAGTCCCGGCGTTGCTGCGCGGGCTGATCAGGACCTCCGGGCGGCGGACCGTGCGCGACGGCCTCCCGACCGGGCCCGGGCTGGCCGAACGGCTGGCGGGGCTGCCGGAAGCCGAGCAGCTCCGGGTCGTCGACGACGTCGTCCGCGCCCAGGTGGCGGCGGTGCTCGGGTACGCGTCGGGCCACGCCGTCGAGGCCGGGCGCGGCTTCCTCGACCTCGGGTTCGACTCGCTGACCGCGCTGGAGCTGCGCAACCGGCTGAACGCGGTGACCGGGCTGCGGCTGCCCGCCACGCTGATCTTCGACTACCCGAACCCGGACGCGCTCACCAAGCACCTGTGCGCCGAGCTGCCCGCGGACGGGGCGAAGGCCGTCCTGCCCGTGCACGCCGAGCTCGACCGGCTGGGCGCGGTGCTCGCCGCGACCGAGCCCGGGGCCGGCGACCGCGACCTGATCACCGAGCGCCTGCGCGGGCTGCTGGCCCGGTGGACCGCGACCGACGACCGCCGGGCGGAATCCGGCACGGAACTGGCCGACGCCACCGCCGAGGAGATCTTCGACCTCCTGGACGACGAACTGGGGATGTCCTGAATGTCGAACGAACAGAAGCTCCTGGACTACCTCAAGCGCGCCACGGCCGACCTGCGCGAAGCCCGCCGCCGGTTGCAGGAGAACGAGGAGCGCGCGCAGGAGCCGGTGGCGATCGTCGGCATGAGCTGCCGGTTCCCCGGCGGTGTCCGCACCCCCGAACAGCTCTGGGAGCTGCTGGAAGCGGGGCAGGACGCGGTCGGGGCGTTCCCCGCCGACCGCGGCTGGGACCTCGAGGCGCTGTACGACGCCGACCCCGCCGGCGCGGGCACCAGCTACACCCGGGAGGGCGCGTTCCTGCACGACGCGGCCGACTTCGACGCCGGCTTCTTCGGGATTTCCCCGCGCGAGGCGCTCGCCATGGACCCGCAGCAGCGGCTGCTCCTGGAAGTGTCGTGGGAGGCGCTGGAGCGGGCGGGCATCGACCCGACGTCCGTGCGCGGCGAAAAGGTCGGGGTCTACGCGGGGGTGATGTACTCCGACTACGCGGCCCGGCTGCTGCTCGCGCCCGAGGTGTTCGCGGAGTTCGAGGCGTTCCTCGGCAACGGCAACGCGGGCAGCGTCGCCTCCGGGCGGATCGCCTACACCCTGGGGCTGGAAGGTCCCGCCGTCACGATCGACACGGCGTGTTCGTCGTCGCTGGTGGCGTTGCACCTGGCGTGCCAGGCGGTCCGGCTCGGTGACTGCGCGCTGGCCCTGGCCGGCGGCGTCACGGTGATGGCCACGCCGGGCACGTTCACCGCGTTCAGCCGCCAGCGCGGCCTCGCCGCCGACGGCCGGTGCAAGCCCTTCGCCGACGCGGCCGACGGCACCGGCTGGGGCGAGGGCGCGGGGATGCTGCTGGTGGAACGGCTGTCCGACGCGCGTCGCCACGGGCACCCGGTGCTCGCCGTCGTCCGCGGCTCGGCAGTCAACTCCGACGGCGCGAGCAGCGGCCTGACCGCGCCGAACGGCCCGGCGCAGCAGCGGGTCATCCGGGCGGCGCTGGCGAACGCCGGACTGTCCACCGCGGACGTGGACGCCGTGGAGGCGCACGGCACCGGCACCACACTGGGCGACCCCATCGAGGCGCAGGCCCTGCTGGCCACCTACGGTCGTGGCCGCGCGGCGGACCGGCCGTTGCTGCTCGGCTCGGTCAAGTCGAACCTCGGGCACACCCAGGCCGCCGCCGGGGTGGCCGGGATCATCAAGTCCGTCCAGGCTATGCGGCGGGGCCTGCTGCCACGGTCGCTGCACATCGACGCGCCTTCGTCCCAAGTGGACTGGAGCGCCGGCGGAGTGCGGCTGCTCACCGAGGCGACGCCGTGGCCGGAGACCGGGCAGCCGCGCCGGGTCGGCGTGTCGTCGTTCGGGGTCAGCGGGACGAACGCGCACGTGGTCCTGGAGCAGGCTGCCTCCGAACCCGCTTCGCCGCCGCGGGCGGCGGCTTCGGGCCCGGTGCCCTGGGTGTTGTCGGCGGGTTCTCCGGAGGCGCTGCGGGCGCAGGCGGCTGCGCTGCTTTCCCACGACGGCGACCCGGTCGACGTCGGGTTTTCGCTGGTGAAGTCGCGGGCGTTGCTGAGTCATCGGGCGGTGGTCACCGGTTCGGGTGGGCTTGCGGCGCTCGCTTCCGGCTCGCCGAGCCCGGCGGTGGTCACCGGGGAGGCGTCGGCCCGCGGCAAGGTGGCGCTGG
>NZ_MUMI01000431.1 GCF_002155975.1 Amycolatopsis kentuckyensis
CTCGGCCGGCCGGAGCGGGCGCCGCGGGACGACCAGGCCGCGCAGCTGGCGGTGCCGATCTTCGCCGACGGCAACCCGGCCGACGTCGTCAAGGAGGTCCGGGAGCGCCTCGGCGGCGCGCCGGCCGGGCTCACCGTGCTCGTCACCGGGCCGGCCGGGCAGATCGCCGACCTGGTCAAGGCGTTCGGCGGCATCGACGGGATCCTGCTGCTCGTCGCCGGTGGCGTGGTCGCGCTGATCCTCATCGCCGTCTACCGCAGCCCGCTGCTGCCGTTCCTGGTGCTGCTGTCGGCGGTGTTCGCGCTCGGGCTCGCCAGCCTCGTCGTCTACCTGCTGGCCGAGCACGACGTCCTCGCGCTCAACGGCCAGAGCCAGGGCATCCTCTCGATCCTCGTGTTCGGCGCGGCGACCGACTACGCGCTCCTGCTGGTGGCGCGGTTCCGCGAACAGCTGCGTGACACGCCGAGCCGGTTCGACGCGCTGAAGCTCGCCTGGCGCGCGACGCTCGAACCGATCGCGGCTTCGGCGGGCACGGTCGTGCTCGGCGTGCTGTGCCTGCTGTTCAGCGACCTCAACTCGAACAAGGGCCTCGGCCCGGTGG
Source organism: Amycolatopsis kentuckyensis (assembly GCF_002155975.1). GTDB lineage: Bacteria > Actinomycetota > Actinomycetes > Mycobacteriales > Pseudonocardiaceae > Amycolatopsis > Amycolatopsis kentuckyensis. The sequence goes on from NZ_MUMI01000431.1 coordinate 602, forward strand.
CGGCGATCGGCATCGGCGCCGCGCTGCTGGCGTCCACCACGTTCCTGCCGGCCGTGCTGGCCTTGTGCGGGCGCGGCGCGTTCTGGCCGTTCAAGCCGGCGCTGGGCTCGCCGCACCCGGAGACGTCGGGGATCTGGGGCCGGGTCGCGCGCCTGGTCGGCCGCCGCCCGCGCACGGTCTGGGTGGTGACGGCGCTGGTGCTCGGCGTCGGCGTCGCGTTCCTGCCGCAGCTCAAGGCGTCCGGGACCGCGCAGTCGGACGTGTTCCTGACCGAGGTCGAATCCGGGACCGGCCAGGAGATCCTCGGCCGGCACTTCCCGGGCGGCCTCGGCGCACCGGCGATCACCATCGCCGACGCCGGCGCGCTGCCCGCGGTCCTGAAAGCGTCCACAACAGACGGAGTGGCGCAGTCGTTCCCGGTGCCGGGCCCCGACGGCCGCCCCAAGGTGGTCGGTGGCCGCGTCCAGATCCTGTCGGTGCTCACGGATCCGGCGGACTCGGAGGCGGCGGTCGCGACGGTCGGCCGCCTGCGCGACGCGGTGCACGCGGTCCCGGAGGCGAACGCCAAGGTGGGCGGCCCCACGGCGATCCAGCTGGACACGCAGCAGACGTCGAAACGCGACCGGGCGCTGATCATCCCGATCGTGCTGCTGGTGATCTTCCTGGTCCTGGCACTGCTGCTGCGGTCGTTGCTGGCGCCGCTGCTGCTGATCGCCACGGTGGTGCTCTCGTTCGCGGCGACGATGGGGGTGTCGGCGCTGGTGTTCAACCACGTTCTCGGCTTCCCGGGCGCGGACCCGGTGGTGCCGCTGTTCGGGTTCGTCTTCCTGGTGGCGCTGGGGATCGACTACAACATCTTCCTGATGACCCGGGTCCGCGAGGAGGCGCTGACCCGGGGAACGCGCGCCGGGACGTTGCGCGGGTTGTCGTTGACGGGCGGGGTGATCACCTCGGCCGGCGTCGTGCTGGCGGCGACTTTCTCGGCGCTGGCGGTGATCCCGATCCTGTTCCTGGCGCAGATCGCGTTCATCGTCGCGTTCGGCGTCCTGCTGGACACGCTGCTGGTGCGGTCGCTGCTGGTCCCGGCCCTGACCATCGACGTCGGGCGGCGCATCTGGTGGCCGTCGAACCTGGCGCGCCGGGAAGCCGCCGGCGCGCCGACGGGCTAGGGCGTGTCCTGTAAGCGGTTGAGCTGGACCTCTGGTAGTTGTGCCCGGTGGTTGGTCGCGGTGAGCTGACAGATAAGGCGTGGGCGGTGATCGAGCCGCTGCCGCCGCCGCAGCAGGGCGGTGGCCGGCGGTGGCGCGATCACCGCCAAGTCATCAACGCGATTCTCTGGACCCCGGCCAAGCGGGAGACAACCCACAGCTGATGCCACTACTGGATGGCATCAGCGTCGCCCGCCCCGGGCCAGGCCGGCCACGCTGCCGGCCGGAGACGGTGATTGCGGACAAAGCGTACTCACATCCCTCGACCCGCCAGGCAATGCGAGACCGGCGCATCACCTTCGTCAGCCCGGAACGGGAAGACCAGACCGCCCACCGCAAGGGCAAGGGTTCCCGCGGCGGGCGACCACCGGTCTTCGATGCCAAGATCTACAAACAGCGCAACGTGGTCGAACGGTGCTTCAACCGACTCAAGCAGCTCCGTGACCTGGCCACCCGCTACGCCAAACGCGCCGCCCACTACCAGGCCGAACTCACCATCGCCGCCATCGCCCTCTGGCTCCGATGACTTACAGGACAGCTCCTAGAGCATCGGTACCCGGTCCCGGTAGTGGCCGAGGTGCTTCTCGTTGGCGGTGTCGCCGCCGGGGAGGTTCGAGCTCTGCCAGAGGGGGACGGCGGCGTCGCCGGCCAGGGTGGTCAGGCGGACGAGCAGGAGGTTCCAGAGGTAGGTCGAGCAGAGGGTCGACAGCGCCGCGGTGGTTCCGCTGGGCGTGGGGACCACGGCGTCGCCGGGTGGGATGGCGGTGTCCAGGACGGCGTCGGCGAGCTCGCCGAGTTTGGCGAAGGAGCGTGCCGGGGCGCTGTCCATGTGGGGCCGGGAAGAGAACGCGACGACGTAGGCGCCGGCCTTCTTCAGCTCGTCGGCGAGCTCGACCGGGAAGGCGTTGACGCCCGAGTTGGAGAAGATGATCCCGACGTCACCGGGCTGGACCTGCGCCTGCGCGACCAGGGTCGCCGCCAGTCCGGGGATGCGTTCCAGCTGGGTGCTGGCCTGGGCGCCGTGCAGGGGCAGCAGGCCGGGGTGGAACAGCGGGCGCACGCAGGCGAGCCCGCCCGCGCGGTAGAACGTCTCCAGCACCGCGGCCAGGCCGTGGCCCGCGGCCGCGGTGTGCACGAGCCGGCCGGCGTGGACGACGTCGAGGAGCCGGCCGGCCACCGTGTCGAGGGCGGCGGCGTTGCGGTCTTCGATCAGGCGGAGGTGCTCGCGCACCGCGGTGCCGAAGTCGGCGGAAAAGTCCACGGGTTCTCCTAGCTGGACGACGGAGGCCCCTATGGTCTAGACCATTCCGGGCGGGTTGGCTAGTCTGCGTCCGTGACCGATCCCGTGTTCCTCGTCACCGGCGCATCGTGGGGCATCGGAGCTCGTCCCAGGACCCGAAGCTCGACCCCGCGGTCAGCCGGCCGTGAACGAGATCCTCGTCGGGCCGGGCCGCTGGACGGCGGCGCGGTGCACCGGCTCAGGAATCCCGCCGGGCCCGGGAGTCCGCCGGTTCGCCGGTCAAGTACACGGCCGTACCCGTGCGGGTGAGCAGGCGCTCCAGCGCGGGCTGCCGGTTGTCCAGGTGGAGCCGGGCGCCCGCGCCGGTGGCCACGCGGTGCACCTTCATCAGCTCCGACAGCCCCGAGGAGTCGCAGAAGCCGATTTCGGCGCAGTCCAGGCGCACTTCGCGGACGCCGGGGTGCCCGGCCAGCCGGTCGGTGACCAGCCGCAGCAACGCGCCGGTGGTCGCGAACTCGAGGTCGCCGTCGATCGTCACGCGGGCGATGTCGTCCTCGACGGCCCAGGTGCAGGTCAGCTCGGCAGTCATGCGGACCGCTCCGATCCGGCGGCCGGCTCCGCCAAGTGCGTTCGTGCGGTGCGGAGCATGCCGGTGGCCCGCGGGAAGTCGCGCAGCTCCGCTTCGAGGAGCTCGAGCGCCGGGACGAGCGAGGCCGCCGGGACACCCCGGGCGGTCAGGATGCCGGCCGTCCAGGTCAGGAACCCGGTCAGCAGCTCGCCGTCGCCGACGTAGAGGGCGGTCGCCAGGAACTCGACGATGTGCGCGAGGTCCTCGGCCGTGTACTGGCGCTGCAGGTCGGTGTACTCGCGCAGGGCCGGGATCCGCTCCTCCAGCCCGGCCAGCACCGTCTTCACCAGCCGGCCCGAGCTACGCGTGACGAGCGTGTACTCCTGGTCGGCCAGGTGCGGCAGGTCGTCGAGCGGCTGGTGGGCCCAATGCGGCCGAGGGGCGCTGTGCGGCCGGGGGAGCGGCTCGGCCAGCCGGTCGGCGGCCGCCCGCGCGTCCGGGGCCCACGCTTCGGCGCCCAGCAGCCGCGCGTACCGGCCGTCGGGCCCGAAGGCGGCGCCGCCCGCGATGACCGGGGTCGCCGCCGCCTGGCACGCCGTGATCGTCGCGTGCGCCGTCGGCAGCCGGGTCGCGAGCGAGCCGGACAACGCCACCGCGTCCGGGCCGGTCCGGTGCAGGTGGGCCACCAGGTGCGGGGCCGGCACCTGCGCGCCCAGGTAGTCGACGTGGAACCCGCGCAGCCGTAGCACTTCGGACAGCAGCCGGGCCGGCATCGCGTGCCACTCCCCGTCGACGCACGCGACGGTGATCCGGCCGAGGTGCGGCTCCGGTCGCTCCAGCACGTAGCCGAAGGCGGCGATGACGCGGTCGTTGATCGCCGTCGCCGCGTGCTCCTGGGCGACGGTGAGGCGGTTCGCCGCCCATTCGCGGCCGACCCGCCGCTGCACCGCCCCGATCACGTCGAGCAGCACGCTCTCCGGGTCGGCCCCGTCGCCGAGCGCCCGGACCACGACGTCGCCCGCCGTGTACTCGTCGCCGGCCGTGACGGCGGCCCACAGCCGTTCGGCGTGCTCGGCCACCTCGGTGGCGCGGGTGGCGGTGCTCATGCGGTGTACCTTCCGCGGCCGTGGCCGCCGACCGCGGCCAGGTGCTGCCCGCGCGGCGCGGTGATCGCCAGCACGGCCATGTCGTCGTGGGTGCCGCGCCCGATCCACTGCGAGGCCAGCATCTGCACGCGCTCGACGACGGCGTCGGCCGGCATGTTCGCGCACTCGGCCACAGCCTGCTTGAGCCGTTCTTCGCCGAACATGGCGTCCCCGAGCGGGCCGCCCTTCGCCTCGACGATCCCGTCGGTGTAGAGCAGGCAGGTCTCGCCGGGGTGCAGCGTGATGTCCGCGCTCGACGACTCGATCTCGGGCAGCACGCCGATCAGGCTGCCCTGGCTGTCGGCCTCCTCGACCCGGCCGTCGGCCCGCACGATCAGCGGCGGCGGGTGCCCCGCGCAGGTCACGCGCAGCCGGACGGTGGCGCCGTCCCGCCGCGCGGAGGCCAGCACGAGGGTGACGTAGCGGGCGTCGGCGTTGTCGCCGAGCGTGCGGTTCAGCAGTTCGAGCAGCCGGTGGTGGTCGCCGGCCATCGGCAGCAGCGCCCGCAGCGTGGTGCGGATCTTGCCGGTCAGCACGGCCGCGTCGAGGCCCTTGCCGCAGACGTCGCCGAGCACGGCCAGGGACTCGTCGCCCTCGGCGGTGATGGCCGAATGGACGTCGTAGAAGTCGCCGCCGATCCGCTCGCCGTCGCGGGCCGGGCGGTAGCGCCCGGCGAACTCGACGCCGCCGAGCTGCTCGAGGGTCGGCGGGAGCAGCTCGCGCATGAGCGTGTCGGTGATCGACGCCTGCAGCGCGAACACCCGCGCCGCCGACATCGCCGCGCCGGCCCGCGCCGCGAACAGCCGGGCGAAGAGTTCTTCCTGGCCGGTGAACGACGCCCGGTCACCGCGGCGCAGCAGGACCAGCGCACCGGCGGGGACGCCGTGGCCGGGCAGCGGCGTCACGACGATCGAGCCGACCGGCCCGAAGCCCTCCGGCAGCACCCAGGACGGCGCCGCGCCGGGGTCGAGCCAGCGCGACGGCACCGGCGGGAAGCCCTGCAGCGCCTCGCCGAGGCCGGGCAGGTCGTCCGGGTCGATGTCCAGCCGGGTCCGGACCGGCCGCCCGCCGCGCACGCAGGAGACGGCGGGGAAGCCCACGCCCGCGGTGGGGGCCAGGACGAGTGCGGCGTCGGCGAGGTGCTCCGCGGCCAGCCGGGCCGCGACCTCCATGCAGCGGTCCAGGTTGAGCGAGCCCAGCAGCGCGGCGGAGGCTTCGCTGAGGAACGTGGTCCGCTCCTGCTCGCGGGCCAGCGCCTCGCGCGCCGAGCGGACGTCGGTCTCGTCGACCAGCCACCAGGTCACGGCCTCGCCGTGCGGGACCGGGTGCGCGGCGAAGGCGCGCTCGCCGACCTCGCCGCGGACGACCTCGTCCGCGCCTCGGTCGTGCGCGGCGGTCAGCCACTCCGCGACCCCGCCGGCCGCCGGGTGGCCCGGGTCGGCGGCGGGGAACAACAGGTGGGCCGCGTCGTTGAGCGCGCGGATCGTCCCGGGGCGGTCGATCACGACGGCCGCGGCCGGTGCGGCCGCCCAGCCCCCGGTGCGGTCGATCGCGACTGCGGGCGCGGTGTGCGCCGGATCAGCCACGGGCACCCGCCGGATCCGGGTCGGTGGCCAGCTCGGCCCACAGGGTCTTGCCGCTGGGCCGGCGCAGCTGGCCCCAGGCCGCCGCGCAGCGTTCGACCAGCAGGAGCCCCCGCCCGCCGTGGTCGGACGGTGTCCGGCGGCGGGCGGGCTCGACGCCGCTGTCGTCGACCTCGATCCGCAGCTTGGCCGCACCGGGCAGCAGGCGGACGTGGTAGGGCGCGCGGCCGTGGCGCAGCGCGTTCGACGTCAGCTCGTCCACCACCATGACCGCCGTGCCGACGAAGTGCGCCGGGAAGCCGCCCAGGACGGTCCGGACCCAGTGGCGGACCCGCGCCAGTTCGGAAAGTTCGGGGGAGATGCCGAGTTCGTGCCGGGCAAATCGGAGTTTCACGTCGGCCTCCTTCGCTGTGCCGGCCTCCGCGGGGAGGCCCTCCCCTTCTTCATGCCCGGAACCGGGCCCGCCGACACGGGTATCCGAGGTTGTCATGCCACACCCCAGGAAGTTTCGACCGATTCGCGGGCCGGGTGCACGGGCATCACGTCGCCGAGGCCGAGTAGGGCGATGGGCCGGGTCACGGCCGGAGCGGCCGACACGACGGCGAACCTGCCGCCCGCCGCGCGCAGCCCGCGGGCCAGCCGCAGCAGGACCTGCAGGCAGCTGGAGTCGCAGTAGGTCACCTCGGCCATGTCCACGACGACCCGCGCCGGGCCGGGGTCGGCCGGGAGCAGCTCCGCCAGCTTCGCCGAGGCCGCGAAGTCGAACTCACCGCGCAGGGTGTAGCCGCCGGCACCCCCGGAGTCGTGCGCTTCGAGCGACCAGCCGTCACCGGAATACCGCTGCCGGGGCCGCGCTGCGTCGGTGGTCATCGAAACTCCAGGAAGGGGACGTGAGGACACGGGCTGGCGGCTCAACCCGTTCCGGACGCAATCTACCAGCGCTGTCGAGGCCGGGCAGCACGGTGTCCCGTCACCGTCCTTTAAGGACTTTCTCCGGCGGTGCGGGTGCCGGCGCCGGTTCCGCGGCCTCCGGCGGCACGACGGCGGTGTTCACCGTGCGGGTCAGCCGCTCGTACGGCGCCCGGTGCTCGTTGTCGAGCAGCACCGCCAGCGGCGTCCAGACGCCGACGACGAACACCGACGCGGCCAGCGCGACCGGCAGGAGCAGCTGCTCGGGGTGGTTCGCCAGGTCCCAGCGGTCCAGGTCCAGCAGCAGCCAGGTGAGCCACAGCGGCGAGAGCAGGACGCCGTTGCGGACCAGCAGGGCGACCGGTCCGGCCCGCCGGCCGCCCCGGCGGGTCACCCGCAGCAGCATCGCGCGCTTGCCGGGGGTCGACCCGGTGACGGTGGGCAGCACCACGAACCACACGAGGGCGAGGATGACGACCGGCGTGTCGCGGTGGCGCAGGTCCTCGCCGAACAGCGTCAGCAGGCCGAAGAGGAACCCGAGCAGCGCGGCGAACCCGAGCAGGTCGGTGGCCAGCGCGAACAGCCGCCGGGTGAAGGTGACCTTCGCGGCGTAGCGGCGCCGGTCGTGTTCGGGTTCCGGCGGCGGGAGGAGGCGCCCGAGCGGGCCGGCCAGCAGCCAGCCCGTGACGACGCCCGCGGTGTTGAGCAGCAGGTCGTCGACGCTGAAGAGCCGGTACGGGCAGGGGTAGACGAACCAGAGGCCGGTCAGCTGCGTCAGTTCGAAGAACAGCGACACGCCGAAGCCGATCAGCGTGGCGGGCACCAGCCGCACCCGCTGGGCGTAGCGGGTGTAGAAGCCCAGCGGGACCAGCATCACGACGTTGAGCGCGGTGGTCCAGACCGCCGGGTTGTGCAGCAGCGCCCCGGGACTCCAGTGGCCGCGGGCCCGCTGCGAAACCACCTCGACGAAGTAGAACGGCCGCAGCTGCGGGGAACTCGCGTAGGTGTGGCCCGCGCAGTACGCCGGGTCGGCGGGCAGCGGCAGCACCGTCTGCGTGGCGATCGCCAGCAGGTAGAACAGGAACGCGTAGAAGACGAACGTCGTCCATCCGCCGGCGCGGCCCCGGCGGCGGTAGCTGACGAAGGCGGCCGGCAGCATCACGGCGAGCGCGACGAGCGGGAACAGGAGCAGGGCGGTCCGGACGGGGACGAGGTAGGTGGCGACCACGGAGCCGGTGGTACCCAGCCGCGGGGGTGGTGAAGCGCGCTTCCCCCGGACGGCTGGGCGTGCCCCGGGCCGGGCCTACTGCGGGGGCGGCTCCTGCTGCCCGCCGCCCTGCTTGTGCAGGTAGTCCTTCACCTTGTCGGAGCCCTGGTCGATCTTGTCGGCGTGCTGGCCGAAGCGCTGCTTGGCGGCCTCGGCGGCCTTGTCGACACCCTGGTCGGCCTGGTCCGGGTGTTTCCCGAGCGCTTCCTTCGCCTTGTCGAACAGATTCATCGTGGGCCTCCGGTCGGGATTCGATCTTCGGACACCCCGAGGAGAACACCGGGGGAGCGGGCCCGCAACGCTCCTTCCCCTGTGCCGGGGATTTCGCGGTTTTCGCGGGTGAAAGGCGGTCTCACGGGGTTTGGGCCGGGTGCGTCCGGGTACCGGCGATCGCTTTCGCGCGAGCGGGGCCGGCCGCCGGTGGCGTGCGGAGACCCGGGGGCGCGTGAACCGCGCGCCGCCGTGGCCCGTATATCGGGGTGACGATCGCCGCCCGGCCGCACGGGCCGTCGGTCACACCGTGCACCACGACGTGAGGCTCGCCATGGTTGGAAACATCGGTCTGCCGCTGGTGCGGCGCGTCCGCCGCCGCACCCCGGCCCCGGGGGCGGCCCTGCCCGACTTCGGGCTGCCCCGGCTCGGACGGCGCCGGCACGCCGTCGCGAGCCGGGTCCTCACCGGGCTGGCCGCGCTGCTCGTGCTGTTCGGGCTCCTCGCCCCGGACGACCTCAGCTCGTTCTCCGCCGCCGCGCTGGTGCGCGTGCCCGTCGAGGGGCTCGTCATCGGCGCGGTCCTGCTGGTCCTGCCGCCGCGGGCGCGCCGCGTCGTCGCCGTGCTCGTCGGGCTGGGGCTCGGGTTGCTGACCCTGATGAAGGCCCTCGACACCGGCTTCTACGCGACGCTCGAGAAGCCGTTCGACCCGGTCTACGACTGGAGCTTCTTCCACGCCGGCGTCGAGTTCCTGGCGGGGCAGATCGGGAACGCGGCCACGACCGCCGCGCTGATCGGCGCCGGCCTGCTCGCGGTGGCCGTGGTGGTGCTGATGGTGCTCGCGGTGCTGCGGCTCAGCCGCGTCGCCGCCGGACGGCGGACCGGCGCGACGCGGGTCGTGGCCGTGCTCGCCGTGGTCTGGATCGTCTCCTCGGTGTTCGGCGTCGAGCTCGCGCCGGGGCAGCCGGTCGCCG
>NZ_MUMI01000432.1 GCF_002155975.1 Amycolatopsis kentuckyensis
CCTCGGCACCGGTGTCGAGGCCGCCGGCCGGGATGCCGACGGCGATGAACTCGCCGTAGTCCGAACGCCCGGTGAAGTCGGTGCCCTCGACGGACACCCCGCGCGCGGCCTGCATGAAGTCGACGAAGGTCTTCTCGATCTGCGCCGAGCCGTACGGACCGGCACCCGCGCCGACACCGTCGGAGTTGTCGCCGTCATAGGCGAAGTAGCCGGCGTTGGGCGAGCCGATCATGTCGAAGTTCAGGTAGAGCGCGATGTCGAGCTGCTGCTCGAAGGTCAGCTGGTCGACGTAGTAGGTCGAGCCGATCAGGCCGAACTCCTCCGCGCTCCAGAAGCCGAAGCGGACGCCGTTGTTGACCTTCGGGCTGCTCCCCAGCTGCAGCGCGGTCTCCAGCAGGGCGGCCGAGCCGGAACCGTTGTCGTTGATGCCCGGGCCGGCCGGGACGCTGTCGAGGTGCGACCCCAGCATCACCACGTTGTCCTTGCGGCCGGTCTTGGTTTCGGCGATGACGTTGTAGCTGGTCCGCGCCTCCTGGAAGGCCCGCAGCTCCAGCGTCACGTTCTGCCCGCCGAGCGTGGCCAGCTGCGCCCCCGCGGCCGCCGTCACGCCCCCGGTCGGGATCGCCGCGTTCTCCGGGCCCCCGAGCGTCCCGTTGAGCGCGCCGTCGGTGTTGTTGTAGACGATGGCGCCGATCGCGCCCGCGGCCGCGGCCGTCTGCTGCTTCTGCGCGAACGAGCAGCCGCCGCGCTTGATCAGGGCGATCTTGCCCGCGACGTCGGCGGTGTAGTCGGTGGCCTCGCAGCCGCTGGTGTCGTCGACCGCGATCACGGCGAGCGGCGCGGTGATGCCGCCGACCGGCGTCGACTTCGTGTACTCCATGGCGATGATCGGGACGTTGGCGCCGCCCGCGGTCAGCTTCTCGGCCAGGGTCTCCGAGTACGTGAACGGGAACTCCTGGCGGGTGACCTGGAAGCCGGCCGCCTCGAGCTTGGTCGCGATGTACTCGGCGGACTTCTTGTGGCCCTCGGTGCTCGCGGCCCGGGTGCCACCGTTGGTGTCGGCGATGCGCTGGAGAGCGATCAGGTGCCGGTTGACGCCGTTGACGTCGACCTTCTTGACGAGCTGCTTCGCCAGGGCGGGACCGTCGGGGACGGTGTTCGCCGCGGCGGCCGGGGTGAGGCCGAGCAGCAGCGTCGCGCCGGCGGCGATAGCCATCGGCGGCAGGATTTTCGTTCTGAAGAGTGACATGGTTGCTCACCTTTGTTCGATATGCGAAGTCCGTCAATGCGCCTTTCGGCGGGACCTTTCGCCGCGGTATACAGTCGACACATGTACGCGATCACCATCCGTGAACCAGGTGACCCGGACGTTCTCGAGTGGGCGGAGGTCGCGGATCCGCGGCCCGGCCCCGGCGAGGTGCTGCTGGAAGTCGCGGCGAGCGCGGTGAACCGCGCGGATCTGCTGCAACGCCAGGGCCACTACCCGCCGCCGCCCGGCGCGAGCGAAACCATCGGCCTCGAGTGCTCCGGCACGATCGCGGAGCTCGGCGAGGGTGTCGAAGGCTGGAACGTCGGCGACGAGGTCTGCGCCCTGCTCTCCGGCGGCGGCTACGCGGAGAAGGCTGTCGTCCCGGCGGGGCAGCTGCTCCCGGTGCCGGGCGAGGTCGACCTGCTCACCGCGGCCGCGCTGCCCGAGGTGGCCTGCACGGTGTGGGCGAACGTCGTGATGCACGCGAAGCTCACGGAGGGCGACGTGCTGCTGGTCCACGGCGGCGCCGGCGGCATCGGCACGCACGCCATCCAGGTCGGCAAGGCGCTCGGCGCGACGGTCGCCGTCACCGCGGGCTCGCCGGACCGGCTCGAAAGCTGCCGCCAGCTCGGTGCCGACATCACGATCAACTACAAGGAGCAGGACTTCGTCGAGGTGCTCCGCGCGGAGACCGGCGGCGCGAACGTCATCCTCGACAACATGGGCGCGTCCTACCTGGGCCGCAACATCGACGCGCTGCAGCAGGACGGGCGCCTGGTGATCATCGGCATGCAGGGCGGGGTCAAGGGCGAGCTGAACGTCGGCGCGCTGCTCGGCAAGCGGGCGTCGGTGTTCGCCGCGGGCCTGCGGTTCCGGCCGCTCGACCAGAAGGCGGCGATCGTCGCCGACGTCCGCGAGCACCTGTGGCCGCTGGTCGCCGAGGGCCTGGTCAAGCCGATCGTCGGCCAGGTCGTGCCGATGGCCGAAGCCGCGACCGCGCACCGGGTGATGGAAGAGGGCAGCGTCTTCGGCAAGGTCCTGCTGGCCGCCAAGTCCTAGCGGAGTTCTTCCAGGACCCGCACGAGCTGGTTGATCTCGAAGACGTTGGAGTAGTGGGCGAGCCCGATCCGCACGGCGCCGCCCACTTCTCCGACGCCGAGTGACGCGAAGACGCCGCTCGTGCCGTCGTCGGCGAAGGCGCACAAGCCCTGCGTCGCCAGGTACTCGGCGACCTCGGGCGCCTTCTTGCCGGCGACGGCGAAGGCGAGCGCGGGGATCCGGCGCATGGCGTTGCCGATGACCATGATGTGCCGCAGCGACAGCAGGTCCGTTGACAGCTGCGCGAGCAGCCCGGCGTGGTAGGACTTCGCCGAGCCGAGCGAGGTGACCAGCCGCTCGCGGCGGGATCCGGTGGCGGCGTCGTCGAGGCCGGAGAGGTAGTCGATCGACGCGATCAGCCCGGCGAGCAGCGGGTAGGCGTGCGGGCCGAGCTCCAGGCGGGCGGCGCCGCGGGCCATCGGGTCGAGCGAGGCCGACGGGATCCGCTCGATCAGCTCGGGGTCGCGGAAGACCAGGGCACCCACCGAAGGGCCGCCCCAGGCCTGCGCGGACACGACCATGACGTCGGCACCGAGCGCGTTGATGTCGAGCGGCAGGAAGGGCGCGGCGTAGGTGGCGTCGACGACGACGAGCGCGCCGACCCGCTTGGCGAACTCGATGATCGTCGGCACGTCCGGCCGGGTGCCGACGGACCCGGAGGCGAGCGTGACGGCGACGGCTTTGGTGCGCGCGGACACGAGCTGCTCGTACTGCCACGCGGGCAGCTCGCAGGTCTCGATGTCGATTTCGCCCCAGCGCACGACGGCGCCGACCCGCTTGGCCGCGCGTTGCCAGGGCGCCAGGTTCGCTTGTTCGTCGAGCCGGGACACGACGACTTCGTCACCGATGGTCCAGCGCTCGGCGAGCGCGTCGACGAGCCGGCGCAGCATGACGGGCGCGCTCGGCCCGAGCACGACGGCAGCCGGGTCGGCCCCGACCAGGTCGGCCACGGCCCGGCGGGCCGCGGTCACGATGCTTTCCGCGCGTTGTGAGGCCGGAAACGCTCCGCCCGGCCCGGACACCGGGGCTCGCATCGCCGTGGAAACGGCCGAAGCGACCTGTTCCGGGACCAGCATTCCGGCGGCGCCGTCGAAGTGAATCCAGCCGTCACCCAGCGCGGGAAAGAGCCCACGGATACGAGCGACGTCGAACGCCATGGGGACACCGTACGGACGTGCGGTTTCGCCGTGCGTCCGGGGTTGGGTGGAGAGCCACCGGGAACCCGGTTTACGGCTACGCTCGGAGACGGACACCCCGCGGGTGTCGCGGAGCGTGTCGAAGGCAAGCCAGGATGGAGCACATGACCGAGCCGAACTTCACAACGGGTGACCCGGGCCAGGAATCTTCACCCCACGTGGTGGTCGTCGGACCGGACGGCACGCCGGTGGGGACCACCTCCCCCGATGGCGACCACCCGGAGTCGGTGGGCGACCTCGTCGAAGAGCCGGCGAAGGTGATGCGCATCGGCACGATGATCAAGCAGCTCCTGGAGGAGGTCCGCGCGGCCCCGCTGGACGACGCGTCCCGCACGCGCGTGCGCGAGATCCACCAGACGTCGATCCGCGAGCTCGAGAAGGCGCTGGCGCCGGAGCTGCAGGACGAACTGGAGAGGCTGGTCCGGCCGTTCACGGACGACTCGACGCCGTCGGACGCGGAGCTGCGGATCGCGCAGGCGCAGCTGGTGGGGTGGCTGGAGGGGTTGTTCAGCGGGATCCAGACGGCCCTGTTCGCCCAGCAGATGGCGGCCCGGGTGCAGCTGGAGCAGATGCGGCGTGGGCTGCCGGCCGGTCCGTCGGGGGCCGCCGCCGGGCACGGGCACGAGCACGGACCGGGCATTTCGGGGACGGGTCAGTACCTCTGACGGGTGAGTTGTCCACAGACCGGAGGGCCTGTGGACAACCTCTGTGGACAACTACCGGGCGCGGAAGAACTCGCGGATGTCGCCGATCAGCGCGTCCGGTTCCTCCAGCCCCGGGAAGTGACCACCCCGGGGGAACTCGGTCCAGTGGACGATCTTGTCCGTTCGCTCCGCCAGCGTCCGGATCGGCAGACCGATGTCGTCGGGGAAGACCGCCACCCCGGTCGAGACCGGGTTCACCGGCACCGGCGCGCCCCAGCCTCCGGTCAGGGCCGCGTACAGCCGGGCCGAGGAATTGGCCGTCTGCGTGAACCAGTAGATCGACACGTCGGCCAGGAGGTCGTCGCGGTCGATCAGGTCTTCCGTGGTGTTCGAGAACGATCGGAACTTCTCCGCGATCCACGCCAGCTGGCCGGCCGGGGAGTCGTGCAGGCCGTACGCGAGTGTCTGGGGCTTCGTCGCCTGGAGCGTCGCGTAGGCGGTGCCCTCGCGAGAGAACTTCGCCCCCTTCGCCAGCGAACGCTTCCCCTTCTCCAGCTCGAGCCCCACCAAGCCCTCGAGGTCGGCTTCGCTGCGGACGACCGCAGACGCCAGCATCGTCACGTGGATGCCGAGCAGCCGCTCGGGGAACTGGATCGCCAACTCACGTGAGACGATCGCGCCCCAGTCACCACCGTGTGCGCCGAAGCGGGGGTAGCCGAGCCGGGTCATCAGCTCCGCGAAGGCCCGGGCAACCCGGTCCGGCCCCCAGTCCGACGTGGGGGTCGGGCCCGAGAAGCCGTAGCCCGGGATCGACGGCACCACCACCGTCAGCGCGTCCGCCGGATCGCCGCCGTAGGCGCGGGGGTCCGTCAGCGGCCCGATGACGTCGAGGAACTCGACGACGGAGCCCGGCCAGCCGTGCGTCAGCAGCACCGCCGGCGCCTCGGGCTCCGGCGAGACCACGTGCAGGAAGTGCACGTTCGTCCCGTCGATCGTGGTCGTGAACTGCGGGAACCCGTTGATGCGTTCCTCTTGCGCCCGCCAGTCGAAGCTGGTGCGCCAGTGCTCGGCCAGCTCACGCACGTAGCCAACGGGCGCTCCAAGCCGCCAGCCGGCATCGGCGGGCTGGTCGGGCCACCGCGTGTTCGCCAGCCGCGCACGAAGATCGTCGAGGTCGGCTTGCGGAACGTCGACGCGGAACGGCGTGATCTCGGAAGTCATGCTCGAACGGTAGAAGCGATCGAGGACGGATTCGGTCCTCGATCACCGTCGCGGCGCCGGGTGCGGCCGCCCGAACTCAGCCGGCAACCTCGCGCCGTGCCGCGAAGTCCTCCTCCAAGCGGGCCAAGCGCTCTTCGTACTGGGAAATCGCCGCCAGCCGCGCGCGGATGCGGGCGTGCTCGGCGCGAACTTCCTCCGCCTCGTCTGGGGCGTACTCGAGCCGCTCCGCGAGCCGGGCCACCGAGCCCGGCCGCTCGAATGCGGCGATGCGCGCTTCCAGGGCGGCCAGGTGCGGCGCCAGGCGCCGCTGCTCGTCGTAGAGCCACTTCACGTGGCCGTCGAGTTCCTGGGTGGCCCGCTCGGCGTCCCGGCGCAGCTCGGCGATGTCCGCGTGCAGCCGGTCGAGTTCGGGCTGCATCCGGTCGGTCGCGATCTGCTCGATCCGCGGCCGCAGCCTCGCCATCACCGGTCGCCAGGCCAGGCCGGCGAGCGCTTTCGCCCGTGGAACCACCACTCCGCGAATGTCACTCACTGTATGATCTCGATTCTTCCGGAGTCACGCCAAGTGCTCAGCAGCTTCGATTCCGCGTGCAGGCGGTGTTCCGCGGTCACCCCGACCTTGCTGCCCCAGGCGTGCTCGAAGTCGGTCTGGTCCGGCCGCTCGATGATCGACACCCCGGTGAGGCGCACCAGCGCCTTCGGGAAGAGCTGCTTGCACAGGTACGTCACCAGCGTGCCGGTCGTGGCCCAGACGTGCTCGTCCGCCGAAAGCCCCAGCAGCTTCGACAGCGGCAGCACGAACTGCCGGTTCGGAATCGGCACGAACCCCAGGTCGGCGGGCCACCAGTCGGGCAGCGTCTCGGGCTCCCAGAACAGCCGGCCCGGCTCGGCGAGCAGGTACAGCCGTGACGTGTAGTCGGCGAACGTGTACGGCGAGACCATCACCCCGCGGTGGACCACCACGACGTCGGTGCGGCGGCCGTAGGTCGGTTCGGCGTCCGGCTCGTCCAGCGCGAAGGTCGTCATGCGGAAGACGAGGTCGCTGCCGTCGATCAGCGCGGCGCGCTCGGCGTCGGGCGCCATCGGCGCGTTCCCGACCACCGCGATCGTCTCGACGCGCTGGCCGCGGGCGTAGGCGGTGAGGAGGTCACGGAGCATGCGGCCGAGGTCACCTTCGTCGAGCTGCGCGGAGGCTTCGTCCGCGAACTGAGTCCGATTCATCGCTCCCCCATGGCATCGCTGTCCGGGGCCGCCGTCAGCGGGCAGCCGAGCAGACGGACAATAGCCGACAGACCACTGTCGTTACCCGGAAGGGGTCTCTGTGACCGCGCTGGCCATCGTCCCGGCGAGGGGCGGCTCCGTCGGGCTGCCGGGCAAGAACCTGGCGCCCTTCCGGGGCCGTCCGCTGGTCGCGCACACGGTGCACACCGCCGTCGCGGCCGGGATCGCCGACGTCGTCGTCACCACCGACGACGCGGACATCGCCGCCGCGGCCGAGGCCGAGGGGGCCCGGACCGTCGCCCGGCCCGCCCAGCTCGCGGAGGCGACGAGCCGGACGCTGCCCGCGGTCACGCACGCGATCGACACGCTCGGCGTCCCCGATTCGACGCTCGTCCTGCTGCTCCAGCCCACTTCGCCGCTGCGGACGGCCGAGGACATCGCCGAGTGCCTCGACATCCACGCGGACCGGCCGACCGGCTCGGTCGTGCAGATGTGCCGCTCGACCGACCACCACCCGCTGAAGGTGTGCCTGGAGACGCCGGACGGCGGGATCGCGCCGGTCCGGGACTGGGCCGACCTCGAAGCACCCCGGCAGACGCTGCCCGTCGTGCTGCGGCCCACCGGCGGCATCTACCTCGTCCGGGCCGGCGACCTGCGCCGGCACGAGCGGTTCTTCATCCCCGAGGTGCGGCCCCAGTTCGTGCCGGTCGAGCGGGCGATCGACATCGACTCCGCCGCGGACCTCGTCCTGGCCGAGCAGCACGCGGCCGGCTAACGGTCCACGAACGCCTTGTAGAGCGACGGCCGCCAGATCTCCTCGCCCTCGAGCAGGTCGATGATCCGGCGGTGCGCGCCCGGCTCGCCGAACTCGGTGTGCGGCTCGCACCGGCCCATGGCGCGGGCCTTGCCGATCCCGGCCGTGACGGCTTCGGCGGTGGGTTCGACCGACAGCACGCTGGGCGCCATCGCCCGGTTGCGCTGCCGGGTGCCGACGGTGACCGACGGCGTCCCCAGCACGGGCGCCTCCCGCACGCCGGCGCTCGAGTTGCCCAGCACGACGGCCGCGTTCTTCATCAAGGTCACGAAGTACTCGAACCGCATCGACGGCAGGCGCACGAACCGCGGCCCCTCGAGCCGGTCCAGCTCGCTCCTGATCTCACGGCAGCCTTCGTCGTTGTTCGGGTCGATGACGACCCAATTGCCCTCGGTGAGCACGGCGTCGACCACGGCCGCCGCGTTACGCCGGTTGAGGTCGCGCTCGGTCGTCACCGGGTGCAGGGCCAGCAGGCCGTAGTCGGTGAACGGGATCTCGTAGTGGCGCCGGACCTCGTCGAGGTCGGGCAGCCGCGCCGACGTCAGGACGTCGACCTCGGGGCTGCCGACGACGAAGATCCGGTCCTCCTCCTCGCCGAGTTGCAGCAGCCGGCGCCGGGCCGTCTCGTTGGCGACCAGGTGCACGTGGGCGTGCTTCGACAGCGAGTGCCGGATGACGTCGTCGATCGTGCCGCTGACCTCGCCGCCTTCGATGTGCACGACCCGCACGTTCGCCAGCGAGCCGACGATCGCGCCGGCGAGGGCTTCGACCCGGTCGCCGTGCACGACGATCGCGGCGGGCTGCTCCTCGTGCACCAGCCGGGCCAGCGCCTGGACGGTGTTGGCCAGCACGAGCGCCATCGGCTCGTCTTCGATCTGGTTCGGGATCAGGTGCAGCCGTTCCAGCCCGGCCAGCTCGATCTCCCGCACCGTGTAGCCGTAGCTGCGCAGCATGTGCATGCCGGTGACCACGATGCGGGCGGACAGCACCGGGCTCTTCTGCACGGCGAGCATGACGTCCCGCAGCTTCCCGAAGTCGGCGCGGGTCCCGGTGAGGAACAGGACCTCACGCCGCCCGGACTCAGCCAAGGTCCGCCCAGCTCACCTGCGTGTTCGCCGGCAGCGCCCGGGTGACGGCCCGGCCGAGGAGGCTGTCGAAGTCCTTGGCCTTGATCTCGCCGGTGCCCGGGCGCTTGACCCAGATGTTGTCCGTGGTCAGCGCCTCACCCTCGGCGACGTCCTTGGTGGTGACGACGCAGGCGTAGGCGAAGTCGATCGTCGGCTGTTCCTCGGCCAGGATCTGCTTCGAGCCGCCCCGGGACGCGTGGATCAGGCGCGAGCCCTCGACGAGCTGCTTGAACTCGGCGGGCGTCGACGAGACCGGGATGTCCGGACCGGGCCAGCTCATGTCCGAGGTGAAGTGCCGCTCGAGCACGGAAGCGCCGAGCGCGACCGCGCCCAGGCACGGGTAGATCGTGGTGGTGTGGTCGGAAAGTCCGAGTTCGGCGTCCGGGAAGGCGGCGTGCAGCTCGGCGATCGCGCCGAGCCGCACCTGCTCCGGCGGCGTCGGGTACAGCGACGTGCAGTGCAGCAGCGCGAAGCCGACGCCCGCGGCCCGCAGGATCTCGACCGCCGGGGTGATGGAGGCCACGTCGTTCATCCCGGTGGAGAGGATGACGGGCTTGCCGAACGAGGCCACGTGCCGGATCAGCGGGTAGTTGTTGCACTCCCCCGAGCCGATCTTGAAGCCCTCGACGTCGAGCTCGGCCAGCCTGTCCGCGGCGGCGCGGGAGAACGGCGTCGAGAGGAAGACGAGCCCGCGCTCCTCGGCGTGCGCCTTGATCTCGCGCTCGTCCTCGGCCGTGAGCGCGACGCGGTTCATCATGTCCCAGATCGGCTCGTCGGCGTTGCCGGGCACGACGTCGTTCGGGATCATCTCGTCGTCGACCACGTGCGTCTGGATCTTGACGACCTGGACGCCGGCGTCCGCGGCGTCGTCGACCATCTTGTGCGCCTTCTTGGGGTCGCCTTCGTGGTTGATCCCGATCTCGGCGATCACGAGAGGGGGGTGGTCGGCACCGACCGGGTGCTCGCCGAGCATGAACATGGAGACCTCCGGGTCGCTGCGTGCTGCGGTCCGTCCCCGACCTTAGCCCGTGCCGCGCCGGGGCCCAGGTCACCCGACCCCGAGTGCCCTATCAATGGTGCCGCTCATCCCATCGGTACCCTCGTCCACGTGCATGCCACCAGCACGGTTCAGGCCGCAGACTCACCAGTAGCGACGTCCGCACCGCCGACGTCGGACAGCAAGACGTTCTCGCGTGCCTTCGCCGACATCAAGGCCGGTTTCTCCGCCCGCGAGCTCTGGGGTCACCTCGGCTGGCAGGACATCAAGCAGCGGTACCGCCGCTCGGTGATCGGGCCGTTCTGGATCACCATCAGCCAGGCCGTCATCGCGCTCGGGCTCGGGCTGCTGTACTCGCAGCTGTTCAACTCGCCGATCCAGGTGTTCCTGCCCTACCTGAGCACCGGCTTCATCCTGTGGGGCTTCATCAGCGGCTGCCTCGCCGAGGGCATGGAGACGTTCATCGCGAACGAGGGGCTGATCAAGCAGCTCCCGGCGCCGCTGAGCGTGTACATGCTGCGCACCGTGTGGCGGCAGACGCTGCTGCTGGCGCACAACATGATCGTCTACGTCGTGATCCTCGTGATCTTCTTCTCGGCGCTGGACGGCCCGTACTCGCTGGGCGACGAAAACGGCCTCTGCGTCGGGAACGCGTTCTGCCACCCGGGCCTGAGCTGGAACATCCTGCTGGCCATCCCCGGCTTCTTCCTGCTCGCGTTGAACGCGGGCTGGGTGACGCTGCTGCTGGGCATCATCTCCACCCGCTTCCGCGACATCCCGCAGGTCATCAACTCGCTGATCCAGCTGCTGTTCTACGGCACACCGATCGTGTGGCCGGTCGACCAGCTGCTGTCCGGCGGGACGCGCGCGAGCATCTCGTGGGTGCTGCCGATCATCCAGCTGAACCCGCTGTACCACTTCATGCAGGTGGTCCGGGCGCCGCTGATCGGCCAGTCGTTCACACCGGGCAACTGGATCGTGGTCGGCTCCATCACCATCGTCGGCTGGGCGCTCGCGCTCGTCGCGATGCGCAACTACCGTGCTCGCGTCTCCTACTGGGTGTGACAAATGGTCAGCATTGACGTTCAGAACGCCTTCGTCGACTTCCCGATCTTCGACGCGAAGACCCGGTCGATGAAGAAGAAGGTCCTCGGCAAGGTCGGCGGCAAGATCGGCACCGAGACCAAGGTGCCGATCATCGAAGCGCTGCACGACGTGACCCTGAAACTCCGCGAAGGCGACCGCGTCGGGCTCGTCGGGCACAACGGCGCCGGCAAGTCCACGCTGCTGCGGCTGCTGGCCGGGATCTACGAGCCGACCCGGGGTTCGTCGCGGATCCAGGGGAAGATCGCGCCGGTGTTCGACCTCGGGGTCGGCATGGACCCGGAGATCTCCGGCGAGGAGAACATCATCATCCGCGGCCTCTTCCTCGGCATGACCGCCAAGGAGATGGAGAAGCGGGTCGACGACATCGCGGAGTTCACCGAGCTCGGCGACTACCTGCAGATGCCGCTGCGGACGTACTCGACGGGTATGCGCGTGCGGCTGGCGCTGGGTGTCGTCACGTCGATCGACCCCGAGATCCTGATCCTCGACGAGGGCATCGGCGCGGTCGACGCGGCGTTCCTCAACAAGGCGCGCGACCGGCTCAAGGACCTCGTCAAGCGCTCCGGCATCCTGGTGTTCGCGAGCCACTCGGACGAGTTCCTGTTCGAGCTGTGCGACACCGCGCTCTGGATGGACGAGGGGCACCTCAAGCAGCAGGGTTCGCTGCGGGACGTCCTCACCGCGTACAAGGGCCGCGACCCCTTCGAGAACATGAGCCAGGAAACCTTGCAGCGCTTCGGCATCGAGCCGGTGGCGACGACGAACGGCGGGGAATGATGGCGAGCGAGACCCGGCAGCTGCCCGACGGCGCGGTCGTCGGCGTGGTCGTCACGCGGCACCGGCGCGAGCTGCTCGCGGACTCGCTGAAGATCATCGCGGCCCAGACCCGGCCGGTCGACCACCTGGTGGTCGTCGACAACGGGCCGGACGACTCCGCGCGCGAAGTCGTCGAGAACTACCCCCTGCCGTACACGTACCTGCCGTCGCACCGGAACCTCGGCGGCGCCGGCGGGTTCGCGCTCGGCATGCTGCACGCGCTTTCGCTGGGCGCGGACTGGGTCTGGCTGGCCGACGACGACGGGCGGCCGGCCGACGAGAACGTGCTCGCGATCCTGCTGGAGGAAGCGGAAAAGCGGGACCTGGCGGAGATTTCGCCGGTGGTGTCGAACATCGACGCGCCCGACAAGCTGGCGTTCCCGCTGCGCCGCGGCCTGACCTGGAAGCGTTCG
This sequence comes from Amycolatopsis kentuckyensis, assembly GCF_002155975.1. Lineage (GTDB taxonomy): Bacteria > Actinomycetota > Actinomycetes > Mycobacteriales > Pseudonocardiaceae > Amycolatopsis > Amycolatopsis kentuckyensis. Next base: position 11,904 of record NZ_MUMI01000432.1, read on the forward strand.
CAGTCCGAGCTGGGCGTGGACTTCCTGCCGGGCATCGCGTCCCTGATGAACGGCGCGCTGTTCCGGTCGTCCACTTTGGACGTCGTCGGTGTGCCGGACCTGCGCCTGTTCTTCCGCGGCGACGAGGTCGAGCTGCACCGGCGGCTGGTCCGCTCGGGGCTGCCGTTCGGCACGTCGCTGAAGACGAAGTACCTGCACCCGGACGGCTCGGACGAGTTCAAGCCCATGCTGGGCGGCAAGTTCCACGCGCAGGACCCGGAGAACGAGGTCAAGCGGTACTACACGTACCGCAACCGCGGGTACCTGCTGTCGCAGCCGGGGATGCGGAAGATCGGCGCGCTGGAGATCGTCCGGTTCGGACTGTACTTCGTGGGCGTGAAGCGGGACCCGAAGGCGTTCCTGCAGTGGCTGAAGCTGGTGCGGCAGGGCCGCGCCGAGAAGTTCTACCGCTACTGAAGTTCCAGGCGTACGGAAAAGGGGCCCCCGTTGCGAGGGCCCCTTTTTCCGTACGCTCTCATTCGCCGATGACCGGCGGCGCCGTGCGCATGTCGGTGCCGAAGACCTCGTCGGGGTCCCCCTCGACCAGGTAGGTCGGACGCGAGTGCTCGGTGTCCTCGTCGCCCTCGCCCTTCTGACCGCGCCCCAGGCCGCCACCGGGGCCCATGCCCCCGCCGCGACCGGCGGCGCCCGCACCGAGGCCGCCCATCCCGCGTCCCGCGGCGGCTTCGGCAGCACCGATCCCACCCGGCCGGGCCGCCCCCGACGCGGCGCCCGCGCCCGTCGCGTTGCCGGCCCCCGAGCCGCCGGGCCCGAACCCGCCGCCACCACCGCGGCCGCCGCCGACCTTGGAGTTGTAGGCCTCGTCGCCGCCGAAGTTCATCCCGCCCATCGGCATCGGGCTCATCGGCGGCATCCCGCCGAACTGCTGGTTCGGGTTCTGCGTCGAGGCCGCCGGAAGCGAGCCGGGCGTGAAGCCGGACGGCGTGGTCGTGCCCGCGGGCAGGAGCCCCGCGCCGGTGGTCGAGCCGGGCCCGGAGATGTGCGCGGCGGACCCGCCCAGGCCGGGGACCGGCCCGGAGGAGAAGCCCTGGGCGTGGCCGCCGGGCGTGGTCCCCGAGTTGCCGCCGGGCATGGTCACGCTGGACGGGTTGTTGATGCCGTTCTTGTCGCCGGTGCCATTGGGGTCACCGGTGCTCCCCCCAGTGCTGAAGCTGGGCGGCGGCGCAAAAGCAGGCTGCTTGGAGGCGGCCTCGTAGAGGTTCTTGTCGTAGGTCGCCATGACGCCGGCGGCCTCGTCGTGCGCGGCCTGGCTGTCCTTCTGCTTCTGGATCGACTTGTCGACGTTGTCGGCCAGGTTGAAGGGGTTCGAGGTGGCCCAGCCCGTGAACTCGTCCTTCCAGCTGAACGGGATCGGAGCGGGCATGGAGTTCTTCGCCGTCGCGGCGGCCTGCCCCTGGTCGTAGATGGTTTCCGAGGCCAGCTTGGCGTTCTGCGAGTTGGCATCGGACCACTTGCCGAGGCTGGTGAAGTACTGCTGCGCGTTCTCGGCGGCGGTGCCTTCCCAGGTGCCCTTGGAGGCGTTGACGGCGGTGTTCATCGACTGGGCGAACTTGTCGAACATCTTGTGCACGTCGTGGTACGCGGTCGAGACGCTGGAGACCTGCTCGACGTCGAGATTGCTCTGGAGGAACGCCTGCAGCTGGGCGTGGTCATTGCCCTTGTAGTCCGCGTTGGGCGCGTTCAGCCCCTGGACGTACTCGACGTCACGGCCCTGGGTGGCTTCCTTGACGTTCTTGTCGCCCATCTGCTGGGCCTGGTTCTTCGCCTGGGCCTGGGCGATCCACTGCTGGACGGGCCCGAAGAGCCAGCTGCCGGGGTCGACGCCCTCTTCGGCCTTCTGCTGCAGGTAGGCGTCCCGCTCGGCGGGAGCCATGTCCTGGACTTCCTGGGGCGTCTTGTCCTCGGTCTTCGGCGTCGAGCCCTGTCGCGTCGTCATCTGGATCCCCTTACCCCTTGGGCAGCTTCGGCTCGACGATCTTCGTGGCCACGTCCTCGGCGACCTGGCAGGCCTTCTCGACGGTGGCGACCGCGGTGACATTCACGTCGACACGCGCCGTGTCCCCCACGCCGAGGGCGACCGTGCAGCCGAGGGGCGCGTTGCCGGACGCCTCCTTGGCCTTGCGGCCGTTGATCTCCAGGTCCTTGACGCCGTTCCCGGTGTCGTTGACGGAGTCGAGCGGTGCGTCGTCGCGGATGGCGACGTTGATGCCGATGCTCTCTTCGCTGGCAGTTGCGGTCCGGTGCAGGTAACTGCAGACCCGCGCTTTGCCGAGCTTCTGCTCTTTGGCGTCACCGAACGTGTTGTACGTGCTGACGTCGGCGGCGGTGAGCAGGGTGCACGGTTCCAGCGACGTGGTCGTGGCGCCGCCGGGACCGGCCGAAGTCGGATTGCCGGGAGTGGACGACTCCGAGTTGACCGGCGAAGCAGTGCCCTGCTGCGTGCTGGTACAGCCGGCCAGTAAGGCGGCACCTGCAGCGATGGGAAGGGCAGCGCGTGCGAAGAGATTCATCATTCCCTAGGACTTGGACTTCAGGCTGCCGAGAGCAGCGTTCTCGGATTCCGTGTAGAGACCGGCCGCACGGGCAAGCGCCTCGTCTGCCTGTACGGCCACAGCCCTGAGCTTCTCGAGCACAACACCTGCCGAGTTGTCGGCCTCCGCCGCGCCTTTCTGGTCGTGTGACGCGACCGTATGGCCGTACGGGTGGTTCCCCAGCTGAGGCGACTGGCTGAGCGTGTAGGTGGCATCACCGAGAGCGTTGATGTCGTTCATCAAGTCGTTCAGCGCGTCTCGAATCGGCTTCACACCCTCGGGGGTGATCTTGAAGCCGCCGCCCTTGGCTGCGTCCAGGAGCTTCTGAGTCTCGGCGGTGACGCTTTGCACCGCGGCACTCATCCCGGCCGCAGAAAGCGGGTTGAGGATGTCCGTGAACGAGCCTCCGCCCCCGCCGTCAGCCATCTGCATCGCTGTTCCACCCCGAATCGCTTCGCCCGTGCGTGTGCACCCGGGAGTCTACTAGCCGGGCACCCTCTGCCACGGCCGTTCACCGATCTTCACCTCGGACGCAGCCGCGCCGTGCGGGGTTCCCGAAGCTCAGAACTGGCCTTCGAGCTGGGCGTACAGCTGCTGGGCCAAGCGCGCGTTGTCGGCTGGGGCGTAGGTGATCCAGCGCTGGCCGTCCGCGGCCGCGCGGGAGGACATCAGCCAGCGGCCGTTCGGGGTGTCGAACCAGGCCAGCGGCGGGAACGTGCCCGTGCGGGTCTGGGCCGTGAACTGGCCCACGCGCTTCTTCGGCTCCTGGAAGACGCGCTCGATCATGCGGACCTGCGGGCCACCTCCGCCGCTGTGGGAGCGCGGGGCGCTGACGCCCGCGAACGGGTCGTACGCCTCGTCGCGGCGCTGGTGGCGGGGCTGCTGGGCCGGCCGCGAAATCGTCACCGACTGGCCCGGCGCCGCCGGGGTCAGCGGGAGGAGGTCGACGATCGCCGGGACGATGCCCGTCGGGCGGACCTCCTCGAAGACGATCAGGTTCTCCTCCTGGCGGGCGAGCACCGCGAACTGGCCGTCGGACGCCACCCGCGCGAACAGGTGTCGGTCGCCCAGCTCGGCCGCCGCGCTGATGGTCACGCTGCCGCGGACGAACGTCGCCAGCGCCAGTTCGGCGTCCGGGTCCAGGCGGCCGCGGCTCCACAGGCCGCGGCCGGTCAGGTCGCGGACGACGGCGTCGCGGATCATCGCGCGCTGCTCGACCGTCGTGCCCACGTGCGGGACCTCGAACGGCGTCGGCGCGCGGCCCAGCCCGAGCTGTTCGAGCAGGATGTCCACTGCCGCCAGCGACAGCGAGAACGAGTGCGGCATTCGCTTCCAACCCCCCGCGGATGAGTCCGGCCTTCCCGGAAAACGTAGTCCACCCGGCTGCTCCGCCCTCAGCGAACCCACTTGCCGGGGCAAGATCGCCGCTGGTCCGATGGACGCATGGCCGACTCCAAACCCGCCCTCGTCCTGCACCTCGCCACCGGCGGCGAACCGCTGCTGTTCGCGCTGACCACCGAAGAATCCGGGAAGCTGGCGGGCAAACTCGCCCAGCTCGTCACGGACGGCGCCGTCGAAACCGTGACCACCAAGGACGAATCGGCGGTCACGATCAACTTCGCCCACGTGGCCGCCGCGTACATCAACGACCTCTCCCGTAAGAGCACCGTGTTCGGCATGCACGCCTGAAACGACGAAGGCCGCCTCACGACGTGCGTGAGACGGCCTTCGGGAAGTACGTCAGAGCTTGTACAGGCGCTTCCAGTTCTCACGCGAGGTGAGCTCGGGCATGGCCCGCTTGTACTGCTCCTGCACCGCCGCGCCTTCCTTGCGCAGCCGCTGGACGACCTTCGCGCCCTGCTTGGCCAGCGCGAACATCTTGACCCGGTCGTAGGACCGGACGCGGACGCCTTCCTGGCTCGCGTCGGTCACCACGGCCGTGTCGAACAGCGCGATGTGCCACCAGTTGGCCTCGTCGATCGGCACCGCGCCGAGCCCGAAGCGGCTGCGGCCGAGCACCCGGTCGAGGACCCGCTTGATCAGCACCAGGCGCTGCATGCTGGGCCGCGGCGCGCTGTTGATGATGCCGATGTCGTTGGACGCGATGCCCGGGACGTCGGTCGCCTTGTGGCGCTTGGTCTCCGGGTACTCGTCGCGGATGCGGCGGATCTCCTTCATCGCCTCGACCCCGCCGTCACGCAGGACTTCCGGGCCCTTCAGGAAGTCCTCCACGGCCTTGATCAGCGTCGCCGACAGGCCGTACTGCATGCCGAGCAGGTAGCGCACCAGCTGCGCGATCAGCACCCGCGACAGCAGGTTCAGGTTGAACGGCGAGTGCAGCGCCGCGGTGATGATCGAGTTGCGCAGGTTGAAGTACCGGTGCCACTCGTCCCAGTCCTTCATGTGGAAGTCCGCGTGCCACACGCCCGCACCCGGCAACGTCACCGTCGGGAAGCCGTGCGCGCGCGCCCGGTACGAGTACTCGGCGTCGTCCCACTGGAAGAAGAACGGCAGCGGGTAGCCGGTGGCCTGGACGACCTCGTAGGGGATCAGGCACGACCACCAGCCGTTGTAGCCGGCGTCGAGGCGGCGCTCCTGGCGGTTCGGCTTCAGCGTCTCCTCGTCCACGCCGAGCAGGTCGGCGGTGGACAGCGAGTGCTCGACCGGCTGGCCGGGCTCGAGCGTGTTGAGCCGGGCGTACTCGGCGCCGACGTGCAGCTGGTTCGGGTGGAACAGGTTGAGCATCTGGCCGCCGACGATGATCGGGTTGGCGGCGCGGTTCGAGAACGCCGTCATCCGGATCACCAGGTCCGGCTCGAGCAGCACGTCGTCGTCCATGAACAGGACGTTCGCGTGCTCGGTCGCGGTGTGCCCGGCTACCTCGAACAGGCCGCGGGTGAAGCCGCCGGCGCCGCCGAGGTTCGGCTGCTTGATGTAGTGCAGCTTGTCGGCGAGGTCCTTGGCGACCTGCTCGAAGCCGTCGCGGGACTCGACGAGGTCGGTGCCCTGGTCGGCGACGTAGATCGCGTCCAGCGTCTCCAGCGAGGAGACGTCGGCGGCGAGGGCCTGCAGGTTCTTCAGGCAGTCGTCGGCGCGGTTCATCGTGCAGATGGTCACCGCGGTCGGCCGGATCTTCTCCGGCGCGTCGACCGTCCAGCGGACCTGCTCGACGCGCAGCGTCTGGCCGCCCTCGGTCTCGAGGTCGAGCCAGAGCGCGCCGCCGTCGTAGAACTTGTCCAGCTTGCCGGTCAGCGACACCTTCGCCTGCTTGGCGTCCTTGACCTGCTCGGCGGCCACCACGCGGGGCTCGCCCTCGACGTCGGAAGCGCCCATCGACAGCAGGCCGGTGCCGGTGACGACCGCCTCGACCGAGACCTCGGTCACCGTCGTCCAGCGCTGCCAGTAGCTGGCCGGGAACCGGCCGAAGTACGTGTTGCCCGACACCTTGGAGGCGGGCTCGAGGGCGATCGACGCACGTTCCCGCACGGCCGCGCCCCACTCGAGCTCGGCGTACAGGTCCTTGCTGACGATCGGCGCCGGGCCGGCGTAGAGCCCGCGCTGCGCCGTCAGGCGGCCCTGCGGAGTGTGCTCGGTGAACCGCGTCTCGGCGGCCGCGCCGGCTTCGGTGGTCGGCGCCGGGGTAGCTGTTTTACCGGGCATTGGTTCCTCAGTTCTCCTCAGTCGACGGCTCGCGGAAAACGACCCACTTGAGCATCACGAAATTGATCACGGTGGCGGTGGCCTGCGACACGGCCCAGCACAGCGTGTGCTGCCACACGGACTCCGGCAACAGCTGCAGGGCCAGCTGGTTCACCCCGACCGCGACGAAGAACGTCACGGTGTAGAGCAGGACGAACGAGCCGATCTGCGCCTTCCCGTCGCGGCGCCCGCCGGCGAAGGTGAACTTCCGGTTCAGGAAGAACGCCGTGGTCGTGCCCACGATGAAAGAGATAGCGCGGGCGATGTCGACCCACGGTGAGGTGGCCATCCCGGCCACCTGCGTCAGCAGTGTGTAGGTGCCCAGGTCGACGAGGGCGCAGAAGCCCCCGATCAGGGCGAAGCGGATGAGCTGGCCCAGCAGTCCCGGGGAGGACTGCGCAGCCGCTATGTCGGCTTGCGGATCGGTCGCCACCACTGCATTACCTCGTCACCTGTGTCACGGTCACCCGCGCGGGCGCTTGTGCCTTGATGCGCAAAGTGTAGAGATGAGCACTTCAGGGTCACGTCTCGGGCGGTATTCGGCGTGGCTACCCTGGTCGGGTGACCCACGTACCCAATACACAGCGTCGCACGCTCATGGGCTGGGCGCGGACCGCACCGACCACCGCCGATGTCCTGAGCACGCCGGACGTCGAGACCATCGCCCGCGCCGTGGCGCAGGCCGGTGCACGCGGCGTGATCGCCCGCGGCCTCGGCCGGTCCTACGGCGACCCGGCGCAGAACGCCGGCGGCCTCGTCGTCGACATGACGCCGCTGAACCGGATCCACTCGATCGACCCGGACACCGCCCTCGTCGACCTCGACGCCGGCGTCAGCCTCGACCAGCTGATGCGCGAGGCGCTGCCGTACGGCCTGTGGGTCCCGGTGCTGCCGGGCACGCGCCAGGTGACCATCGGCGGCGCGATCGCCAACGACATCCACGGCAAGAACCACCACAGCGCGGGCAGCTTCGGCAACCACGTCGTGTCGATGGACCTGATCACCGCCGACGGGCAGATCCGCACGCTGACGCCGGAGGGCCCGGACGCCGAGCTGTTCTGGGCGACCGTCGCCGGCATCGGCCTGACCGGCATCATCGTCCGGGCCAAGATCCGGATGACCAAGACCGAAACCGCGTACTTCCTCGCGGACAACGAGCGCACGAACAACCTCGACGAGACCCTCGAGCTGGTCACCAACGGCTCCGACGACAACTACACGTACTCGTCGGCGTGGTTCGACACGATCTCCACCGGCTCGAAGCTCGGCCGCGCCGCCTTCGGCCGCGGCTCGCTCGCCAAGCTGGACGAACTGCCGCCGAAGCTGCGCGCGAACCCGCTGAAGTTCGACGCCCCGCAGCTGGCGACGCTGCCGGACGTCTTCCCGAACGGCCTGGCCAACAAGCTGACCTTCGGCGCCATCGGCGAGCTGTACTACCGCAAGACGCCGAAGGCCGCCCGCGGCGTGATCCAGAACCTGACGGCCTTCTACCACCCGCTCGACATGTTCGGTGAGTGGAACCGGGCCTACGGCTCGAAGGGCTTCCTGCAGTACCAGTTCTCGACGCCGCCGAACGCGCACGAGCCGCTGCGGGACATCGTCCGGAAGATCGCCGAGTCGGGGCACGTGTCCTTCCTCAACGTCTTCAAGCGCATGGGCGAGGGCAACGCGGCGCCGCTGTCGTTCCCGCACCCGGGCTGGATGGTCTGCGTCGACTTCCCGATCAAGGACGGCCTGAGCCGGTTCTGCCAGGAGCTCGACGAAGACGTCCTGCGGCTGGGTGGCCGGCTGTACACCGCGAAGGACTCGCGCACCTCGCCCGAGACGTTCGCGAAGATGTACCCGCGCCTCGAAGAGTGGCGCAAGGTGCGCGCTTCCATCGACCCCGAAGGCGTTTTCGCCTCTGACATGAGCCGGAGGCTCGAACTGTGATCGACGCGGTGGGCAACCCCCAGTCCCTGCTCCTGCTCGGCGGCACGTCCGACATCGCGCTGGCGATCGCCGAGAAGTACCTGGCCGAGAAGCCGCTGCGGGTCGTGCTGGCCGCCCGGCCGTCGCCCCGGCTGGAGGCGGCCGCCCAGCGCCTGAAGGACCGCGGCGCCGAGGTGTCCACGGTGGACTTCGACGCGAAGGACACGGCGTCCCACCCGGACGTCCTGGCCAAGGCGTTCGAGGGCGGCGACATCGACGTGGCGGTCGTGGCGTTCGGCCTGCTCGGCGACCCGGAAGAGGTCTGGCAGGACCACGCGAAGGCCGTCGAGCTGGCGACCGTGAACTACACGGCGGCGGTGTCGGTCGGCGTCGCGCTGTCGGAGAAGCTCAAGGCCCAGGGCCACGGCACGGTGATCGCGCTGTCGTCGGTGGCGGGCGAGCGCGTCCGGCGGTCCAACTTCGTGTACGGCTCGACCAAGGCCGGTTTCGACGGGTTCTACCTGGGCCTCGGCGAGGCTCTCGCGCCGTTCGGGGCGAAGGTGACGGTCGTCCGCCCCGGGCACGTGAAGACGAAGATGACCGAGGGGCTGAAGGACGCCCCGTTGGCGCAGACGGCCGAGCAGGTGGCGGAGATCGCGGTCGGCGCGGCGCGCGCGGGCAAGGACCTGGTGTGGGCGCCGGCGCCGTTCCGGCTGGTGATGTCGGCGCTGCGGCACGTCCCGCGGCCGATCTTCCGCAAGCTCCCGATCTGAGGCCGCCACCGCCGGTGGCTGCTCAGCCGCCGGCGGCGTGGGCCGGGACCAGGTAGAGGTTCTGGCTGCCCACCCAGGGTGAGTCGATGTGCCAGCTCGCCAACGCGGCCGGCGGCGGGGCTCGGCGCGTCGTCGCCAGGACCAGGTCCGGGCTGATCGGGGCCACGCTGTGGTCGAAGTTGTGGAAGTTCGCTTCGAGCAGCGCCCGGCCGACGTCGCCGCTGCGGCGCTTGGTCTCGGTGATCGCCGGGTCGACCGCTCCTCGGTCGGAGAACTCGTCGACCAGCTCGCAGTCGCACGCGTACGCCAGTGCGCCGACTTCGCCCGCCGTCTCGACCTTGCGGCCGTGGGCGATCGCCGCCAGCTCGTGGCCGATCTCGCGGTACTCCGTCGTCGAGGCGTGGTTGCTCGTGATCGGGGCGAACTGGCGGGGCAGGCCCGGCAGGGCGTACACCGCGACGCTCGCCGCGAGCGCCGCTCCGGCAACTGTCCACGTCGCGCGCCGCACGCGCTCGGGGACCGCCGAGGCGCAGGCGGCGAGGAAGATCGTCGCGCCGATGATGCTCGGCGCGTAGTACCAGTGATACGGCGGCACGCCCAGCTGGCTGTAGGCCAGGTAGTGCAGGGCGCCGGCGATGGCGAGCGCAGCGAACGGCGTCAGGCGGCGGGCCGTCTCGGAGCCGCGGCGGTACTGGACGAGCCACGCCACTCCGGCCAGGGCCGCCAGCAGCAGCGGCAGGAACGACAGCGTCGCCGCGGCCGGGAAGTTGCGCCAGTACAGCAGCGGGCCGTTGGTGAAGCTGAACGGTCCCCACGACTGCTGGCTGATCTTGATGACGAGCGTGTCCGGCACGGCCGAGCCGAGCACCACCCAGCTGAACCCGAACCACGGCAGCGTGACGGCGAGCGCCGCGAAGGCCGTCCGCCAGATGCCGGTCCAGAACTCGCGGCGGGCGGCGAACAGCACCGCGGCGATCAGCAGCAGGTCGATCCGGACGAGCGCGAGCAACCCGATCACCACGCCCAGGCGGCCCGCCCGGCGCTCCCCCGCGTAGACCAGCGTCCAGACGACACCGGTGGCGCCGAGCGCCACCTCCAGGCCGATCGAAGACAGCAGCAACGGGTTGACCAGCAACAACGCGAACGTGAGCGGCGCGAACGCCGGCGGCAGGCCGGTGCGCTCGCCGAGACGGCGCAGGCCGAGCACGAGCAGCACCTGCGTGGCGACGAAGACGACCCCGGCGGCCAGCACGGCGTCGCGCACGATGAACGTGACCGCGCCGAGGGCCAGGACGTTCAGCGGGGACGTCGCGGTGTTCGCCGTCCCCTGTTCGATCAGGCCCCAGTGGCCGTGGAAGGCGAGGTTCTTCGCGTAGGACAGCGTGATGTAGGTGTCATCGATGAGATGGCTGCTGACCAGGGCGAACACCAGGGCGGAGGCGGCCGCGGCGCCCGCCGGCAGGGCCCAGGCTCGGGCGGCGGGGAAGGCCGTCGGCAGCGCACGGACGGCTTTGGGGAGTTCTGCGGAGGCGCTTCGCATCCCGGACACCGTACCCCGCTCGTGATGCTTCTGTGATCTGAGCGGGGTACGGGTGGCCGAGGCCACAGTGGGGGATCAGATGCCGTCCCCGGAGCCGGAGCCGGCGTTGCCGCGGCCGCCGAAGCCGGGACCGCGGCCGTCGAAGCCCTGGTTGGGGCCGTCGTACTGGCGGTGAATGCCGGGCCGGCCATCCCGCGGACCGTGGTGGCTCGCGGCGGCGATCCCGCCGACGATGCCCGCCCCGACGAGCATGCCGAGCACCCCGACGGCGACGAGCTGGGTGGCCCGGTGGCCGACGAACCGCCGGAAGCCGCCGGCCTGGCGAGGAGCGCCCGGGGGCGGGCTCCAGGCGGCGTAGGGGTGGGCTGAGCCGGGCTGACCGGGCGGCGGAGTGGGTGGCTGCTGGCCGTGGACGGCGGTCTGGTCGGCCGGGGTGGCACCGGACGCCGCCGGCCCGGCCGCACCTTGCGAGGCGGCTGGGGTCGGCGAGGCGGCGGGCTGGCCCGGCGCGGACTCGGCAGTGCTCTGCGAGGCGGCTGGGGTCGGCGAGGCGGCGGGCTGGCCCGGCGCGGACTCGGCAGTGCTCTGCGAGGCGGCTGGGGTCGGCGAGGCGGCGGGCTGGCCCGGCGCGGACTCGGCAGCGCCCTGCGCAGCGGCCGGTTGGCTGGATCCCGCGGATTCGGAGGCAAACGCGGCGGTCGGAGCACCCTGAGCTGCGGACTCCCCCGAGCCGGAGGCGGTGCCTGCCGGGGCGCCGGAGGTCTCGCTCGCCGCGGTGGGCGGCGCTGTCGGGTGCTCGACAGTCGGCTGCTCGGCTCCGTCCGGGGCCTTCTGCTCGCGCGGCTGGTCGTTCATGGTCGCTCCTGTGGTCACGGGGACGGGCGCAGTGCCCGCCCCCACCACCTCAGGGTGCGCTGGTCAGCTGTGCTTCACCTGAAACGAACCTGTCGATCCGCCATGAGACCGCCATGAGCTCACAGGTAGAACGACAGGAACAGCGTGACCACCCAGGTCGCGCCCAGGACCTGCAGGATGCGGTCCTTGAGGGCGATCTCCTCCGGCTCGCCCGCGATGCCGCCGTCGACGTCGACCGCGTACCGCAGGACCGCCACCAGGAACGGGACCATCGAAATCAGTGCCCACACCGAGTTGTGCTCGGTCTGGCGGATCTCGAACGCCCACAGGCAGTACGACATGATCAGGATCGCCGCCGAGGTCGCCCAGACGAACCGCAGGTAACTCGCCGAATACTTCTTCAGCGACGAGCGGATCTTCGCCCCTGTTCGCTCGAACAGCATGATCTCCGCGTAGCGCTTGCCCGCCACCATGAACAGCGAGCCGAACGCCGTGACCAGCAGGAACCACTGGGACAACGCGATGCCGCCCGCGACGCCGCCCGCGATGGAGCGCATCAGGAAGCCCGAGCCGACGATGGCCAGGTCGACCACCGGCTGGTGCTTGAGGCCGAAGCAGTAGCCCAGCTGCACAGCCTCGTAGACGCCCAGCACGACCGCCAGCTGCCAGCTGGCCAGGAACGACACGCCGAGGCCGGCCAGGAAGAACACGACCGCGGCCGCGTACGCGACCGGGACCGGGACGATGCCGGCCGCGATCGGCCGGTTGCGCTTGGTCGGGTGGGCGCGGTCGGCCTCGACGTCGATGGCGTCGTTGATGAGGTAGACCGAGCTCGCCACCAGCGAAAAGGCCACGAAGGCGATGATCGCGTCGATCAGGAGACCGGTGCGGTCGGTCGACTTCGAGAACGCGAAGAACGGGGCCGCGAAGACCAGGACGTTCTTCACCCACTGCCGCGGCCGCGCCGTCTTGATGACGCCGCCGACCAGGCCGAACGGGCCACGGGACGCGGTCGGCTCAACAGCCTCGGGCGTCACGGCAGTTTCGTCGCTGTCGCGCTGCTCGGTCGTCTCGCTCATGGGTTCTTCTTCAGCTTCCGTCGTATCAGACCACCGACGAGCCCCCCGAGAGCTGCACCGGCCAGAACGTCTGTCGGATAGTGAACGCCGAGCACGAGCCTCGAGGCCAGCATCGGCGGTACCAGGGCGGGCACCAGGTTACGCCCGGTCAATCCGGAGTAGAGCACCGCCGCCGCCGTCGTGGACGTCGCGTGCGACGACGGGAAGCTCAGCTTGCTCGGCGTGCCGACCAGTACCTCTACGCTCGAGTGGTCCGGTCGCGGCCGCCTGACCACGCGTTTCACCGCGATGGAGGCGGCGTGCGCCCCGACGACGCCGGCCGAAGCGACCAGCCAGTCCTTGCGCCGCTTCTTGTCGACGACGGCCCCGACCAGGCCGAGGCCGAACCAGCCGAGCGCGTGCTCGCCGAAGTGCGACATGCCGCGCGCGGCCTTCACCGAAGCTTCACTCTTCAGAAAGCCCTGCGCCTTCGCCAGGACCGCCACCTCTCCGGTGGCCTGCCCCTTCTCAAGCATCGAGGGACCCGTCGAGCGGAGCACCGTCGGTCAGGTGCGGGGCGATCTTGTTGTCGAACGCCGACAGCGCCGAGCCGATGGCCATGTGCATGTCGAGGTACTTGTACGTGCCCAGCCGGCCGCCGAACAGCACGTTCTTCTCGCGGGCCTCGGCCTTGGCCAGCTCGCGGTAGGCCTCGAGCTTCTCGCGGTTCTCCGGCGTGTTGATCGGGTAGTACGGCTCGTCTTCCTCGCCCGCGAAGCGGGAGTACTCGCGGAAGATGACCGTCTTGTCCTTGGGGTAGTCCCGCTCCGGGTGGAAGTGCCGGAACTCGATGATCCGGGTGTAGGGGACTTCCTGGTCGTTGTAGTTGACGACCGAGGTGCCCTGGAAGTCACCGGTCTCCGCGACCTCGGACTCGAAGTCGACGGTGCGCCAGGTGAACTTGCCCTCCGAGTAGCCGAAGTAGCGGTCCAGCGGCCCGGTGTAGACGGTCGGGGTGCCCGCCGGGATGTGCTCGCGGACGTCGAAGTAGTCGACGTTCAGCCGGATCTCGATGTTCTCGTGCTCGGCCATCTTCTCGAGCCACGCGGTGTACCCGTTGACGGGCAGGCCCTCGTAGGTGTCGTTGAAGTACCGGTTGTCGAAGTTGTAGCGGACCGGCAGGCGCGTGATGATGTTCTCGCCCAGGTTCTTGGGGTCGTTCTCCCACTGCTTCGCGGTGTAACCGCGGATGAACGCCTCGTAGAGGGGGCGGCCGACCAGCGAGATCGCCTTCTCCTCGAGGTTCTGCGCAGCGCTCGTCTCGAACTCGGACGCCTGCTTCGCGATGAGCTCGCGCGCTTCGTCCGGCGTGTGCGACTTGCCGAAGAACTGGTTGATCAGGGCCAGGTTCATCGGGAACGAGTAGACCTGGTCCTTGACCCGCGCGAAGACGCGGTGCTGGTAGTTCGTGAACTCGGTGAACCGGTTGACGTACTCCCAGACGCGCTTGTTCGAGGTGTGGAACAGGTGCGCCCCGTACTTGTGCACCTCGATGCCCGTCTCCGGGTCGGGCTCCGAGTACGCGTTGCCGCCGAGGTGGCTGCGTCGCTCGAGGACGAGGACCTTCTTGCCCAGCTCGGCCGCGGCCCGTTCGGCGACGGTCAGGCCGAAGAAACCGGACCCGACGACGACGAGGTCGTAACCTGCGAAATCGTCTTCAGTAATCTTGGCGGGGTTCGTGTGCGCGCTCACGGGCGTCGAGGGTACGCAGGTCGCTGACCCGGCCCGCACCCGACTATCACATTTCGGCCTACGACACACCTGGAAAGCAGTGCCTGCACCCGAGGACTTCTGGAGCTACTTCGCCGCGGTGGCCACCTACCTGGCCGTGCTCGCGGTCCCCGGCGGGGTCGTCGGGTGGGCCGCGGGCCTGCGCGGCTGGGCCCTGGCCGGCCTCGCGCCGCTGCTCAGCTACGCCATCACCGGCCTGACCGGCCCGTGGCTGGCGATCGCGCACGTTCCGTACGGCTCGCTCAGCGTGGCCGCGGTCACCCTGCTGCTCGCCGCCGTGCTCTACGGCCTGCGTCGGCTGGCCACCGCGCGCGGCTGGTCGACGCCGGGTGCCGAGGAGCCCGCGGTGCCGTGGACGCGCCGGGCGCACCTGGCCGTCGGGGCCTGCGTCGCGATCGCCGTCGCCGTGTCGATCGCCGTGGTCGTCTCCGGCCGCGGCGGGACGACCGCGGTGTTCCAGCGCTGGGACACCGTCTTCCACGCGAACGGCATCCGCTACATCGCCGAGACCGGCGACGGCTCCCTGACCGGCATGGGCACCATCAACTGGTACCCCGGCGGCTCCTTCTACCCGAACGCCTACCACCTGGTCGGCGCCCTGGTCTACGAGCTGTCCGGGACGTCGATCCCGGTCACGCTCAACGCCGTCACGATGCCGATCGCCGGCCTGTTCGCGCTCGCCATGGCCGCCCTGGTGCGCCAGCTCGGCGGCCGCGCGGTGTTCGCCGGCAGTGCCGCGCTGGTCGCGGGCGGCGCGACGACCGGGGCGTACGAGTCGGTGTCGAGCGGCCTGCTGCCGTTCGCGCTCGGCATCGTGCTGACGCCGCTGGCGGTGATCGCGCTCCAGCGGTTCGTCGCGCGGCCGGGCGTGGACACCGGCGCGGTGCTCGCGCTGACCGCGACCGGCCTGCTCGCCGCGCACTCGAGCGCGCTGTTCGGGGCGATCCTGTTCGCGTTCCCGCTGGTGGTGCAGCGCTGGTACCGGGCGCTGCGCGGCCGCCGTGTCGACGGCGTGCCCGAGGGCAGGCCCGCCTGGCGGGTCGCCGCCGGCGACGTCCTGCGGATGCTGCCGGTGATGGTGGTGGCCGGGCTGCTGGCCGCGCCGATGATCCTCGGCGCGATCGGCTTCACGTCCGGTTCGTACCCGTACCACGCCTGGGGCTCGCACATGCCGGTGTGGAAGGCGCTGGCCATGCTGGCGACGTTCAAGCAGGTGCTGCCGGTTCCGCAGATCTGGCTGACGGTGTTCCTGGCGATCGGCGTGCTCACGCTGGTGGCGCTGCGGCGGATGCGCTGGCTGGTGCTCTCGGCGCTCGGGCTGTCGGCGTTGTTCGTGGTCGTCGCCTGCTTCGGCGGCGAAGAGTGGGTCATCTCGCTGTCGCGGCCCTGGTGGAACGACCGGTTCCGGCTGATGGCGCTCGCGTCGATCCCGCTGTGCCTGCTCGCCGCGCACGGCATGAGCGAGACCCAGCGGTGGCTGGCGAAGGTCGCGAGCGGCCGCGCGTGGGTGCGCGCGCGGCCGTGGCTGACCGGCCGGGTCGGACTGGCGACGGCGGTGCTGCTGGTCGTCGCGATGGGCGTGCTGACCGGCGGGTTCTACCGCGCGGCCAACGCCAAGACGGTGTCGCTGCTGTACTACAACGGCCTGCCCGGCGAGGTGGTCCCGCCGGTCAGCCAGGACGAGATCGACGCGATGGACCGCCTCGGCACGCTCGGCATCCCCGCCGACCAGAAGGTGCTCAACGACCGGCTCGACGGAACGGCCTGGATGTACGCCCTGACCGGCGTGCACCCGGTGGCCGGCCACTACGACGCCGGCGTGGCCCCGCCGGACGCGATCTACCTGGCCCAGCACTTCGCCGACTACGACAGCGACCCCGAGGTGCGCGCGGCCGTTCACCGGCTCGGCGTCCACTACGTGCTGATCGGCAGCGGCACCATCCGCCGGGACACGCCCATCGCGCCCGGCCTGCAGCACCTGGACGGGCACGACTTCCTGCAGGTCGTCTACCGGAACCCGGGTGCGGTCATCTACCGGATCGTGAAGTAGAACGCCCTCGTGGCCGCGGCGCCCCTCCGCGGCCACGAGGGCCCCCGCACCCCCGGGGTGATCCCGGTCGTCTGCAAAGTATCGACGCCCGCGGACCGGCAATCGGTTTCCGAATCACCCCGATGTCACTCGTTCGGACTAGCGCAGCTCCGGCAGGACGTCGCTCGCGACCTGCTCCAGCACGGCTTCCCGGCCTTCGTAGGGCGACGACGACCGCGGCCAGTGCGAGATGACGTCGGTGAACCCGAGCTCCTTCGCCCGGCCCACCGCGTCGCGGAACGCCTCCACGCTGCTCAGTGAAAACACCGGGGACGCGTCCAGGCTGAGGAACCGCTGGATGCTCGGCCGGTCGCGGCCCACCGCGTCGAGCCGCTGGTCGAAGACCTCGGTGAGCTGCGCGATGCCGGCCCACCACTCGTCGGCGGTCTCGCCGCCCTTGCCCGTGGTCACCCAGCCCGCGCCGAAGCGCGCGGCGAGGGTCATCGTGCGCGGGCCGTTCGCCGCGACGACGAACGGCAGCCGCGGCCGCTGGACCGGGCCGGGCAGGTTCCGGGCCTCGCGGGCCCGGTAGTACTCGCCGTCGAAGTCGAACTTGTCGGTCATGAGCAGCCCGTCGAGCGCCTCGACGAACTCGGTGAAGCGGTCCGCGCGCTGCTTGGGCGTCAGCTCGGGGGCGCCGAGCACCGCGCCGTCGTAGTGGCGGTGGTCGACACCCGCGCCGACGCCGAGGACCAGCCGGCCGTCCGAGATGTCGTCGAGGGTGTTCAGCTCGCGCATGAACGGCACGGGGTGCCGGGCCACCGGGGACGCCACGAACGTGCCGAGCCGGATCCGGGACGTCACCATCGCCGCCGCGGTCAGGGTCGGGACGGCGGAGAACCACGGGCCGTCGACCAGGTTGCGCCAGCCCAGGTGGTCGTAGGTCCAGGCGTGGTCGAAGCCGTACTCCTCGGCGGCGCGCCACTTCGGCTCGGCCGCCCACCAACGATCTTCAGGGAGAATGACGATGCCTACTCGCACAGGTCCGGACGCTATCGGTTACCACCGACAGTCGCACGGACGGGCAAGCCTTCGCCCGAACGAGTCAGGGACAATGGCGGGGTGGAGAGACCCCAGTTGATCGCGTCCGACGTAGACGGCACCCTGCTCGGCCCCTCCGAATCCCTCACCGGCCGCACGATCGCCGCCGTCCGCCGGGCGATCGAGGCGGGGGTGCCGTTCGTGCTGGCCACCGGACGGCCGCCGCGCTGGATCGCGCCCGTGGCCGGGCCGCTCGAGCTGACCGGGTACGCGGTGTGCGCGAACGGCGCCGTCCTGTACGACTGCGGCCGCGAGGAGGTCGTCGCGGTGCACGGCCTGCTGCGGCCCGAACTGCTCCACGACATCGCGCACGCGCTCGACAAGGCCCTGCCCGGCTGCCGGCTGGCCACCGAGCGCGTCAGCACCGGCGCCGACCACGACATGCGCAACTTCGTGATCGAGCCGGACTACCACAACCCGTGGGGCGACGGCGAAGGCCGCACCGCGCCACGGGCCGAGGTGCTCGGGCACCCGGCGATCAAACTGCTGGTCAGCCACCGCGGGATGTCGTCGGAGGAGATGGCCGACGCGGTGAACGCGCTGTTCGACCGGGACGTCGACGTCACGTACTCGTCGTCGGGCGGCCTGGTCGAGCTGTCCGCGCACGGCATCACCAAGGCGACCGGGCTCGCCGACGTCGCCGGGCGGCTCGGCGTCGAGCCCGAGCGGGTGATCGCCTTCGGCGACATGCCCAACGACGTGGAGATGCTCCGCTGGGCCGGCCACGGCGTCGCGATGCAGAACGGGCACCCGCAGGCGCGGTCCGTGGCCGACGAAATCACCGGCCCGGCCGGTGAGGACGGTGTCGCGCAGGTGCTCGAGCGCTGGTTCTGACCGTCCTGCGAGGGTCCGGGGCTTAGCCCCGGACCCGGGACTGGGCCCCGGATGTCACCGCCGGTCGAGCTCGGCCGCTTCGGCCGGGGTCGGCGCCGTGCCACCGAGGTGGGCGGGCAGCCACCAGCGTTCCTCGTCGGACGCCGGCTGGTCCGGGTACTCGGCCTGGGCGCGCTCGAGCAGCGTGCTCATCCGGGTGCGCAGCTCCTTCGTGACGACGTCCCAGTCGTCGCCCTTCGCCGGGCGCATCGGCTCGCCGATGAGGATCGAGACGGGCACGTGCCGCCGGGTCAGGTCCTTCGGCCGGCCCTTCGTCCAGAGCCGCTGGGTGCCCCACAGCGCCATCGGCACGACCGGGACGTCGGCCGCCGCGGCCATCCGGACGGCACCCGACTTGATCTCCTTGACGGTGAACGACCGGCTGATGGTGGCCTCGGGGAAGACGCCGACGACCTCCCCGGCCTGCAGCTTTTCGAGCGCCTCGCGGTAGGAGGCCAGTCCGGCGGAGCGGTCGACGGAGATGTGGTGCATCCCGCGCATCAGCGGCCCGGCGATCTTGTTGTCGAAGATCTCCTTCTTGGCCATGAACCGCGTCAGCCGCTTGGCCGGGCGCGCGCCGAGACCGCAGAAGATGAAGTCCAGGTAGCTGATGTGGTTGCACGCGATGACCGCGCCGCCGCGGCGCGGGATGTTCTCCGCGCCCTCGATCCGGATGCGGTTGTCGAGTACCCGGAACATCGTCCGGGCCGCCGCGATCACGGGCGGGTAAACCAGGTCAGCCATCCGGCAAGGTTACGGGACCGTAGGTTCGGAACGGCGGTTCAGCGGGGAAGAACACAAAACGAGGGCGATCAAGATCGAAAACAGCGCGACGGACTGGTGCTTGATGCCCTCGATGCCGTCGCCGAGCGCCGCGGTGCCGAACTGCGTCACCGAGACGGCGAGCAGGAAGGCCACCGGGACACCGAGTGCCGTCCGCCGCCGCGACCAGGCCCGGACCGCGACGATCAGCCAGATCGGCACCAGCGCGAACAGCCCGAGCGGGGCGAGCAGGCCGGTCAGCCACGACACCACCGGCACCCGGTGCTCCTGGGCGTGCGGCGGGAACCCGGCGCTCTGGTCGAAGCTGCCGAGGTAGTCCGGGCGCGCGGTGAGCTGGTCGGTGGCGGCCCGGTCGAGCACTTCGAGGGTCCGGCCCGGGTGGGTTGCGAAGTACGTCACGACGTTCCGGCGGCTGATCCTGTCTCGGTACTGCGGGTACGCCGGGTCCGCCGTCGCCGGGTGCGGGTGCCACCAGCCGTTGCCCGCGTACTGGGCGAACGACGGCGGCAGCCCGAGCTCGGCCAGGTCGGCCCGGGTGTCGTGCTTCCCGTCGACGATGTTCAGGAAGATCGAGTTGAAGACGTTGATCTCGCGGGAGTCGTCGCCCGGGAACTCGGTGTAGGTGCCGTCGGGCGCCCGCGCGGGCTCGACACTCTGCTGCGCGTAGAGGGTGACGGCGCCGATCGCGCCGATGACGAGGGCCGCCGACGCCCACCGCTTGGCCCCGCGCAGCGTGCCCGGCCGGACCAGCAGGATCGCCACGGCGAGGAGCGGCAGGATGATCAGCGTCTGGACCTTGGCGTTGACCGCCAGGACGCCCCCCACGAACGTCACGGCCATGCCCGCGTAGCTCCACCGGCCCTCGCGCGCGGTCAGGAGCAGGCCGCCGACGGCGAGTAGCAGGCCGAGGAAGGCCGCGCCTTCGCCGAGGATCGCCGCGAAGTAGCCGAAGAACGCCGAGTCCGCGACGACCAGCAGGAGCCCGGCCGCCACGAACAGCCGGGTCCGGCGCGGGTGCGGCAGGCCGAGCACGATCGCCGTGACCGCCGCCGCGGCGATGACGCTGCTCAGCAGGCCCAGGATGACCAGGCTCAGCGTGCCGTGGAGACCGATCAGCCGACCGAGCCGGACGGCCAGGTCCGCGAGCCAGCTCTGCGTCAGCAGGTACGTCGGCCGGCACGGCGGCGCCCCCGGCGCGGGCGTGTAGGCGAGGTGGACGAACGGCTCGGGCAGGCCCTTCCAGGTGATCCCGGCGCCGCACAGCACGCGGCCGCCGTCGCCGTTGTTGGACATCGCGATCGGGCGCGGCACCAGGAACCGCACCACGAACAGGGCGAGCGACGCGCCGAACACCCCGATCCCCAGCCGCGCTTCCGCGCCCAGCTGCCGGTCCGGGGCCTCGAGCTTCACGAAGGACAGGGTACGTAGCGGAAGTCCGGGCCCTTGTCGAGGTCGGCGACCAGTGACTTCGCCTGCTCGGCCCGCGGGTACACCGAGACCCAGTACGGCGTGCCGACGCGACGGAAGGTCGCGACCTCGTACTTGCCCGCGTAGACCGGGTCGATCGCGCAGTGCTGGCGGTCGGCGTAGCCGCCGTCGGCCGGCACGGCGACGGTCGGGCGGCGGCCGTTGACCACGTAGTCGTAGTCGGTGGCGACGCCGCCGTCGTGCCGTCCTTCGCGGGCGATGTGGTCGTCGGTGCGGCCGAGGACGTCGATGATGAGCAGCTGCCCGCCGTGGGCGGCGAGCGCGCCGGGCGCGGCGGCGCTGACCACCGACCCGGGCGGCAGGTAGTCGCCGAGCCAGCCGCCGATTTCGGCGAGTTCGGTGCCGTGCGAGTGCCAGACGCGAACCCGGTCGAGCATCTCGGGGCTGAACACCGAGACGAGGACCGCGAGCCCGGCCAGTCCGCAGGCGGTCACCGGGACCAGCCGCTGGGCGAGGGGTTTCGGCCGCGGCGACGGCTTCGCCACGAGGCCCGCGGTCAGCACGCCGTACGTCCCGGCGGCCGCGACGGCGAGCAGTGGCGGGATCGGGGCCAGCAGCCGCCACGACGGGCCGGGGTCGCCGCCGATGAGCACCGCGGCCGCGGCCAGCCCGGCGGCCAGCGCGAACAGCAGCCAGAGCAGGGCCCGGGCCTCGAAGGCGGGGACGACCGGGGCGGCACCGCGGGCCGGGGACGCCGCCACTCGGCCCCCCGGAACGCGGGCTGCGGCAACCGCGGCTTCGCCGCGGGCCGGGGACTCCGCTACCCGGTCCCCCCGAACCGCGGCGTCGGTGCGGCGCAGCACCAGCGCGACCGCGGCGACCAGGCCCAGCAGCAGGAATCCCTGGTGCGCCAGCGCGAATCCGGACAGGTACGGCCAGCCGGTGGCGAGGCGCTCGCCGAGCGGCCCGCCGAGCTTCGCGGCCAGCGGCGCCGGGAGGAAGTGCTGGTAGAACGTCGCACGCCAGGCCAGCCGCGGGATCAGGAAGACCAGCGCGCCCAGCAGGTACCCCACCGGCGCCCACCAGCTGTGCTTCTCCTTGAGCGCGGCCCCGGCCAGCCACAGGCCGGCCAGCACGCCGACCACCAGGCCTTCCGGGCTGGTCATCACGGCGAAGGCGACGAGCACCCCGGCGACCACCGGGCGGCGCGCGGCGAGCGCGTAGCCGACGGCGAGGACGAGCAGCACGAACAGCGGAACTTCGGAGCCCGAGGCGCCGTAGACGGCGAGTCCGCCGGCGCTCGCGGTGAGCACCGCGGCGGCCACGCCGATCGCCGGCCTCGGCCCGGCGCCGTCCGGGGCGGCCGCGGCGACGATCCGGTTGACGAGGAAGCAGGACAGCAGCACGCAGCCGAGCGCGGCGAGGACCCCCAAGACGACGGCCGTGGTGCGGATGTCGGCGCCGAACGCGGCGCGCGGCAGGGCGACCAGGACCAGCCAGGAGAAGTTCGTGTACCCCTCGACGCGCTCGCCGGGGTTGAAGACCGGGCCGTTGCCGTCGGCGATGTTCTGCGCGTAGCGGAAGGTGACGAGCGCGTCCTCGGTGACGGTCGCGAACAGCAGCTGGTGCAGCAGCGAAAGGCCGAGCGTGAGGGTGAGGACGAAGGCGCGCCAGCCGCGGTCGACGTCGAGGCGGGGCCAGGTCAGCACCACGATCGCGGCGACGACCAGCCACGCCACCACGACCGCGTAGACCACCCGGCCCCCTCCGCCTCGGCACCGCACCCGCCCGGCCGGCTCCTCGGCCAGGTTATCGATCATCGGCGGCGAAGTGTTTCGTGTGGACCGATCACCGGCCCGAATGGGGGTGGATCACTTCGCCGGCGACAGTCAATCAGGGAAATTCACCGCCCAGAATAACCCGATCGGGTGTAGCCCCGGAGGGCTGAAGTGACGTCCCGGAAAAGCGCCGATCGGGGTATCCCGTCGGCGCGACGAGCCGGTCATTCCCGGCTTAGTCTCCACCGTGCTCTCCGTAGGCATCGCCATTGTCGTCATCGCCGGGCCCGGTCTCCTGACGGGCCTCGCGGTGGGTTTGCGCGGCTGGGTCCTGGCCGGGACGGCGCCGTTGCTGAGCTACGCCGTCGGCGGGCTGACCGGTCCGTGGGCCGCCGCGGCCGGGCTGTCGTTCAGCCCGCTGACGTACGCCGGCTCGACCGTCGTGTTCGCCGGGATCGCTTTCGGTGTCCGGAAGTTCACGGTGCGCGGCCGCCGTCCGGAGCCGCCGTTGTGGGCGCGCCGCGGGCACCTGGCCGTGCTGGCCTGCCTGCTGTTCGCGGCGGCCATCGGGTGCTGGGCGGCCCTGCTCGGGCTGGGCCGCATCGGGGCGCTGCCCCAGGGCTTCGACGCGGTGTACCACGGCAACGCCGTCCGCTACATCGCCGACACCGGCGACGGCAGCCTGTTCGGCACGGGCCACGTGAACTGGTACGGCGACGCGGCGCCGGTGTTCTACCCCAACGCCTACCACCTGCTGGCGTCGGTGACGTACCGGCTCGGCGGGGCGTCGATCCCGGAGACGCTGGACGCCAACACCGTGCTGCTGCCGGGGCTGCTGGCGTTGTCGCTGGTGACGCTGGTGCGGGAGTTCCGCGGCCGGGCGGTGCTCGCGGGCGCCGTGGCGCTGGTGGCGGTGGCGCCGGTGACGGGCGTCTACGAGTCGATGAACCGCGGTCCACTGCTGCCGTTCGCACTGGGCGTGACCCTGACGCCGCTGGCCGCGGTGGCCCTGCGGCGGTACCTGGAGCGGGCCGCGCCGGACACCGGGCTGGTGCTGGTGCTGACCGCGGCCGGGCTGCTGTGCATCCACTCGTCGACGTTGTTCGGCGGGATCCTGTTCGCCGGCCCGATGCTGGTGCAGCGCTGGCTCACCGGGTGGCGCCGGCTCGGCCGCGACCTGCTGGCGTTGCTCCCGATCGCGGTGGTGTCGCTGCTGGTGGCGTGGCTGCAGCTGTTCGGAGCACTGGGGCTGGCGTTGCCGTACTACGGCTGGCCGAGCGAGTACCGCGCCTCGACGGCGTTGGGCGCGCTGCTGGGGTTCCAGCACTTCGAGCCGCACCCGCAGGTCTGGCTGTCGGTGGCGTTGTTCCTGGGGATCGTGTTCTTCGCGCGGGCGGGCGAGCTGCGCTGGATCGGCCTGACGGCCTTGTTGACGGGGTTGGCGTACATCGCGGTGGCGTCGTCCAACGCGCCGATCGTGATGGCGCTGTCCCGGCCCTGGTGGGACGATCCGTTCCGGTTCTTCTCGATGGCGGCGGTCCCGCTGTCGGTCCTGGCGGCCCACGGCTTGGCGTCGACGCAGGCCTGGCTGCGCGACCGGCTGCCGTCCCGGGTGCCGGCTGTCGCCGTGCTGGTCCTGCCGGGGTTCGTCCTGCTTTCGGACGGGCTGTACGTCCGGTCGAACGGGGACCAGGTGTACCCGGGTTACCAGGCGGCGGACCCGTCGACGCTGCGCGTGACACCCGGCGAGGAGACGGCGATGGCGAAGCTCGGCACCTTGGCGGCCCGGGGCGAGTGGGCCATGAACGACCGGTTCGACGGAACCGCGTGGACTTACGCTTTGACGGGAATTCGAACGGTCGCCGGACATTTCGACGAAACTTCCCCACCGTCGGACGCGGTGTTGCTGGCGAACCGCTTTCGAAACTATTCGACGGATCCGGCGGTCCGGGCCGCCGTGCGCCGGTTGAACATCCATTGGGTCATTTTGGGAAAGCCGTCCGGCGATCCGGGCCGGCCATATCAGCCGGGGTTGACCGGATTGGCGGGCGAGCCGTTCCTGACGGAGACCTACCGCAACCCGGACGCGGTGATCTACCGGCTGACACCCTGAGTTGTCCACATGTGAGCAGAGCCTGTGGACAACCGGATCAGACGGGGGTGGCCACCGTCCGGGCCGCGACCGCCGCGATGCCCGCCGTCAGCAGGTCGGCCACCGTGAACATCACTCGGGAGGCCACCGCGAAGGCCGTGGCCTGGCCGACCGTCAGGCCGCTCGCCGTCAGGACCGCCACCTGGGCCACCTCGCGGACGCCGACGCCGCTGGGGAGGATGAACGCGAACGTGCCCACTGTCATCGCCACGGCCATGGCGCCCACGCACAGCACGAAGCCGCCGATGCCCGGGGTGCCCACCGAGTTGGCCAGGAGCCAGAGGTGGACACCCTGCAGGCACCAGGCCGCCGTCGAGGCGCCGAAGACCTTGCCGATCACCGCCCAGCCCAGGGGGTGGGCCAGCGGGGGGCGGCGGAGGATCCGCAGGACCAGCGACGTGCCCCAGGTGAGGATCTTGGGGTGCAGCATCGCCAGGCCGAGCGGGATGAGCACGAACAACCACAGCGCGCGCGGGCTGTTGCTGAACACCGCCGGCGCCGCCAGGAGGGACACCACCAGCGCCGACACCATGCCCACGCCGAGCTGGATCAGGGACCCGGTGAAGATGCGGGCGCGGGCCAGGCCCGCCTTGCGGCCCAGCTCCATCTGCAGCAGGTACGCCCAGACCGAGCCCGGCACGTACTTGCCGAGCGAGCCGACCAGGCAGATCTGGGCGCCGCGGGCGTAGCCGATCGGCGCACCCAGGTCGTCGACCATCACCTGCCAGCCCCAGGTCGACACCAGGATCGCCGCGACCAGGGCGACCAGGCTCAGCAGGGACGACTCCCAGGCGACGTCGCTCAGGGTGTGCCAGAACTCACCCCAGTTCGCCGCCAGCTGCTTCGCCGCGAAGCCGATGACCAGCAGGATCGCGACCCACCGGACGACGTCGAGGATCTTCGCCCGGGTGGACTTCGGCTGCTTTCCCGCAGCCGGCAGGTCCTCAACTGTCGTCATCGACGGCTCTCCTCAGGCCTGCACCGTGACCAGGCGGCTGAACTCGGAGAGCAGATCGTAACCGTCCCAGACCGCCGAGAAGGTCAGGGCGGAGCCGAACGGCACGATCCGGTCGACGCCGCGGCCCGCGAGCTCGTGCGCGAACGCCGTCAGCTCCTCGGCCGTGAAGCCGAACTGGCTGACCGTCTGGTCCTTCCGGAGGACGATCGGCACCAGATCGGACAAAGAGGACACTCGCGCGTTGGCGAACGTGCCGGCGCCGAGCCACTCGCGCGGCAGCACCGCCGGGTCGGTCAGCTCCAGCGTCGCCAGGCCGTTGCCCTGGAACGCGATCCCCTTGACCAGGCCGTCGACCGCCGCGCCGTACGCCGAGACGCGCTTCTGGACCGCCATTGCGGGCTCGGTGACGTGCTGCTTCGTCTCCAGCACCGCCGCCAGCAGCGTCCGGAACTCGCTCCCCGCCGCCTGCGCACCGGCTTCGTCGCCGACCCAGAACACCGCACGCGGTGACGAGCAGGCGGCCTGGTCGAACCAGTACGAGTCGTTGTAGAAGCCCTCGGCGGCCGCGCGACGCTCTTCGGCCGACGCCCGCTGCCAGCCCGCCACCGACGCGACGGCGAAGGACGAGCGGTCCGGGAACGTCAGGTCACGCGCGTGCGGGGCCAGGGGGTACTTCCGCAGGGCCGCGACCGAGCCGTCGCCGCCCCAGATGACGCGCAGGTCGGCGGCCAGCGACAGGGCGCCGCTCACCTCGTCGCTGCGGTCGTAGGTCACCATCCGCTGCGTCGCCCGGACAACGCCGGAAACCGAAGGGTCCACTTCGGACAGCGCCGCGTTCAGCGCTTCGAGCACCGCCTCGGCGGCCCCGGCCGAGCGCGACGAGACCCGCACGACGTTGTGGTTGCCCGCCAGCGCGGACAGCGCCCACGAGTAGACGAAGATCGTGTCGACGTTCGCCGGCGGCACGTGGAACACCAGCCCGCGCGGGAACCGCAGCGCGTTCCCCGAGGTGTCCAGAGTGGACAACGCCTTGGCGATTTCGCCCTTGCGCAGGAAGAAACCGAGGGAGGCGAGCTCCGGGAACCGGCGCGCGGTGGCCGGGGCCAGCAGCTTGCGCGCGAACTTCGTGACGAACTCGACGATCCGCGGGTCGCCCACCCGCAACCGGCCGCCCGGCGGCGAAGCACGCAGCTCGTCGACCAATTCGGTCACGGCGATCGGTTCAGCAGCAGGAAAACGCTGGGTCAGAGAAGTCACGCCGCCGCTCCCGAGAACGTGTCGGAGCACCCGCGGGCCTCCGCCTTCGGCAGCCGCCCGAGCACGGAGAAGTGCTTGCCCGGCCAGTCGCCGTCGTCGATGCCGTTGTAGACGCCGAGGTCTTCGGTCAGCAGCACGTGCCCGGGGTACGACCGCGGCAGCGTCGAGACGACCTCGATCACGCCCGGCTCCCCGACCGGCTGCTCTTCCCACGTCTCCGGGTTCCGGATGACGACGTCGGCGAAGTCCGGGCAGTACAGCGAGTTACCGGACGGGCCTTCGAGGAACACCGTGCCGATCTGCTCGATCATCCCGTAGTAGTTGTGGATCCGGGTCAGGCCGGTGTCCTCTTTGAACCGCCGCCGGAACTCGGTGTTGTCCACCGCGCGGTCGATCAGCTTCTTCCAGCCACCGGAGTGGATCAGGATGCCGTTCGACAGGTCGAGCCCGTGGTCCCGAGCGACCTCGTACAGGTACAGCCACACCATGAACGTGAAGCCGAAGATCAGGAAGGGCTTGTCGCCGTACTCGGCCAGGAACTTCTTGACCGCTTCGACGTCCGGCTGGTCGTTCTCGTCGAGCACGTACGTGTGCTTGCGGCCGAAGTTCGCCATGCCCAGCACCCCCGCGCCGCGCGCGGAGAACGAGCGGCGGTTCTTGATGATGCCGATCGTGTCGACCATCAGCATCGGGAGCCGCTCGCCGCCGAGGACCTCCTGCAGCGTCGCGCCCAGCTGCTTGGTCTGCGCGCCCGCCGCCTCCTTGTCCAGGTAGATGCGGGACGCGCCGGCGCCGGTGGTGCCCGACGACGTCAGGGTCTTGAAGACCTCGCTGTCCGGCACGGACTTGAGGTCGTGCGTCTTGAACATCCGCACCGGCAGCCACGGCAGGTCGGCGATCGAGCCGAAAGCGGCGTCCGAAGCGATGCCCAGCGACGACAGGATCCGGTCGTAGCCTTCGGAATGCGCCCGGTGGTGGGCGGTGAGCGAAGCCAGCTCGGGCAGCAGCAAGGCTTCCCGGTCGGCCTGCGACCGCGTGAACACACTCATACCCGCCCCTCCAAGGTCCGGTAGTCGATCTTGCCGCTGGCCAGCAGCGGCACGGTTTCGATCGGGCGGACGTCGAACCCGCTGACGTGCAGGTGCAGCCGCTCGGACAGCGCCCGTGACGCGTCCTTGCAGATGCCGGCGTCGGCACCCTCGGCGAACAGCACGACCTTGTCGCCGGCCGCCACCGCGGCCACCACGTCGATCCCGACCGCCGCCGTGCGCACGGCCTGCTCGAGATCGTCGAGGCTGACGCGGTTGCCGAAGACCTTGCCGATGCGCTTGAGCCGGCCGGTGATGAACAGGTACCCCTCTTCGTCGAGGTACCCGAGGTCACCGGTGGCCAGCACGCCACCGTATTCGTCGCCCTTGGCCAGTCCGGACTCGTCGTCCGCATAGCCCATCATCACGTTGGGCCCACGGTAGACGACCTCACCGACAATTTTCGGGTGCGTGGTCTCCGAGCCGTCGTCCCGGCGCACCGCGAACCGGCCGCCCGGCAGCGCCGGCCCGGCGGAACCGAGCTTTTCGGCCAGCCTTTCGGCGGGCACCGTCGTCATCCGCGGCGAGGCCTCGGTCTGGCCGTACATGACGTACATCCGGCCGCCGACGGCGAGCATCTTGTCGTTGAACTCGGCGATCAAGTCGTCGCGCAGCTTCCCGCCGGCCTGCGTCAGCGTCCGCAGCGTCGGGTACTTCGCGGGGTCGAACTTGAGCCGCCGCAGCATTTCGTAGTGGTACGGGACACCGGAAAGCGACGTGACGCCGTAGGTGTTCACCGCGTCCCAGAAGCCGCGGCCGAGCACGCCGGACGGCTCGATCACGATCGTCGCGTCCCGCACCAGGTGCGAGTTCAGCACCGAAAGGCCGTAGCTGTAGTGCAGCGGCAGGCAGGTCGGCGCGACCTCGTCCGAGTCGATGTGCAGCACCTGCGCGATGGCGTCAGCGTTCGAGAGGATCGCCTGCCGCGAGAGCCGGACGAGCTTCGGGTTGCCGGTCGACCCGCTGGTCGGCAGCAGGACGGCGAGGTCAGGGTGCGGAATGACGCCGTCGGCCGAAGAACGGAGCCAGTCGGCGCCCTGCGCGGTGTAGCCGTCGGGTGCGTCCCCGGAGGCCGACAGCACGGCCGCCGGCCGGAACCGCGAGACCAGTCCGGCCAGCACGTCCGCGTCCAGCGCCGGATCGATCAGCGCGATCGCCCGCCCGGACTCGAACGCGCCCAGGTAGGTCAGCACGCTGTCCAGGTCGACCGACATCCGCGCGAACACGACGCCGGTGGGCAGCGCCGCCAGCTTCTCCACCGCGCGGCCGACCTCGGCCGACAGTTCCGCGCCCGCCAGCGTGCGGCCCCCGGCCACATCCACCAGCCGAGCCCCCGCACCCAGCAACGTCACAGCACCAAGCCTCCGTCGATCCCCAGCACCTGGCCGGTGATGAACGACGCCTCGTCGCTCACCAGGAACCGGATCGCGTTCGCCACTTCTTCGGGCCGGCCGAGCCGCCCGAGGGGCGTCTTGCCGGCGTTCTCGGCCTTCGCGTCCTCGCTCAGGCCCGCGGTGAGATCCGTCTCGATGACGCCCGGCGCGACCGCGTTGACGCGGATGCCGGACCGGCCGAGCTCCTTCGCCGCCGAGCGCGCGATGTTCGCCACCGCCGCCTTCGACGCCGCGTACACCGTCTGACCTGCGCTTCCGTACTCGCCGACGATCGAGGCGAGCACGACGATCGCGCCGGACTTCTTGCGCATCATCGCCCGGGCCGCGGCCTGGACGGTGTGCAGCGTGCCGGCGACGTTCGTGCTCAGCGTCGTGTCGACCAGCTCTTCGCGGATCATCCCGAGGAGCGCGTCCTCCATGATCCCGGCGTTCGCGACGACGACGTCGAGCTTGCCGTGCTCCTTGGCGACCGCCCTGACCAGCGAAGACACTGCCTTTGCGTCGGTGACGTCCAGCGCCAGCCCGGAAGCACCCACGGACGCGGCCGCTTCCTTGGCGCGAGCTTCGTCACGGCCGGTGAGGACCACCGTGGCGCCCGCCTCCACCAGAGCGCGGGCGGTGGCCAGGCCGATCCCCCGCGTCCCGCCGGTGACGAGCGCGACCCGGCCCGACAGCGACGAATCAGTCATTCTTCGACTGCAGCTCGGTCACCATGTCGACGGCGACCTTGAAGCTCGACATGTCGATGACCTGGTCGGTGTCGAACTCGACGTCGAACTCGTCCTCGATGGCCGCGACCAGCGCCATGTGGCCGACCGAGTCCCACGCCTCGATGTCGCGGTACTTCAGGTTCTCGACGTCCACACCGCCGTCGAGGTCCAGCGCCTCGACGAAGACCTCGCGCAGCTTGGGGGCGACTTCAGACATCTGCATAGCTCCTAGTGCTCGTCGCGCGGGCGAGCGTCCCACGCCTTTACCAAGGTAGAGAGGTCGCCGGGCAGCGTGACGTCCGGGAGAGCTTCCTTGCCCTTCAGCCACGGCCCGAGTGCCTCGATCGTCTCCTCGTCGAGACCGCGGCGGGACAGGCCCACGACGTTGACGCCGGTGACGCGGGCCGGGTTGCCGACGGCGATGGTGAACGCGCCGATCTCGCGCCGCACCGCCGAGCCCATCCCGATCATCGCGCCGGGGCCGATCACGACCTTCTGGTGCAGGATCGCGCCCATGCCGAGGTTGGCGCCGTCCCAGATGTGGCAGTGGCCACCCGTCACGGCGTTGGAGGCGATCGTCACGCCGTCGCCGACCAGGCAGTCGTGCGCGATGTGGGAGTTGCGGAGGAAGTAGCTGTCGCTGCCGACGGTCGTTGTCCGCCAGGTCCCTTGGTGGACACTCACGTACTCGCGGATCCGGTTGCGGCTGCCGATGACGACGCCGTGGCCGTCGTGATCCGGGTCACCGGCCGGGGCGTCTTCCCAGGCCGCGGGGTGGGGACGGCTACGGTCTTCGCCGGGCGTGCCGATCGTCACGTGCGGGCCGATCCAGTTGCCGTCGCCGATCCGCGTCGGCCCGGCGATCACCGCGAACGGCCCGATGACGTTGTCCTCGCCGAGCTCGACGCCTTCGCCGATGACGGCGGTCGGGTGGATGCGGTTGGCCACGGGCGGGTATCCGTTCGTCGGCGGCTGGGTACTGGGCGTGCTACCGCGCCCGGTAACGTGTGGCCCGCGTTGCTGCAGGGCGGCCGGGCGCAGAACCGGCGGCTCACTGTACCGGACGCACCGAAATCGCCTGCCGAGAGAGACTGCCCATGATCCCCATCACTGTGGTCGACGTCCGCGACGCGGAGGACCTCGTCGTCGAGGTGCTGCGCTCCGGCGCCATCGCACAGGGACCGATGGTCAAGCGCTTCGAAGACGCCTTCGCGGCGGTCTCCGGGACGAAGCACGCGATCGCGGTCAACAACGGGACCACCGCGCTGGTCGCGGCCCTGCAGGTGCTGGACCTGAAGCCCGGCGACGAGGTCATCACCTCGCCGTTCACCTTCGTGGCGACGCTGAACGCGATCCTCGAGGCCGGCGCGACCGTCCGCTTCGCCGACATCCGGCGCGACGACTTCGCGATCGACCCCGACGCCGTCGCCAAGGCCGTGACGGACCGCACGAAGGTCCTGATGCCGGTGCACCTCTACGGCCAGACGGCGGACATGGGCAAGCTCGCGCCCCTGGCCGCCGAGCGCGGCCTGCAGGTGATCGAGGACTCGGCGCAGGCCGTCGGCGCGTCGTTCGAGGGCAAGCAGGCCGGCTCGTTCGGCATCGGCTGCTTCTCGCTGTACGCGACGAAGAACATCACCACCGCCGAGGGCGGCGTCATCACCACGGACGACGACGCGCTGGCCGACAAGCTGCGCGTGCTGCGCAACCAGGGCATGCGCGCCCGGTACCAGTACGAGGTCGCCGGGCACAACTACCGGATGACCGACCTGCACGCCGCCGTCGGCATCCCGCAGCTGGCGAAGCTCGACCAGCTGACCGCCGCCCGCCAGGCGAACGCGAAGCGGCTGTCGGAGGGCCTCGCCGGCACGCCGGGCCTCGACGTCCCGCAGGTGCTGCCGGGCCGGGAGCACGTGTGGCACCAGTACACCGTGCTGGTCGGGCCGCACGCGTTCCTCTCGCGCGACGAGCTCGCCGCGGCGCTCACCGAGCGCGGCATCGGCAACGGCATCTACTACCCCAAGATCGTCTTCGACTACGACTGCTACGCGGGTCACGACCTGATCCCGGGCGCGCGCGTCGAGGACTTCCCGGTGGCCCACGCCGTTTCGCAGCAGGCGCTGTCGCTGCCGGTGCACCCGCACCTGACCGAGTCCGACCTGGACACCATCATCGAAACCGTTCGCGAGGTACTGGGCGCATGACGCATCGGATCGCTCTTGTCGGTTCCGGGAACATGGGTTCCCTCCACGCCCGCGTGCTCGCCGGGAACGAGCGCGTGGACCTGGTCCGCGTGATCGATCCGCGCGAGGAAGCGGGCAAGGCCGTCGCCGAGCGGTACGAAACGCGGTGGACGCCGGAGATCGGCTCGCTGTCCGATGTGGACGCCGTGGTGCTGGCGTCGGCCACCGAGGTGCACTACGACCTGGCGCAGGAGATCTTCCGCCAGGGCAAGCCGATGCTGGTCGAGAAGCCGGTCTGCAACAGCTTCGAGAAGTCCCAGGAAATCGTCTCGCTGTCGGCGAAGAACGACATCCCGCTGATGTGCGGCCTGCTGGAGCGCTACAACCCGGCGGTGATGACCGCGCTGGCGCTGGTCCAGGAGCCGATCCACCTGATGGCCCGCCGCCACGGCCCGTACGCGCCGCGGATCAAGACCGGCGTCGCGTGGGACCTGCTGGTGCACGACGTCGACCTGGCGATCCAGTTCTTCGGCGGCGCGACGCCGGCGCGCGTGACGTCCGGCGCGGGCTACTTCCACCCGTCGTCGGTCGAGGGCGCCGAGGACACCATCGAGACGGTGCTGTCGTTCCCGACCGGCCTGGCCACGGTGTCGGCGTCCCGGCTGGGGCAGCGCAAGGTCCGGTCGCTGATGGTGTCCGAGCTCGACCGGCTGATCGAGATCGACCTGCTGCGCCGGGACGTCACGATCTACCGGCACATCTCGCACGACTCCGTGACCCCGGACGGCCTCGGCTACCGGCAGCAGACGGTCATCGAGATCCCCGAGCTCATCACGGCCCGGGAGCCGCTCGCGACGCAGCTGGACCGGTTCTGCGACCTCCTCGAAGGCAAGGTCGACGCCGACACCGAGCGCGACCTGATCCTGCCGTCGCACCACGTCGTCGAGCAGGTCCTGACGCAGGCGGCGGCCTAGCTCACCGGCGCCGGGAACGCGGCCGGGCTCCGGTGACCGCCGGGGCCCACCGCGCGGACGCCGAAGAAGACGTTGTCCTTGGACAGGTCGATCTTCGCCGTCAGCGCCGGGCCGACGTCGATGGCGTGCGTCCAGTCCGGCGCCGTCGTCTCGCGCCACAGGACCTCGTAGCTCGACGCGCCCGGCGTGGCGGTCCAGAGCAGTTCCGAGTCGTTCGTCAGGGCCGCCGTGCGGATCTTGACGCCCTTCGGCGTGCCCGGGGCCGTGGCCAGTGACCACAGCGCGGCGCCGTTCACCCGGGCGACCCGCGCGGTGAACGGGAAGTCGCAGAACTCCGGCAGATCGCCGTACCGGACACCGTTTTCGACGCGGACGTCCTGGTGCTGGTGGGCGAAGTCCTCGTTCGGCTCGGTGAACCGCGCCGCCGGGTAGCCCTGTTCCAGGAAGCCGATGTGGTCACCGCCGCGCAGGTAGCGGTCGCGGCGGTGGACGACCCGGACCGTCATGCCGGTGGCGTCGTTCTCCGCCACGGACTTCACGAACCGGGCCAGCTGCCGCGGTGGGGAGTCGTTCTCGCCGCCGATGCTGCGGCGCAGGCTTGCCTCGGCCGGGGTTTCCGCCGTCGGGACGCCTTCGGCGAAGAGGCGGATCGTGAAGGGGTCGCGGGTGCCGTCGTCGGCGCGGCTCGAGCCGACGATGTCGTCGGTGAACATCGCCTGGACGTCGGTGCCGGCCGCCTTGAACTGCTGCGCCATGTACCGCGAGCCGTACAGGCCCTGCTCTTCACCCGCGACGGCGGCGAAGACGATCGTCGCGGCCGGCTGCCGCGTCGAGAGCACCCGGGCCAGCTCCAGGGCGACCGCGACACCCGAAGCGTCGTCGTCGGCGCCCGGCGCGTCCCCGGTGAAGTCCATGACGTCGCTGCGGCGCGAGTCGTAGTGCCCCGAAACGACGTACACGCGGCCGGGATCGGTGGCCCCGCGCAGCGTCGCGACGACGTTGGTGATCTTCGTCGGCACCGGGATCCGGTCGGCGGGCGGCTGGACGTACGACTGGAGCTCGACGCCCAGCCGTCCGCCGGACCCCGCCGCGATCCGCTGGAACTGCGCGAAGAGCCAGTCACGCGCGGCGCCGATGCCGCGGACCGGGTCGTCCTGGGCGGAGAGCGTGTGCCGGGTGCCGAACGCGGCCAGCCGCCGCACGGTCGCTTCGATCCGCCGTTCGTCGACCTGGCGGAGGAGGGCCCGCAGCTCCGCGTCGGGACGCTGCGGGCGGACCGGGCCACCGGGCCCGCGGTCCCCGAGCTCGGCGGCGCCGGCCGGAGCGGCGGCAACCATGCCCAAAGCGGCCGTGGCCGTGAGGAACGCTCGTCGAGAGGTCACGATTCACGTCATACGCCCGCTTCGGGTGGGCGGGTACCGCCTACTTGGTGAGCCGCTTGCCGTCGGCGTCGTAGGCGATCAGGGGCGTCAGGACGGCGGAGTCGGGGACGACGTCGGGGTTGAACCAGAAGATGACCACCTCGGGGTCCGCGGTCCACTTGGCCAGGTTCGCCTCGACGGTCTGGCCGTGCACCGTGGTCGTGATCCGCGCCGCCGGGCCGGCGAAGTAGCCGAACACCGGGATGACCTGGTTGCCGATGGTCTCGCCGCCGTCGGTGGCGTGGAAGCCGAACGACCGGTCGGACCCGCGGAACTCGTTCGTCGCCAGCAGGGACTGCAGCGACGTCCCGGACCGGAAGCCGGCCACCAGGCCGAAGCGGACTCCCGGCAGCTCCGGCGCGTCGACGGCCCGCGCGTAGAAGACGAGCTCGCCCGACGGCGTCCGGATCCCGGTGCCGACGACGTCGCCGATCGGCTGTTCCGCGGGCGGTGCCGGGGACGTCGTGGAAAGCGACGGCGACGGTGGCTGCGCGACCGGCGCCGTCGCGGGCTGCCGCAGCTGGATGGCGAACACCACGACGAGCACGACGGCGGCCGCGGCGGCGACCCCGCCGGCGCCGGTCAGCAGCCGTCGGCGACGGCGGATGCGCGTCCCGTCGGCCATGATCCTGGCCAGGTCGGGTTCGGCGAAGGGCTCCTCGGGCGGCTGCCGGAGGACGGCGCGGAAGTCTTCGAGCTCGTTCACCGCCCGCTCCCTCCGATCAGCGTGTCCTCCGGGTCCGCCTCGACCCGCAGCTTGGCCAGCGCCCGCGAGTTCGTGCTCTTCACGGTACCCAGGGAAACGCCGAGCTCACGGGCCACGTCGGCTTCGGGCAGGTCGAAGAAGTGGCGCAGCACGACGACGGCGCGTTCGCGGTCGGTGAGCGTCTTGAGCACCGCGGTGAGCCACGCGCGCTGGGTGACGGCCTTGCCGACGTCGAGGCGGTCCTGCTGCTCGGGCAGGGCTTCGGTGGCGTACTCGCGGATGGGGCGCCGCCAGCCGTCGATGACGTGGTTCACCAGGACGGTCCGGGCGTAGCCGTAGGCGTCCTTGTGCCGGACCCGCGACCAAGCCGCGTAGGTGCGCGTGAAGGCGGTCTGGGCGGCGTCCTCCGCCTGGTGGCGGTCACCGGTGAGCAGGAACGCGGCGTGCGTGAGCCGAGCCGACGACGCGCGGACGAACTCCGCGAACTCTTCGTCGCCGCGCGCCATGGATCACCTCGTTTCGTCGTTCCCAGCGACGGCCGGGCCGAGGAAAGGTTGCTCGCCCAGCTTGCCACGGTTCGCCGGACGGCCGGCAGCTGCCGAAACGTTGTGTAACCGATATCTTGCGCTCGGTCACTGAGTACTAGATTGTCCAGCGGGCGGACCGTGCGGTTCCGTGCGTAGAACTTCACCGCCGGGAGGATCGGGCGGTTTCACGACGGCGGTATCGGCGTTCGGCGCCGGTGCCGCCGTCATCCACGTCCGGGGCCTACTCCGAGAAGTCCCCCGACGGCGCGCCCCAGCCGGACGCATCTCCGCCGCGTTCCTCGGCGATCTCCCGGCGACGCGCGTTCTCCGCCCGCACCCGGTCCACTTCGGACTGGATGTACTCCTCGTCGTACCGCTGGAACACCCGCGCCGGGTTGCCCGCCACCAGGGTCCGCGGCGGGACGTCCTTCGCCACCACCGAGTTCGGCTGGACCGTCGCGAAGTCCCCGATCGTCACGCCCGCCATGATCACCACCAGGCCGCCGATGAAGCAGCCCTTGCCGATCTTCACCGGCTTGCGCTCGATCAGGTCGCTGCCCGAGTGGTTCTGCAGCGTCATGTTCGCCAGCCAGCTCGAGTGCGTGAAGATCAGCGTGTTCAGCCCGATGCTGGTGTGCTCGCCGATCTCCAGGCCGCCGCTCGCGTCGAGGGCCGCTCCTTCACCCACCCAGCAGTGGTCGCCCATCTTCAGGTTCTCCGGGCTGATGATCTTCACGCGCTCGCGGACGCGGCACGTCGAAGGCAGCCCGTAGAACTGAGCGCGCTCGGCGTCGTTCATGTACTGCGAGACGAGCTCGGTCAGGATCTGCGGGCGCAGCCGGTGGCTGCGCTCGTCATCGAAGAACATCGGCTTCCGACACCAGCTTCTCGAAGGTCCTGAGGTGCTCTTCCGCGACGACGTCGAGGCCGAAGTTCGACCGCACCAGCTCGCTCTCGCGCTGCGCGATCAGGGCCCGCTTCTCCGGGTCGTCGAAGAGCTCGATCACCGTGCGGGCCACGGCTTCCGCGTCGTCCGGGCGCACCAGCAGCACGTTCTCGCCGTTGCGCAGCTCGATGCCCGGGTAGTTGTCCTCGGTGACCGACGCGATCGTCGCCGTGCCCGACAGCATCGCCTCCAGGGACGCCGTGCCGCAGCCGCCGTTGAGGTCGTGCGTGACGATGTCCGCGGCCGCGAAGTACGCCGGGACGTCCTCCTTCGGCACCGCGCCCGTGACGATCAGCGCGTCCGACACGCCCAGCTCCGCGGCGCGCTTCAGGAACGCGTCGTGGTACACGCGGCCGACGACGACCACCCGCACCCCGGGGTGCTTGTCCAAAATGGCCGGGAGGGCCTCGATCAGCGGCAGCCGGTTGCGCAGCGGGATGACGTGGCCCAGCGACACGATCAGCGGTGCGTCGCCGATCCCGTGCTCCGCGCGGACGTCCTTCGTCACCGGCTTGGCGAAGTGCCCGGTGTCGACGGCGATCGGGAAGTACTCGGAGTTCGCGTCGCTCGTCCCGTACCGCACGACGCAGTAGTCGACGCCGAGCTTGTCGAGGATGACGTACCGGGGCCGCATGTAGGCCAGGAGAGGCCGCACGAGCACCGCGTCGAGCAGCCGGAACACGCCGCCGTACAGCTTGTTGTCGCTGATCAGCAGGGTGTGGATGGTCAGCAGCGCCGGGACGCCGTGCCGCCGGGCCCAGATGCCGGCCAGCCACGAGAGGTCGAAGAACTGGCCGTGCAGGTGGATGGCGTCCGGCCGGAACTCGTCCAGCAGCTTCCACAGCCGCCGCCAGTTGCCCGGCCGCAGGGACGCGAAGCTCATGTCGAAGTCGATCGACAGGCCGATCTGCGGCATCTTCACCGCGGGGAAGCGCACGACGCGGTAGCCGTCGCGCTCCTCCTCGGCCGGGGCCTCGCCGTACGCCGCCGTGATCGCGAGGACTTCGTGCCCGGCCGCGGCGAACTGCGCCGCCAGCGAGGCGGCCATGTGCGCGCTGCCGCCCACGCGCGGCGGGAAGAAGTTGTTCACCACCGCGATGCGCATCGCACGCCCTTGGGCCGGCCCCGCGGTGGTGTTCACTCCGTTTCCTTGACCAGATCCCGCATGCCGTCTTCGACGGTGATCCGCGGCTCCCAGCCCAGCACGTCCCGCGCCCGGCTGATGTCGGCGGCGCGCCGCGAGACCAGCACGTCACGCTCGTTGAACAGCGGCTCGACGTCGACGCCGACCGCCTCGATGAGGATCTTGGCCAGCGCCGCGATCGACGTGTCGATGCCGGTGCCGATGTTGATCGGCACGTTCGCCTTCTCCGACTCCAGCGCCGCGACGACGGCGTGCGCGAGGTCGGTGACGTGCACGAAGTCCATCGACTGGTCGCCGCGGCCGTCGATGATCGGCGGCTGGCCGTTGCGCAGGCGCTGGATGAAGTGGTTGATCACCGACGTGTAGTAGGCCTCGATCTTCTGGCCGGGGCCGTACACGTTGAAGAACCGCAGCGCGTTCCAGGACAGGCCCTTCTGGCGCTCGTAGAAGCCGAGCAGGTCCTCGCCGGCGCGCTTGGAGATGCAGTACGGCGTCAGCGGGCGCAGCTCGTCGTCCTCGTGCATCGGCAGCCGCTTCGGGTCGCCGTAGACCGACGCGGTCGAGGCGAACACCAGCCGCTCGACGCCCTCGTCCGCGGCCGCCGCGAACACGTTGTGGTTGCCGATCATGTTGATGTCGATCGACTCGTGCGGGTCGGCGATCGACTTGTTGATCGACACCGTCGCGAAGTGGATGACGTGCGTGCAGCCACGCATCGCCTCGCGCACCGCGCCGCCGTACCGGACGTCCTTCTCGACCAGCTCGACCCGGCCGGTCGCGACGAACTCGTTGACCCGGGCGCGGTCGCCGCGGGTCATGTTGTCGAAGATCCGGACCGTGTAGCCGCCTTCGAGCAGCAGCGGGATCACGTGCGCGGCGATGAAGCCACCGCCCCCGGTGAAGAGCACCTTCTTGTCGGACACCAATTTCTCCTCGGTCGGTGGCTTCAGGACAGGGACTGCACGGCTTCGCGCACGACCTCGGCGACGCGCGTGACTTCGGCGTCGGTGAGGTTGGCGTGCATCGGGATGGCGAGCTGACGCGCGAACGCGTCGGCCGAGACGGGCAGCGGGGCCTGAGGCCCGTAGATCGGCTGCAGGTGCGAGGCGTACGTGCCGAAGTTGCACTGGACGCCCTGGGAGCGGATCCGCAGGGCCAGCGTGTCGCGGCTGACTTCGGGCGCGACCGTGAGCAGGTAGGCCTGCCACGGGTGCTCGCGGTCGGGCAGCTCCACCGGCACGGTCAGCGCACCGACGTCGGCGAACGCCTCGTGGTAGCGCTTCGCGACCGAGCGGCGGGCGGCGAGGAGGTCGGGGAGGCGGTCGAGCTGGACGTTCATGATCGCGGCCTGGACGTCCGACAGGCGGAAGTTGTAGCCGAGCTCGTGGAACTCCGGGATGGGCAGCGTGTCCGAGCCTTCGCGGCTGATGGCCGGCTCGATGCCGTAGGTGTGCAGCTTGCGGGCGTGCGCGATGAGGTCTTCCCGGTCGGAGACCAGCGCGCCGCCCTCGCCCGCGGTGATGCCCTTGCGGCCGTGGAAGGAGAACGCGGCGAGGTCGGCGAGGCTGCCGGCCGGGCGCGTCCGGTACGTCGCTCCCGCGGCGCAGGCGGCGTCCTCGAAGAGCCAGAGACCGTGCTTGTCGGCGATCGCGCGGTATTCGTCGAAGTCACCGGGCTGGCCGGCGACGTCGACCGCGAGAATGCCGACCGTCTTCGGCGTGACCAGGGCTTCGACGTGCGCCGGGTCCGCGCTGAAGACGTCCGGGCGGATGTCGGCGAACACCGGCTTCGCGCCGGCCTGCACGACGGCGTGGCCGGTCGCCGGGAACGTGTAGTCGCCGACGATCACCTCGTCGCCCGGCTGGACGCCGAGGACCTTGAGCCCGAGGAAGAGCGCCGAGCCGCAGTTCGCGGTGGTCAGCGCGTGCGCCGTGCCGGTGACCTTGGCGAACCGCTCTTCGAAGCGACGGCACGCCGGGCCGGCACCGGCCAGCCAGCCGGAGCGGAAGACTTCGGCTACGGCAGCGAGCTCCTCTTCGCCCACGGTGGGTTGACCTAGGGCAATGCTCTCGGACGACATACCTCTCCCATTGCGTGGGGACCCGGCGAAGTGTATAGACGCACGCTCAGGTGATTCACAGGACCACGCCGAACTCCCCTGTGGAGTGACGCCCGCCGCAGGTGGGGGACGTCTTAGGCTGGGTCCATGCGATTCGGGGTGCTGGGGGCCGTCGCCGCGTGGCGCCCCGACGGCACGCAGGTGGCGGTGGGCGGCCCGCGGTCGCGGACGCTGCTGGCGCTGCTCGCCCTCGAGGCCGGCCGGTTCGTGTCGGCCGAGCGGCTGATCGACGGCATGTACGGCGAATACCCGCCGGACGGCGCGGCGAACGCCCTCCAGTCGCAGGTGTCGCGGCTGCGGACGGCGCTGAAAGACCTCGCGCCGGTCGAGTTCACCGCGGCCGGGTACCGGCTGGCCGTCGCACCGGACGAAGTGGACGTTCACCGCTTC
Organism: Amycolatopsis kentuckyensis; assembly: GCF_002155975.1. Classification (GTDB taxonomy): domain Bacteria; phylum Actinomycetota; class Actinomycetes; order Mycobacteriales; family Pseudonocardiaceae; genus Amycolatopsis; species Amycolatopsis kentuckyensis. Next base: position 52,083 of record NZ_MUMI01000432.1, read on the forward strand.
GAACGGCTCGTCCGCGAGGGCCGCACGCTGCTGAAGAACGCCGAGCACACGCGGGCGGCGGACGTGCTGGGCGAGGCGCTGGCGCTGTGGCGCGGGCCCGCGTTCACCGACCTGGCCGATGCGCCGTTCGCCGCCCCGCAGGCCACCCGGCTCGACGAGCTGCGGGCGGACGCCGTGGACGACCACGTCGAGGCCCGGCTGGCGCTCGGGCAGGCCG